>CAJBME010000046.1 GCA_903954065.1 uncultured bacterium
ATCTCGGGATCGAGTCGGATGGCAAGCATAAAGCAAGGATAGTGCTGATATACGTGTCTAGCAATTCGGGAATCCTCTTTATTTGGCTGCTGTAGCTGCTGAATCCAAGCCGCTTCCATGTTCAATGCGGCTAGAGAAAAAAGGGGTCAGGAGGAGATTATTGACAATTTGCAGCGGCGACCTGTGAGGCAAAAGGCCGCGGAAGGCGAGGAGACCGCCTTCCGGTAACCGGCCCACCCAGCAGGCGATGACATTTTCCGCTGGGCAGACGGTCGAAGCCATGAGGTTTCAAGAACTGGATGGCCGCGGACTTCCGCTGGGTACACTCCCGCCCGCGGTCCCACTTGGCGCGGAGCGCCTTCCAACACGGCGAGTCCTCGTAAAGTTCCGCGTGTTCCCACGGATCAAACCGCAGCCCATCCGTCGCCAAATTGCCGCGACGCCAGCAAGCCAAAATCGCCGAAGTCGTGGAAGCACTTGTCGCCAAAGCAGGCTAGCCGCGTCAGCGGCTAAAGGAAGAAGCTGCGCAGCGGCTTTCTGTCGGCTCTGCCGCAACAGTTTCAAAGACAAGCACAGCTTGTTTTTGCGAAGCAAAACCAACGCCATCAGGCACGCGGCGAGGGAGCACGGGTCAAGGAGGGGACCCGTCAAAAGTTTGGGCAAAGGAGACTTCGACCACGCGCAGGACCCCACCGCCCAAAGTTTTTACGGGGAGGATGCCTTGACGCGCACGGACCCGCTGCGACCGCGACGAAGGAGCGGCTGATCAGAGCGGAGGCAACGAAGGCGAGGCACGAGCCGAAGTGGTGCGCAGCAGCCGCAGCGCGGGGGCCGCAGGCACGGGGTGACGAAAGAAGCCGGTGCCAGAGGCGGGGCGCGGAGCTTTTAAAAACGAGGGGGCGGGCTGCGGCAGGTGGCCGGGGCGAGCGGAGCGAGGGCCGGGGGGGCGGCCTGCGACGTTAGGAACACCCCGGCCACGGGCCGCAGCAGGGAGCGGAGCGCGAGGAACGAGCCTGACTTTGTGAGGCGAGCGCGGGATGTGACCGGCACCCTGACCGTGACCGAGCCGAAGCGGCGGGCGGTTGCCTGCAGCGCCCAGGTATGCGCCCGGCGCGGCACCACGCCCCGGAACCACGGACCCGCTCCACCGTCACGCCGCACTCCCGAATCACGCTGGACTCAGGCGCATACCTGCAAGCTCAGCCACCGCGGGGCGAGCGAGGCGGCGGATCGGGAGTTTGTCGTTTGGTCGTCAACGAGACTCACCCTCGGCCAGGCGCTTAGCCTTCTGAAACATCTCGTGGTCATTCATTCCTGTTAACTGCCCTGGGTATGCGGCTCTCAGGACGTGACCGACTAGCCCTGCGCTGGGGGCACCTGTGTGGTATTTCTGTATGCAGTAATTGACCATGTCAATCCGAGGCCGGAAATCTGCAAGTTGTTTACCGGAGGCTAGGTGCGGGATTCTAAGTTCGTCACTAAAGCCGGGCCCCAGAAGGGATCGGCTACCGTCGGGGTTAATTCCGATTATACCGTCCATGAGTTCCGCCTCCCACGCTTCATAGAGGGATTCCACAGTCGGTGGCCCCGGAGCAAGAGATTTAACAACAGGAGGGTTAACCGTGACATCCGAGTATGCCTCCTTGAAAAGGTTGGCTAATTCAGTCTCGGACGGATTGGCCTCAGATGAATCAGACTTAGCGGCATCGAGCACAGACGGCTTCGGAGTGCATCCAGAACACATGCTTATGATACAAGTCAAGACTATTTGGGCTGTATTCATTTTGCGGCGGCAGGGGGTGGAGGCTTATCACAGCAATAGCACTCTTTATAAGGTTTTGCTGGAGGCTTTGGAATTTGCCGCTCCTTCCAGTAGTCAGCCCAATGCGCAGCATTTCGGGCACAAAACAGAAATTCTTGCAAAAATCCTCCACTCACCCTCTCCCTGTATGCCATCAATACGGGTCTTCTGCATTGAGCGTAGTTGGATCCGCCGCGTGGTAGTCGTGTAGCGGGTCGGGGTAATGACGTGAAGTCTCTTCGAGATAAATAGTGGGGTTCAGGCTTCGGCGAGACGGCTGACGGTACTGACGAGGCGTTCCATGTTGAACGGTTTGGTGAGGACGCCGGAGAAGCCATGTTCGCGGTGATTTTCCAAGATGAGGTCATCGGAGAAGCCGGTACTGAGAAGGGCTTTGACGTCGGGAAATTCGCCGCGGAGACGGGCGATGCATTCGCGGCCGCCCATGCCGCCTCGGACTTCGAGGTCGAGGAGGACCACATCGAAAGGCGAGCCGAGGTCGCGGGCGCGGCGGAAGGCGGTGATGGTTTCCGTGCCGTCGCGCACGGTATAGACCTCGAACCCTTGGAGGGAGAGGATTTTTTCGACGATGACGCGGATGCCGGCGTCGTCGTCCATGACCAAGATCCGGCCGCGGCTGCGGGGGCTGGGGGTGGCGGGGGCGACGGAGGCGGGGCTGGTGGGGGTGGCGCGGGATTCGGCGGCGGGCAGGAGGGCGCGGAACGTGGTGCCGGTGCCTGGGGTGGAGTCGACTTCCAAGCGTCCTTCGTGGGCGGTGATGATAGCGAGGGCTTGGGTCAGGCCCAATCCTTGGTGGCCTGGGCGGGTGCTGAAGTAGGGATCGAAGATGCGGCCGATGATGTCCGGGGACATGCCTTCTCCGGAGTCGGTGATTTCCACCGCGATGATGGGCGGTGACGATGACAGGAGGGAGGCGCTGACTTTCAGCAATCCGCCCTGAGGCATGGCTTCCTCGGCGTTTTCGACGAGGGAGAGCAGGGCTTCGCGGAGGGATGCTTCGTCCAATTCGACAGGGGGAAGGTCATGGGGTATGTCAAATTCGAGGCGGGCTTGACCGCGGAGGACGGCCATGGAGATCCATCGATTGAGCAGGGTGCGCAAATCGGCGCGGCGTCGGCGGGCGTGCACGCTGCCGGTTCGGGCCAGTCCGGCCAGCGTGCGAATGGTGAGTTCGGCGCGTTCGCACGCCGTCATGGCGTTTTCGAGCAGGTCCTGGGTTTCGCCCCGGGGTGTGTTTTGTTTGCCGAGCAGGTCGAGATTTCCTCGGACGGCGGTCAGAGCGTCATTGAACGTGGAGGCGGCCCCGGCGGCCACGGTGCGGGTGGCCTCCAGGCGGGCGTGGCGCAACCGTGCGGCTTCGGCGTGGCGAGCGGCCCCTACTTCCTCGATGCGCAACCAGAGCGAGGGGCGGTCAGACCAGAAACACCGTCCTACTTCCACCTCGAAATCACAAGGGCTGCCGTCCGGACGCCGGTGACTCAGATCGCGAAGTCGGAGTGGCCCGGCTGTTTCATCCCATTGTTGGAAGACGTCGTCGCGCCCGAGTAAACCGGGAAGTAAAAGCGAGACAAAACGGTCGCGTATCTCATGCGATGGCAGGCCGAGCAGCTGCCCAGCAGCCTCGCTGGCTTCTAAAACGAGACCGTCGCGGGCCGCCACTACCAAAACCGCCGCTGGTGCGACCCGAAAGAGGTTTTCAAAATTTCGCCCCAGCGCCTGAGCATTGAGCCGCCCTTCTTCGTTGCGGCGGCGCTGGGCCAGCCGTTTCTCGACCACCGCCAGCCGCAAATCTAGATCATGCCCGCGGCTCAGCCCCATGACAATGTCATCGACCCCGCGCGTCAACCACTCCGCCGGCCGGGGCGGCGGATCGTCCAAAACTACCGCCACCACCTGCGGGCGTGGTGAGACAGTGCCCGTGGCCAGCCCACGGAGAAAGATTTCCAGTGGTTCAGTCCACGCGAGACGCAGCTTAACAACAAGACAATCAATCGATTGCTGGGATAAGTGCGCCACCGCCTCATCCAGCGTCCGGGCGGCCATGACCTGATGGCCACGGTTGCCCGCTGCTTCTACCAAGAGGTCCCGCGTGGCCACGTCTCCATCAACCACCAACGTCCGTACTAAATATAATCCAGCTGATTCGACCGCTTCGCGTCCCGGACGCGTCATCGACGGGACAACTGGTTCAGGAGAGGAAAGTGATTGAGGCATTGCGGCGAAAATACACCACATTCTTGAATTTTCAGGAAATTTTGGCAAGTCTTATTAATCTTTTCGGCTCAATGGCCCTTCAGAGTCGATTGGGGGGGTGAAATTGTGCAGTAGGCGGCAGGTTCAGGTTTTCGTCTGGTTATTTCGGGGTACGGTGGGGGCGCGCATGATTCAACCGGCGGGGCCTGCAGCGTCCGTTACCCATGATTTAAACGATACCTCGGCTGATTTATTGGCGTGGGCGGCCTCATCATGTCCGGGCGGTTTGATTTCTGGCGACCGTCAGCAGCCGCGGCGGTGGACGGGTATTACGCCGGCGGCGCAGGCGTTTGTGGCGTCGGTTTTATTGGAGGCCGCGGCGGTGCGTCCGCCCCGGGCGTGGCTGGTGGTGAGTGACCTTCGGGCACAGGAAAACGTGCATCATGATCTGGCGACGTGGCTGGGGGTGAGACGATTGTGTTTTTTCCCGCAGATGGAGGCGCCGGCGTCGGCCGAGGAATTGTTGCCTGATCCGGAGTTGGTTTCCGAGCGGCTGGCCATTCTCCATCGGTTGGCGGCTCCTCCTCAGGATGACCAGGGCGTTGCTCCGGTGGTGGTGGTGGTGGCGGACAGTCTCGACGAGGATGTGCCACAAATGTCGTTGTTGCTCGCCCGCGAGCTGAAAATCAAGACCGGCGCCACCCACAAGCTGGAAGAACTCGGAGCCACGCTGGAGGAGGCCGGATACGATCGCGTACCAGTCGTGGCCGAACGTGGCCAGTTTGCCATTCGCGGCGGCCTGCTCGATGTGTATTCCTGGCAGTCGACTGCCCCCGTCAGAATTGAGTTTTTCGATCTCGAGGTCGAGTCGATCCGCACGTTTGATGTCAATCATCAGACCAGTGTTTCCAAGCACGAGGAAACGGTGATTTTGCTGGTCCGGCCGGGCGAGGAGCGGCAGTTCGTCAAACTGCGCGACTTAATCGGCCCGCATGACGTGGTGATGGCCTTGGGCGTTTCCGGGGTGCCGGAGGCTGGGGTGTGCCTGTTGGATGATGCGGTGGACGTGGCGGGTGAGCTGAGTGAGCCGGGTGGACCATCGGCGGTTCTGGCGATTGAACCGGTTGAAGTTCCGGCAGTCAAGCGGCCGCGTGGGCGGAAGGCGAAGGCGGCGGTGGTGTCGGCTGAGGCGGCTGAGGCGGCTTCTGTTTCTTCTGCTTCCCCGGGTTCTTTGGCGGAGGGATTGTCAGGCGTGTTGGGTGAGTCGTTGATCTGGTCTGCGCATCCGCATCCGCTTGGTTCTTATGCCACTGGGGATTTTATTATGCAGGAGGCGCGGCGTGAGTCATTTCGTTCTCAGGTCGACGAGTGGCAAGCCAGCGGGTGGCGAGTGGCGATGTTTTTCAACACGGAAGGAGAGATGGAGCGGTTTCGCGAAATTTTGCCGGAGTTGGCGGGGCGGCTCGACTGTCGGCTGGGGCAATTGAATCATGGTTTTAGTGTACCGGCGGCGAAGTTAGCGGTGTTATCGGATGCAGAAGTTTTTGGGCGTTATCAGCACACGCGGGCCCGCCGACTTTTTGGGCGGGAGCAGCGGGAGTTGGGGCGCCGACGGCTGATGGATTTCCGAGAGTTGGATGACGGCGAGTTGGTGGTGCATCAAGATTACGGGGTGGCAAAATTCACCGGGTTGTTCCGTCCGCAGGGAGATGCGGGCGACGAAGTCATGGTGCTTGAATTTGCGGACAAAGCGCGGCTTTACGTCGGTCTGGACCAGGCGCACCTCGTCAGTCGCTACGTCGGAGCCGGCCGCAAGCCGCCGCCGCTCAGTAAATTGGGCGATGAGAAATGGGCGAAAACCCGCAAACAGGCGGAAAAAAGCATTTTTGACTATGCCTCACGACTGCTTTCGGTGCAGGCCGAGCGTGAGACTCGCGGCCGGTCCGCGCATGCGACCGACGGCAAATGGCAGTGGGAATTTGAAAATAGCTTCGTGTATAAAGAAACGCCGGATCAATTGCGCGCCATTACCGAAGCTAAACGCGATATGGAAAGCGGACGGCCGATGGACCGCCTCATCTGCGGCGACGTCGGATTCGGTAAAACCGAAGTGGCCATCCGCGCGGCCTTCAAGTGCGTCATGGGCGGACGTCAGGTGGCCTTGCTCGCCCCCACCACCGTGCTCGCCGAACAACATTGGCGCACGCTGTGCGAACGCATGAGCGATTACCCGGTGCGCGTCGATTTGATGTGCCGCTGGCGCTCGAAAAAAGAACAAACACGCACCGTGCAGGGGCTGGCCGATGGCAGCGTGGACATCGTCGTCGGTACCCATCGCCTGCTCGGTAAAGACGTAGTGTATAACCATCTCGGCCTCGTGGTGGTCGATGAAGAACAACGCTTTGGAGTCGCTCACAAAGAGAAATTTAAACAACTGTTCCGGCTGGTCGATGTGATGACGCTATCGGCCACCCCGATCCCGCGGACGCTTTACATGGCGTTGATGGGGGCCCGGGACATGAGTACTATCGAGACGCCGCCGCCGAACCGCGTGCCGGTGCAGACGCATATTTGCCCGTATGATGAACGAGTCATTCGCGATGCCATTGATCGCGAGCTAAAGCGCGCCGGACAGGTGTTTTTTCTACACAACAGGGTAGGGGACATTGAGATGATTGCCGCGAAGCTTCGGACATTGTGTCCGGGGGCCCGGGTCGACATTGGACACGGCCAGATGAATGAGGAGGATCTGGAGGATGCGATGAAGCGGTTTGTCGAAGGCCAGACGGATGTTTTCGTCTGCACCACCATCATTGAAAGCGGTATCGATATCCCCAATGCCAATACCATCATCATCGACCGGGCGGATCGGTTTGGTCTGGCGGATTTGTACCAGCTGCGCGGACGAGTGGGGCGGGCTGGACATCAGGCGCATGCGTATCTGATGCTGCCGCGCGACTTGCTGACAACCGGCGACGCCCGCAAACGCGTCAATGCCATCCGCCAGTATTCACAGCTCGGCGCCGGCTTGAAAATTGCCATGCGTGATCTGGAAATCCGAGGCGCCGGAAATCTGCTCGGTACTCAACAAAGCGGGCACATCTTTAACATCGGGTTTGAATTGTATTGCAACCTGCTCAAACGCGCCGTCGCCAGAGTCAAAGGCGATCAGCCCGGCCTGCGCTCACAAGTGGCATTTCGCTCAGACTTTCTCGTCACCAGCCCAGCCGAGTGGAAACCCGAGATGGCCGCCATGGGACAAGCCCCATGCCATATCCCGGAAAATTACCTCTCCGATTCCAGATTGCGAATCGCCGCATACAAAGAAATCGCAGAAATCAGCTCGCTGGCCGCTCTCGACTCGTTGCGCCAAGCCTGGCGCGACCGCTTCGGTCCAATCCCCGCACCCGCCGAAACATTGCTCCGGCTGGCTCAGCTCCGGCTGACAGCGGCCAATGCCGGTTTGAGCGCGGTCGAGATTAAGCAGGGTAAGTTGATGATGACGCGGGGCGATGCCTTCATTCTGATCGATGGCAAGTTCCCTCG
>CAJBME010000047.1 GCA_903954065.1 uncultured bacterium
CAAAATCCAAATCCAGACAGAAATCCGGACGGAAAGGCGTGCCTGACCATCCCGTTCCCCGTAATCACCCGCCTTCCGATGGGGTTCTTTGCTAAAAAACGATTAAATTTAAATACTTATTATAAGCGATCGACACCTTGTAATAATCAGATTTAAGATTCCGGTAATTTCCGATAAACGATGCAGGACAAATTTTGCCGCTCAAAAACAACCATGGCTATCCTCGCCCGATCCCGCCCCCCCGTATCGCCCCGGAACCTGGAAAGGCGCCGCGCCCGGGGTGCCGTTCTCCCAGCTTATTCCGGGGGAGCGGTTGGGGGAGGCCAAGCCCTGCTGGCCCTTTTGGCGGGGTGGCGCCTGCCGCTGGCGGTGCTGGCGGGGCCGGTTCCCCTGCTCCAGGCCTTCCCTCCTGCCCCTTATTCTACCGTGTATGGCGATGTGCGGGACCAATACGGCGCCCTGATCCCGGCCGATGGTGCGGCGGTGGTTGTTTACAAGGACGGCAAGGAGATCATGCGCCAGTCGCTGGTCGCCGCCGAGGGCACCGATTTCAATTACCAACTGCGGCTGCGCATCGACATGTTGCGTGCCTCCACCACCACCTACAGCTCGGTCGCCCTGACCAGCGGCACGGTTTACACCCTGGCCGTGAGCATCGGCAGCCAGTTATATTATCCGATTGAAATGGCCACCCCTCCGTTGGTCGGCAGCGCTTCGGCCCGCCGCCGCCTCAATCTGACGCTCGGGGTGGATTCCGATGGCGACGGTCTGCCGGACGCGTGGGAAGAAGCGCAGCTCTATCACGGCAGCTATTTGCCGGGGGCGGATGGTTGGGATTTGTCCCTGATCGATAAAAACGGGGACTTGGACAAGGATGGGGTGAGCAATTACACTGAGTATGTTGCCGGCACCTATGCCACGGACAGCAGCTCGGTCTTGAGCGTGTCCATCAAGGAAAAGCTCGCCACGTCCGCGCGGCTGGAATTCTACGCCTTTTACGGCAGGTCCTACAGGCTGGAGTCCACCACCGATCTGAAAACATGGACCGCGGTTCCGTTTTCCCTGAGTGACCCCGCCGCTCCCGATGCCGCCGCCGCGCAGTCCTCGCTCACCTCCACGGTCACCGAAGTGATCAGCATCTACGCGGACGCCGCCGACCAATCCACCTACTACCGTCTAATCGCCCGATGAAATTTTTCCTGATTCCGCTCTGCGCGCTTCTTGTCACCGCCGCCAGCGTGCAGGCGCAGTGGGTCGATCGGACCTACACGCTGCTCCAAGGTTGGAACGGCGTCTGGCTGGCTGGAGACGCCTCCTACACCACGGTGGAGGAACTCTTTTCAAAATATCCGGAGGTGCTGGAAGTCTGGCGCTGGAATCCCGATCCGGACGAGACCGCTTTCACCACCACGCCCTCCACCCCCAGCACCAACAGCGAGGAGTGGACGGTCTGGAAGTCCGATCACTCCGAGCAGGCGCTCACCCAGATGATCGGCAACTCCGCCTATTTGATCCGCTGCAACTCGGCCACCTCGGTGAAAATCAACCAGCTGGCGATTCCTCCTGCCGCGACCTGGCTTATCTCCGGGGCCAATTTCCTCGGTTTCCCTGCGGTCTCGGGCACGCCGACCATGAGCAGCTACTTCGCCAGCTTCCCGTCGGCCAGCACCACCGTGCTCGCCCCCGGCGCGCAGATCTACAAATACAACGGTGGGGAGTTGAGCAACGATGACCCGAACAAGAACCCGCTGCTGGTATCCGCCGGCTCGGAAAGGATGGATCCGAACAAAGCCTACTGGTTCCAAATCCCCACCGTCGGCAATTTCACCGCGCCGGTGGAATATGAACTGCCCAGCACGAGCGGCTTGGCTTTCGGCCGCAGTCTCACCGCCATCACCGCCGGGGTCACCAACCGCAGCACCTCCACCATGACCCTAACGGTCTCGGTGGAGCCCTCTGCGGTAGCCCCTGAATTTCAGACTCTTGTCACTGGGCCGGTACCGCTCACCCGCCGGATCTTCAACAGCAGCAGCAATTCCTACACGGAAACGCCGATCACCGCCCCCTTCACGGTCACCGTGCCCGCGTCCGGGCGTCTGAATCTCGATTTCGGCGTGAGCCGCGCGGGAATGACGGACTCCAGCTTGTACTATGCCTCCATCCTGCGCATCAAGGATGCGGGCAACCTCACCGATGTGCAGCTGCCGGTCAGCGCCCAGGCCGCGACGACCGCCGGCCTGTGGTATGCCCAGGTGAAGGTGACCAACGTACAGAACGCCCAGAACCCGAGCGGCGGTTCCACCACCTCCCAGCCGTTCCCATTGGTGTTCCTGATGCACATGGATTCGGATAATATCGGCCGCCTGCTGTCCCAGGCTTTCGTTGGCAAATTGACCGCCGACGGCAATCCGCTGGGAATCGCCCTCGAGGAATCGGGAATCCTTGGCTACACGCAGTCCGACGTGAAACCCCAGCGCTACGTCGCTCCGCAGTTGCCACTGACCCCAAGATCCTATCAGGCGCTGTCCGGGACCTTTGCCACCGGTTCCACCGCGCAATGGTCGATCCCGGTGTATTTCGATGATCCGACCAATCCCTTCGTCCACACCTATCATCCGGATCACGACAACCTCGACACGGACTTTAAGACGAAACTCGAGAGCGGAGATGAAAGCTACACGGTCAACCGGACCTGTAGTTTCACCTTCACCAGCAGCCCGCCCGACGGCAGCACCATCTCCGGCTGGGGCACCACCGTGCTCGGCGGCACCTACACGGAAACCCTCACCGGTCTCGGCGGCACCGCCCCGCCCCCGCCTCCCGTCACCACGCCGCCCACCCCCGCCGACAGCAAATTCCTGACGGTTTCCGGGACTTTCGCCATGCGCCGGATTTCCGAAATCTCCGAAATCTCCGACTTTAAGCCGTGATTCAACCTTTTCCACTTCACTCCCATTCCATGAAAGCCAAACTCGCCATCCTCGTCCTGCTGTCCAGCGCCCCATGGGCCGACGCGGCAACCACCGTCCCGACACTGATGAGCTATCAGGGCCGCGTCACCGACAGCGCGGGCGTCGCCATCGGCAGCACCGCGGCGGTGAACCGGGCGGTCACCTTCCGCTTGTATTCGGTATCCTCCGGCGGCGAGGCGAGTTACAATGAAACCCAAACCGTCACCATCTCCGGCGGCGAATTCAGTGTGTTGATCGGCAACGGCACCGGCATCACCAACAAGCCCGGACCGTCGAGCCCCGCCTTCCCGATCACGTCCCTCGACGCCGTCATCAACACCGCCACCACCAGCGCTCTCTATCTGGGAATCACCGTGGATGATGGAAATGCCTCCACCGTGGATGATGCGGAAATCTCGCCCCGCCAACAGCTGGTCACCGGCCCCTACTCGATGCGCTCCATCATGGCGGAATCCGTCGCCAACGGGGCCGTGACCTCCGCGATGCTGTTCGACAGCGCGGTGGGCACCAATCAGGTGGCCACCAGCGCGATCAACAGCGCGAAAATCCTCGACGGGACGATTGCCGGCACGGACATCGCCGGCAGCACGATCACCGCTGCGAAAATCGACACCACCTCTATTGGCTTGTGGGCGGTGTCGGGGAACAATATCTATCGCGCGAGCAATGTCGGCGTCGGCTTTACCAGCCCCGCGGTGACCAGCCCCGCGGCGGTCTTGGAGGTGTGGGCGAAAACGGGAACGACCACCCCCGCCAACAACGGGCTTCGGGTGGTTAACTCCGCGAACTCCACCGGCAACAACGCCGTGCTCGCCGCCGCCGTGGCCGGCTCCAGCGCAGGCAGTCCGTTTGTGTCATTGGCATTGGATCCCACCGGAACCATAGGCTGGTCCATCGGCGTGGACAATGTGGACTTGGACAAACTCGTTTTCAAAAACAGCTATGACTTCGCGGCCAGCCCGAAAATGGTCATCGATACCGCCGGCTTTGTCGGCATCGGTACTACCAGCCCGGGCTACAAGTTGGACGTTGTTGATGGAAATGTGAATATCAAAAACACCGACCCCTATTTATCCATCACGAATGGCTCCACTCAGGGAATAGTTGGCTTGGCGACGACCGCTGGGAGATTTTCGGCCTCGGCGGTGGCTAACGATCTGGTGGTGAAGTCGATCGGTGGGAAAGTGCTCCTGCAGTCGGGCGAAGGGGGGGCTGGCATCACTATCGATACTTCCAATAATGTGACGACAAATAACTTGTCGGCAAGTAGCTTGTCAGCAACTTACCTTGCGGCTCGAGGTTCTACCACGACACACAGTCAAGGGGCTCATTTAGAGTGGAACAAAGATGGCGGAAGTGGACAAACGTATCTGCTCAACCAGAAGGGTTATGGAGGGGGCGGAATCATCTTTGGAGAAGTGACTTCGGCCAACACCGTGACTGAAAGAATGCGGGTCGCGGCGAACGGCTATGTCGGCATTGGCACGACGGCCCCGCTGGCTCCCCTGCACGTGTCTGGCTCGGCCCTGAGCACGTTTAATCTTCAGTATTATCTGGACGGGAATGGCGGGCATGATACTAGCGCGGATCGTTCGGATATTGCTTTTAGCATTGTTGCTGATTACTATATGCGCGCCCCGGCATATCACGTAACTTCTGACGAACGGATCAAGGAAGTGATCGGTGTTTCGAATGGAGCGGAGGATTTGGCGGTCCTTCAATCGATTGAGATCACCGATTACTCATTCAAAGACAAACTGGCCATGGGAAGTCAGATCAAAAAACGTGTCATCGCCCAGCAAGTGGAGTCGGTCTATCCAGCCGCGGTGAATTTAAGTCGCGGAGTTATCCCTGACATCTTTAAGAAAGCAGTGGTTGAAGGGGGGTGGGTCAGTTTGGCGACCGATTTGAAAGTGGGCGAGAAGGTCCGTCTGTTTGATAGTGAGGAGGACGCGGTGCATGAAGTGCTCGAAGTCCGTGCCGGGGCATTCAGGACCGCATTCGAGCCCAAGGGCTCCGAAGTCTTCGTGTATGGCCGCGAGGTCGATGATTTCCGCTCGGTGGACTACGATGACATCGCCATGCTCAATGTTTCCGCCACCCAGGAGCTTGCCAAAAAACTCGAGCAGAAGGACGTCGAACTCGAGCAGAAGGACGTCGCGATCGCCGCTCTTGAAGCCCGTTTGAGCGCCCTGGAAAAGCGGGTTGCCGGCGCGAAGTGATCGGGCACCCCGGCAGGATGATCGATTTTTTTCTTCAACGTTATTTCCCATGAACCGGATTCCAGGTGCCTCAATGGCAAACAACCGGCTGTCGCGCCTCGCCGCCTGCCTGCTGATCGGACTGGGGGGCTGTTCCAGTCTCCTGGCGCAGTATGAGCTCAAAAGCGGGGTCTATAACAGCCTGAGCCAGCGGGTTCCCGCGAACAACACCGGGAAAATCGCGCCCGTCGGACCGACCGGGACGCCGCTTGGCGACCCGACCATCTTGCCGCAGTATTCCAATGTGGTCGGGGCGGCAGGCAGTGCCGGACCGATCGCCTCGGGCTATCCGAAAAGCACCAATGGCATCAAGCTGAGCTTTGCCAGCGTGGGCACCGGCTTTGCCTCGGGCGTGCCGCGGTATTTTTATGGCGATCAAATCGTGCCGCCCATCGCGATCACCAGCACCGGAGGCACGCAGACCCTCATCTCCTCGCCATCGACCTACTGGCGGGCGGAACCGGTGGCCGCGGGCGAGGTTCTCACCAATCCGAGCAGTGCTCCCGCCACTGACTATGGCAGCGGAGAACCCGCGGCGATTGCGTCGCTCGCGACCGGGGTGTTACCCAGCTATTATTATAGTCCGCACGCCAAAGTCGTGTTTGCGAATTCGCCCGGGACCGTCGAAATCACCTGGCGCTCGGCGGTGCCGGATCCCACCAGCAACAGCTATGTTTTCTACAAGGAGCGCTTCAACGTCTCCTCCGCGACCTCCACGCCGGTGCGGACGATTTTCTGGACGGAAAAAAGTTACAACGGACCACGGGTGGCGATTCCCTCCGGCCGGATTGTCACGGTGAACCCGGTCTACAGCAACGTCTTCCCGGAGACCGTTGCCACCGAATATGTGGTGGCTGGCAGTTCCAGTGCCGACCCCAACGCCGAGGCGACTCAGGTCCTGCGCACGCTTTGGTATGAGAAGTCCAACGGCATCGGCGAGCTGCACGCCTACAACCAAGTCGGCAGAATCCTCGTCGAGTATCTCGGAGCGCTCCGCGAAGACGGCACCCATGAGTTCCTCGGTGCCGACATCGTCAGCGTCGAGCAGGCCGCGGTTCCGAAAACCATCACCACTTATCTCGGCAACGAGATCCGGCCCGAGCCCGACGAGGATCTCACCGCCGTGCCGGTCACCTCGAGTTCCACCACCGATGTCACCTATTACGGCTCGAACCCCCGGCCGGATGGCAGCCTCGCCTACTTCGCGGAGCGTGAAAATGACATCGAAGACCGGGTCTCATTTTATTGGCTCGAGAATCACGATGCGGAAATCGCCCTCACCGCGGGAGCTTCCCCGGGACTGTCGATTGATTGGCCGAAGTACCTCAACAAATACCTCCAGTTCTGGCCGGATGACATCACCGAGTTCGCTTCATCCACCGTCGCCCAGGGCGGCAGCTCGACGGCTACCGGAACCGGCCTGAAATTTGAAGACGGAAAAATCCCCACGATCATCTACCAGGATGATGCCAACGGTGCGGAATCGGTGATTGATACCGTCAGCCAGCGCTTGATCGTGGGACTCGGAGTCACCCAGGATCAGCAAAACCGCTCGCTGCTGAAATTCACCGGCGACAATGGCGGGATCTGGTATGTCCGTCTGATCACGCAGGCGGAAGACCGCAGCGGCTATCAGGAAGGCGATGGCGGGGCTGCGCTCACCGGCGCGGCTTATGTCGGAGAGCGCATCAACCCGCCGTCCTCCGCCTACACGCTGGCCGGTTACGTTTCCCAAGGCACCTCGCATTCGCCCGCTGCCTACGTCGACCCGTTCGCGGAAGGAGTCGCTGCGGCGGAAAAAGGCGCCATCATTCCGGTCAACGCGCTACCCGGATCCGCCAATCAACTCGCGGTGTGGTGGTTCAAGAAGATCGAGGCCCCGAGTTCGGAGTTCTCCGACTTTTATGTGCCCTC
>CAJBME010000048.1 GCA_903954065.1 uncultured bacterium
AAAATCCCCCCGACTCTCAAAGCCGCGCTCGTACTCAGCCACCAGACGTTGCCATTCCTTCGGGGTTCGCTTCTTCATGCCTGCCACCCTACCCGAGACAACATCCGAAGGGTAGATGGGCCGGTGAGACGGTTACGCTCTGCCACCCCATCGACCCACTTAACGATGTGTTAAACTGCACTCACCAGCCTTCTTTGAGTGAATCGCGACGTATGGATAGCCGCTGTCCGTAGTCAATCAACGTGACGCCTGCCTCGCGCAGCGATGTGCGTTTCCATGTACCCGCCATAACCCAGCCCCCTCAAGTTGGCTCAGATGGGCTGCTCCGGTTTTGCGGACTCGGCATCCGGGAGAGCGGGGTTTTGTAGGATTTCAAACTTCGCGGCGATGATGTTGCGATGATGTTGCGAGATCTGCTTCTCAGAATACTCACGCGGAGACGCGGAGGCGCGGAGAGATTCAGAAGTTTTCTTTTCCTCCGCATTCGCCGCGCCTCCGCGTGAGCCTGCATTTCATCTCCACGCGTGGTAGATACTGATGCGTCTTGGGCGAGGGAGGGCCGGCTCTTCGGGGGAGCGTTAGACCCTCAGGTTGGCTTTGATGGCGGGCTGTTTGGCGGAGGGCGGAGAGGAAAACGGCGCCTCTTGTAGTACCACGTACTCTTTGCGGATGATTTCATGGAATCGTTCCGGGACTTCGTCCCAGATGTGCAAATCCACGAGGAAGGGGAGGTCGCTTTCGGCGAGTTCGTCCTTGAGTTCGGAAACGGCGGGGCGTTGGGCGGGGCTGGTGAAGGCGACGAGATCGAGGTCGGAGTAAGGGTGGGCGGTGCATTTTACACGGGAGCCGTAGGCCCAGACGGCGACGTCGGGGAGGTGGCGGCGCAAGAACGCGAGCAGCATTTCCCGTTGCTCTGGGGTGATGTTGATGTCTTCGTTCATTCCCAAATTGTTCCAGTCATTGTTTGGTAAAGGCCGATGGCATCATCAATGAAGTCTTTGACGATGAGCCGTGTTTCCGCCGCCTTTTCGCCGCTGTAATCATGCGCGGTGTCGGTGCGGGCGTTGGCGTAAGCGATCCATTTTTCCACGGGCGACGGGAGCGCCTTGTTTTGCCCGGCCAGTTTGAAGACGGGCTTGGGGCTGTTGGGTATTTCCGCGAGGCCGGTTTCCTCGATGAGGTGGTGTTTGAGGGTTTTCCAGAGGGTGTCGTAGCAGGTCTCGAAGCGTTGGATGACGGATTCGGCGATGGCCTCGCGGTCAATGTCCGTGAGTTCAGGGCGATTTTGTGCCATCTGATAGTTGGCGAATTGCAGCTCCAGATGTTTGAGGAATTTTTGAAGTTTCTCGTAGTCGATCATGGCTAGTGTGGGGGGGTATGTCGGAATACTCACGCGGAGGCGCGGAGAGATTCACCACCGCACGGACGGCGTCGGCCTGATAGGCTTGGTGCTTAAACTTGAGTTTCAAGGGACTTGCGGATCGAGAACCATCAGGGCGTGTGCACCACCGGGAACCCAGGCTGGATTGATTCGGTGGTCAAAGGTGGCCAGCTTGCCGCCGCGTTTTACTGCCAGTGCCAGCAGATAGCAGTCGGTCAAATGCTTGCAATGGGGCAAATCCGGAAAAAGTGAGGGATCGCGCAAGCTGAGGTCATCCGGCCAGAATTGGTGGACGGAGGATGAAGCAATCATTTGATCGAGAAGGATTCGTGCGGTCTTCGGGCTGTCGACACGATTGGCATAGCCAGTGCCAGAAAGCACACGGAGAAATCCGTTTTCCACAATGGGACAAGTCGCCCAAGCCGCGGGGTGCCGATTGACGAAAAAATGTTTTGCCCGTTCATGATGGGCGTGCAGCGGATCCACCAAGGCCAACAGGACATTGACATCGAGTAAGCTCATTTCTTGTCTCCTGCAATTTCCAGAACCCTAGCATCCTCTTCATCATATTGATGGTCGATGAGATCCTGGACTTCCTCTGCACTCATCGGCTTCCGTCCCTTCTTCTTCAATACCAGCATCCCCAGCTCGTTCATTTCGAATGGACTGTCTTCATCCAGCTGAACGGGTGGCATGATCTCCCGCCGCAGTGCGTGCTCGACCATTGCCTTGAGCGTCGTCCGACGGCGCGCGGCCAAGGCCTTCGCTTCGGCAAGAAGATCATCCGGCAAATCCAAGGTGATTTTCATGACAAGGCCATTTTACAGCAATATGGGTGCCTAGCAAGCTCAGCGCGCTTTCACCTCCGGGCCGGGACTGGGCCGCTTGAGGTGGCGGCGGTGGTGGCGGTGGTGCCGGTGGTGCCGGTGGTGGCGGATGGGCAGAAGCCGGGGATGTCGGAATACTCACGCGGAGACGCGGAGACGCGGAGGGATTCAGAAGCAGAAGATTTCTTTTTCTCCGCGTGCTCCGCGCCTCCGCGTGAGCCTGGATTGAGGTGAGCGGCGATTTCGGCGGTGGTGGCGGATGGGCAGAAGCCGGGGATGTCGGAATACTCACGCGGAGGCGCGGAGGCGCGGAGGGATTCAGAAGCAGAAGATTTCTTTTTCTCCGCG
>CAJBME010000049.1 GCA_903954065.1 uncultured bacterium
GCGCAGGCGGCAAAGCCGCCACTGTAGCCGGGTACGTTGGCCCCGGTTTCCACACTTGGCCCTCAGGCCACATCCCTCAAGAAAAAAAGAATCAGGACACCCACTTTTGCCACCGGCCGGGCGAAACAATAAGTGGGTGTCTGCGATTGGGTCATGGGTCGTGGCGATGCGCGCGACACGAACGCGTGCGCTGCCGCAACGCGGGCTTGACACATGGCTGATTTTTTGGACAAATGTTCATATGATGCTTCTCGGGTATTTTTGTGGCCTATCCGCGCGGGGGTCGGCGGTTTTCTGGTTGGACGGAATCACTTTTTGCGGACTCTTTCTTTCTGGCGACTTGACGCGTGCGTAGTCTCTCCCTTCGACCGCCATTTGTCTGCGGTGCCCGCCCATCTCTCATGAAGACCCTTATTATTGCCGAAAAGCCCAGTGTTGCCGCTGACCTCGCCCGCGTGCTCGGCAAAGGCCCCGGCATGTCCAAGTTCGTTAAAGAGAAAGATTACTTCGAGAACGACACTCACGTCATCTCGTCGGCCATCGGGCATTTAGTGGAGCTGGCGCTCCCGGGCGAAGCTCAAGGCAAGAAGCCGAGCTGGAAATTCGACTCGCTGCCGATTTTGCCGGAGAAATTTGATCTCCAGCCGCGGGATGACGGGGAAGAGCGGCTCAAGGTACTCAAGCGGCTGATGAAGCGACCTGATGTGGGCGGCATTATCAACGCGTGTGACGCCGGGCGGGAAGGGGAATTAATTTTCCGTTATATTGTGGAGGCGACCGGGGTACGGAAGCCGACGCAGCGGTTGTGGATGCAATCGATGACCAATGCGGCGATTGAGAAGGCCTTTGGTCACTTGCGCAGTGATGCGGAGATGCTGCCCTTGGCTCATGCGGCGCTTTGTCGCAGCGAGAGCGACTGGCTGGTGGGCATCAATGCGACGCGGGCGCTAACGGCGGCCAATTCGCGATTTGGCGGATTTCGGCTGACGCCGGCGGGCCGGGTGCAGACGCCGACGCTGGCCATTCTGGTGGCCCGGGAGAAGGAGATCATGAGTTTTGTGCCCCGGGCGTACTGGGAAGTCATTGGCGAATTTGGAGTGACGGCGGGCGAATATTACGGTCGCTGGTTCCGGGAGGATTTTCAAAAGGACGAGGGCAATCCGCATGCGCGGGCGGAGCGGTTGTGGGAGCAGGCGGAGGCCGATGCCATTGTCGCCCGGACGCAAGGCCGGAAAGGCACGGTCACAGAGGTGAAGAAGCCGGCGCGCCAGGCGTCGCCACTGCTGTATGACCTGACCTCACTGCAACGGGAAGCCAGCAACCGGTTCGGGTTCTCGGCCCGGCGCACCCTGCAGCTGGCCCAAGCGCTCTATGAAAAACATAAGGCCCTGACCTATCCCCGGACCGATTCACGCTACCTGCCAGAAGATTATTTAAGCACGGTCCAAGACACCATGCGCACGATCGCGCGTGCCGAGGAAGGCGGCCCGGTCGTGACTAATCTGCCCAAATTCGCCGCTCGCCTGCTGGATGAAAACCGGATCGTTCCGACCAAACGCGTCTTCGACGGCTCCAAAGTCTCGGACCACTTTGCCATCATCCCCACCGGCCAACTGCCGTCAAAACTCGACGAGGCAGAACAAAAACTGTTCGATATGGTCTCACGGCGGTTCATCGCCGTCTTTTATCCAGCGGCTGAATTTGAAGTCACCACGCGCATCACGCGGATCACCACGGATAAGATTATAGATGCTTTCAAGACCGACGGCAAAGTGCTGCTACTGCCCGGCTGGCTGGAAGTCTACGGCAAGAAATCGATTGGCGATGATGATGAGGCGGCCACGCTTTGTCCGGTACAGGAAGGCGAGACGGCGACTGGCATTGCCATTGACAAGCGCGAGGACGTGACTCGTCCGCCGCCCCACTACAACGAAGCCACCTTGTTATCGAGCATGGAGGGGGCGGGCAAGCTGGTGGATGACGAAGAATTGCGTGAAGCGATGAGCGAGCGTGGTCTGGGCACGCCGGCGACGCGGGCGGCCATCATTGAAGGATTGCTGCAGGACGGCTACTTGGCTCGCAACCAGCGCGATCTGGTGGCCACCTCCAAGGGGATTGCCCTGATTGACCAGCTGCATGAAGCCGGGGTCGAGGCGCTGGCCTCACCTGAGATGACCGGCCAGTGGGAGCACAAACTCAAGTTGATGGAGCAAGGGCAGGCGGAGCGGACGACGTTTATGCGCGAAATCCGCGAGCTGGCCGCCCAGATCGTCCAGCGCACGCGTCATTATGCCGAGACCAAGGTCGAGGAAGTCTTTCCAGATTTCCAAGCCACCTGTCCGTTGTGTGGCGCGCATGGACTCAAGAGCATTGCCACTTCGCTCTCGTGCCATACGCCCAAGTGCACGCTGCGGGTGGGCAAAACGATTGCGCAGCGACCCATGTCCGAGGCCGAGCTGCATGAGCTACTGGAGAAGAAGTTTCTCGGTCCGCTCCATGGGTTCAAGAACCGGTTTGGCAAGGATTTTGACGCGGCGGTGGAGATCGATACCAAAGGCAAAGTGGCCTTTGTGTTTGCCAAATCCCCGGAGCAGGAAGCGGCGCTCGAGTCGGTTCAGGATCCGGCCAACCGTTTGTGTCCGTGTCCCGTGTGTGCGGCGGCCGGTCAGAACTCCTTTATTTACGACACGCCGGCCGGGTACACGTGCGAAGTGCACTTGCGTGGCGACGCCACTGCCGCCGCCGTCAAAAAATGCAAACCCAAAGCGCATCTCGGGAAAGTCATGTGCAGTCATGACATCGACCGCGCCACCGCCCTGAAGTTTTTTACCGAAGGTGACAGCGGGATGCTCAAAGGGATGAAAAGCAAAAAAGGAAGGACCTTCGACGCCAATCTATTGCTCAATCTCAAGGGTAAGTGGCTCACCGAATTCAAGTTTGCCCCGCGGGAAAAAGCGCCCGGCGGACCGAAAAAACGAGTCTTTGGGAAAAAGATGCCCGCCAAGAAATCAGCGAAGGTCGCCGCGGAATAACCCTGAAAGCAGGGTCGAAACCACGCCGCCCACCATCCGCGGAACTCGTTCCCCCTCCAGCTGATCCGTCGCCGCGGCCCCCCGCCACCGCGACGGATAATAGTCAAGTTTCCCTGAATTTCTGCAGACACTCATAACGCGTGAGTGTATCCTCAAGACGGACCACCGATGGTCCGTCTTTTTTTTTGCTGTACTGCATGCCAGCCCGCAACCAAAAGCGGCGCGCTTTGACCGCCTCTGCCCGTGGGGCCGCCGTCTCACCGGGACGGGCGGCCCCAAAGAATGCTCGTTTTCCGGCGAGAGACCGTACCGTCCGTCTGCACAGCAAAAATGTGACGTACCGGACGGCGGCGCCGGCGGTTATTCCAATTGTGTGGTTGAACACAATTATTGGATTGATGTTGATGCCATTGGCGTGGGTCACGACGCAGGCATTTTTCACGGTGTTGGGCCGCAGTGCGGCGGCCGACGAGGTATGGCAGACGCCACCGGTGGTCTTATTTACGTGGGGGCTGGTCGTCTGGCTGGCCGCTTTCTGGGGGGGGTTGCGTCCTCGTTACCTGTATGTTCTCGGCCATGAGCTGACGCATGCCTTATTTGTGCTGCTGTGTGGCGGCCGCATTCATGCGTTCCGGGTGACTTCCGACGGCGGGCATGTCGTGACGGACAAAAACAACGTCTTAATTTCGCTATCGCCGTATTTTGTGCCGTTTTGGTCTCTGGTGGCGGTGGCGGCCTATGGATTGCTTGGGGCGGCGGTGGATCTTGGCTCTGTGCAGCACCTGCGGGTGGGTGAGTGGCGGTTTTCGCTGGGCATGGATGCCGCACTGTCGGTGGTGCTGGGGTATTCGTGGGGGCTGCACCTCACGTTTACTCTCTGGATGGTGACGCGCGACCAGCCCGATCTGCAGCAAAATGGGACGTTTTTCTCGCTGGTGTTCATTTATTGCATCAATCTGGCCCTGATCCTCAGTTTGTTTGTGCTGGCCTCGCCGGGAGTGACGGCCGGCGATCTGATGGACGCGTGGCTCCACCATTTGCGCGGCCTGATAGAAACACTGACAACCTCAGTCTAAGCGCCTCCGCTTTTGACACCCCGCCGCCCGTGTGGCAACGGTGACCCATGTGCCAGCCGCCAGCCACCGGCTTGTTTTCTGGCACCCCGCTTTCAGCCGATCATTTCCCATTCCTCGCATTCCCGTGCCCAAAGATTCATCCATCAAAAAAATCCTTCTGATTGGCTCCGGCCCGATTGTCATCGGACAGGGGTGCGAGTTCGACTATTCCGGCGTACAGGCATGCAAAGCCCTGCGCGAGGAAGGATATGAAGTCGTCCTCATCAATTCCAATCCGGCCACCATCATGACCGATCCGGAATTTGCGGCCCGCACCTATGTGGAGCCGATCACGCCGGAAATGGTGGAGAAAATCATCATCAAAGAACGTCCCGACGCTTTGCTCCCGACCTTGGGCGGTCAGACCGCGCTCAATTGCGCCATGAAGCTGCACGAAATGGGCGTGCTCGCGAAACACAACGTGCGCATGATCGGCGCCAAACCCGAGGCCATCCACAAAGGCGAAGACCGCCAGGCCTTCAAAGAAGCCATGATCAAAATCGGCCTCGATATGCCCAAATCAGGCATCGCCAAGGCCCCGCGTATCAAAATAAAAGACAGCGAAACCGGCACCGAAAAAGACGGCTTCGATTACAAACAAGGCATGGAAATCGCCCGCGGCATCGCCGCGGAAATCGGCACGTTCCCGCTCATCATCCGCCCCGGCTTCACCCTCGGCGGGTCCGGCGGCGGTATCGCCTACAACCGCGAGGAATTCGAAACCATCGTCGCCCGCGGGCTCGACATGTCCCCCGTGGCCGAGGTGCTGATTGATGAATCCCTGCTGGGATGGAAAGAATATGAAATGGAAGTGATGCGGGACAGCGCAGACAATTGCGTCGTCATCTGCTCGATCGAAAACTTCGACCCGATGGGCGTGCATACGGGCGACTCGATCACGGTCGCTCCAATCCAGACACTGACGGACCGCGAATATCAAGTGATGCGCGACGCGTCCTTCGCCGTCATCCGGGAAATCGGCGTGGAAACCGGCGGCTCGAACATCCAGTTCGCCACCCACCCGGATACCGGCCGCATGATCGTCATCGAGATGAATCCACGCGTCAGCCGCAGCTCGGCCCTCGCCTCCAAAGCCACGGGTTTCCCGATTGCCAAAATTGCCGCCAAACTCGCCGTCGGATACCGACTGGACGAAATTCGCAATGACATCACCCGCGAAACACCCGCGAGCTTTGAACCGACTATCGATTACGTCGTCACCAAAGTGCCCCGTTTCACGTTTGAAAAATTCCCGGATGCCGACCCCGTGCTGACCACCCAGATGAAGAGCGTGGGTGAAGCCATGGCTATCGGCCGCACGTTTAAAGAAAGCCTGCAAAAAGCGCTGCGGAGCTTGGAAACCGGTCGCTTCGGACTGGGCGCCGACGGCAAGGACCCAGTTGATGCCGACCGGACGGCCATCGAGCGCAAGCTGAGCATGCCTAATGCCGAAAGGATATTCTGGGCAGCGCAAGCGCTGCGTTTCGGCCGCGCGGCCGCCGGCGCCGCTTCGCCCCGCCCAGATCAACGCCCGTTCTCCCAACTCGAAATCCATCAGCTGACGAAAATCGACCCGTGGTTCCTCGCGCAAATGGGCCAGATCATCGAGGAAGAATTCACGCTGCAAGCGCATCCAGAACGACTCTCGTCCGCCGGTGGCATGCGCGCCGCCAAACGCCTCGGCTTCTCCGACCGCCAGCTGGCCCACCTCACCGCCACGACCGAACCAGAAATCCGCGCGCTGCGCACCAGCCTCGGCATCGTGCCTACCTACCGGCTCGTCGATACCTGCGCCGCCGAATTCGAGGCCTATACACCGTATTATTATTCAACCTACGGCGACGAAAACGAAGCGCGCGGCGGTACCAAACCCAGAATCATGATTCTGGGCGGCGGTCCGAATCGCATTGGCCAAGGTATCGAGTTCGATTATTGCTGCGTTCATGCCTCGTTTGCCCTCAAGGAGTTGGGATATGAGACGATCATGGTTAACTCCAATCCGGAGACCGTCTCGACCGATTACGATACTTCTGACAAACTGTATTTTGAGCCGCTGACCCTCGAGGACGTACTGAACATCTACGAACAGGAGAAACCTGTTGGGGTGATTGTGCAATTTGGCGGGCAGACGCCGCTTAATCTAGCTGAGCCTCTGGAGCGGGCGGGCGTGCCGATCATCGGCACGAGTCCGACTCACATTGCCTTGGCAGAAGACCGAAAATATTTCGCGAAGCTGCTGGATGATTTAAAGCTGAATCAGGCACCGAGCGGCACGGCCCTGAATGAACAAGAAGCATTAGTCATTGCGCAGCGCATCGGTTTTCCGGTGCTGGTGCGTCCGAGTTTTGTCCTCGGTGGCCGGGGCATGCGCATCGTCTACGACGACCAAGAACTCCTGCTCTACGTCAAACAAGCCATGGAAATCGCCGGCCTCGAGCCCGGCAAAACCAGCGTGCCAGCCGATCGCCCGATTCTCATCGACCGCTTCCTCGACGACGCGACGGAGGTCGACGTCGACATCATTTCCGACGGCGAAACGACGGTCATTGGAGCGATCATGGAGCACATCGAGCAAGCGGGCGTGCACTCCGGTGACAGCGCCTGCGTTATTCCATCGATCAGTCTGACCGGGGCGGTACTCACTGAGATCCGCCGCGCGGCCCGCGATCTGGCCAGCGCGCTGCACGTGATTGGATTGATGAACATTCAATTCGCGGTCAAAGACGGCGTACTTTACGTCATCGAAGTCAACCCGCGAGCCAGCCGCACCGCCCCCTTCGTCTCCAAAGCGATCGGAGCCGCCCTGCCGAAGCTGGCGGCCAAGGTCATGGCGGGCGCGCTGCGCCGGAGCCAGGGTGCGCCGGAAAGCGAGATCATCACTCTGAAAAAACTTGGGTTCACCGAAGAAATCATTCCTTCGCATTACAGTGTGAAGGAGGCGGTTTTCCCATTTGTGAAGTTCCCCGGCATTGACATCGTGCTCGGTCCAGAAATGAAGAGCACGGGCGAAGTCATGGGCATCGATCCTGATTTCGGCTTGGCTTTTGCCAAAAGCCAGATGGCCACCGGGGGGTCACTGCCAACCCGAGGAAACCTGTTCCTCTCGGTGCAGGAACGTCATAAATCCCAGATCGGCGCGATTGCCGCCGACTACCACGCGCTGGGCTTCACCCTCTTCGCCACCGACGGGACCGCCCGCGAAATCGAGAAAACCGGCACCCCCGTCCAGCTCCTGTACAAACTGGCCGACGGACGCCGCCCCCACGTCCTCGACAAAATCAAAAATGGCGAAATCCAGTTCATTATCAATACCCCCTCAGAATCGGAATCGCGCGCCGATGAGGTCAAAATTCGCTCGGCGGCCGTGGCTGGAAAAATCCCCATCATGACCACCCTCAGCGGCGCCCGCACCGCCGTGCACGCCGTTCGCTCACTGCAAACTCAGTCGGTAGAAGTGCGCGCACTGCAAGAATACCACCCGCAAGCCTGAGCCGACGGGCGACCACGCTTCGCAGCGCCGACGCAGCCGCGCCGGCCGACAACCGTGCTTCCCGACGCCCCGGCTGCGAAGCGGCAGACAGGATGAACTGGATCCAAATGGTTTTTCCGGCGTATCGTGAGCGGACATGGATCACGAGACGATTATCATTGGCGGCGGATTATCCGGGCTGACGTGTGCGCGGGCGCTGCACGCGGCCGGGCGGCGCAGCGTGGTGCTGGAGGCGGGCGATGATGTGGGCGGCCGCGTCCGCAGTGATACGGTGGACGGTTTTACCCTCGACCGCGGATTTCAGGTTTTGCTGACGTCGTATCCCGAGGCGCGCCAGTGGCTTGATTATGAAGCCCTTGATTTGCAAGTGATGACCCCCGGAGCCTTGGTGTGGCGCGACGGCGCCCGGCACCGGATATCCGATCCGTTCCGCCGACCGCAGGACCTACCCGCCACCCTGCGCGCCCCCGTCGGCTCGTGGCTCGATAAGGCTCGCATCGGATGGATGCGGTGGCAGTCACAACGCGGAACGCTGGACAACATCTTCGAACGGCCAGAAATGACCGCTCTCGCCCTCGTGCAACACTACGGCTTTAGTGAAAAAATGATCGAATCCTTCCTCCGGCCGTGGCTGGGCGGGATTTTTCTGGAGACCGAGTTGTCGACATCCAGTCGCATGCTGGAATTTGTTTTTCGGTTTTTTGCGGACGGCGACGCGGCGATTCCGGCGACGGGGATGCAGGCGATCCCGCGGCAGCTGGCGGCCGGACTGCCGGAAGGAGCGGTGCGATGCGGGGTGGCGGTGGCGGCGGTCGAGGGGAGGACGATTCATTTGTCATCGGGCGAGCGACTGACGGGCCGTCACATTGTGGTGGCCACCGACGGTGCGGCGGCTTCCCGGCTGCTACCGGAGGCGGTGGTGGCGCCGTCGTGGCGGCAGGCGGTGACCCTTTATTTTGCGACCGCGGTCTCGCCGGTGGGCGAGCCCACCTTATTGCTCAACGGCACGGGGAGCGGCTGCATCGGCCATATTGTGGATTTGAGCCGGGTGGCGCCTCGGTATGCACCGGCCGGTCAGTCGCTGGTGTCGCTTTCCGTGCGTGGCGCGGTACCCGAGAGCGATGACGAGCTGGTGGCCTTGATTCGCGCGGAGGCGGGCGGCTGGTTTGGCGGCGACGCGGTGGCGGCGTGGCGATTATTGCGAGTTGACCGCATCCGGCAGGCCCTGCCCGTGCGTTGGCCCTTGGTACGCAGCCATCCGGTCCCGGTGCGAGACGGGGTCTGGGTCTGCGGCGACCACCGCGACACCGCCTCCATCCAGGGGGCCATGCAGAGCGGGCGCGAGACAGCCGATGCTGTCATCGCACTTTCCTGATTTTTTTCCTGCACACCCTGAACTGATGACTCCACTTCCACCCGCCCCCTCCTGGATGAAAACCGTGCTTTTGGCGGCCGCCGCCTACAACATCGCGTGGGGCGGCTTCGCGGTCATCCTGCCGCATGCGATGTTCGACCTCATGGGCATGGAACGGCCGAATTACCCGGAGTTCTGGCAGTGTATTGGCATGATTGTCGGGGTGTATGGCGTCGGTTACGCGATCGCGGCGTTTGATCCGATGCGCCACTGGCCGATTGTGGCGGTGGGGTTTTTGGGAAAAGTATTTGGACCGCTGGGCATGGTACAGGCGTTGTGGACCGGCAGTCTGCCTTGGGTTTTTGCCATCAACTGTCTCTTCAACGATGTGATCTGGTGGGTGCCGTTTGGATTGATTTTGTGGCGGGCCAGCGAGCGGTATCAGGCCGAACCGGGCGCAGGGGCGCCGCTCGATGAAGACAAACTGTTGCGCGAGGCGCGCACGACCACGGGGGTGACGGTAGCGGCCTTATCGGACGACCGTCCGGTCTTGCTGGTGTTCCTCCGCCATGCCGGCTGCACATTTTGCCGTGAAGCCATGGCTGACTTGGCGGCGCGGCGGGCCACCATCGAGGCCCGCGGGACCACCGTCGTTTTGGTGCACATGAGCGCGGCCGCGGAATTCGCTCGATTTGCGGGTGAATACGGTCTGGATGACCTGCCAGCCGTCTCGGATCCCGAGCGCCAGCTCTACCGCGCCCTCGGGTTGCGGCGCGGCCGGTGGAGCCAGCTGCTCGGCCCCACCGTCTGGTGGCGCGGGTTTCAGGCATGGAAATCCGGTCATGCCGTGGGCACCCCCGCCGGCGATGTCATGCAAATGCCCGGCACGTTCCTCGTTTTCCATGGACGCGTCATCCGACGATTCCTCCATGCCACAGCCTCCGACCGGCCCGACTACACAGGGTTATGCGAACTCCCGGCGTCGATATGAACGAGATCGCCACCCTCATCACCCTCGCCCACGCCGCCTCCACTTGGGCGCTGGTCGGATTGATCTGGATCGTGCAACTCGTGCATTACCCGCTCATGGCCACGGTCGGCACCCCACAATTTCCCTCCTACCACGCCGCCCACACCCGACGCATCACCTGGGTGGTCGCCCCATTAATGCTCGCCGAGCTGGCCACCGCCGGACTCTTGTTCTGGCTGGGCGAACGCAACCCATGGTGGCTGCTCAGCCTCCCCCTCCTCGCCGCCAACTGGATCTCCACCGCCTTCGTCCAAATCCCGCTCCACAATCGCCTCGCCCGCGGCTTCGATAGGTCAGCCCACGCCCGCCTCGTCCATACCAATTGGACGCGAACCGCCGCATGGTCGCTGCGCGGGCTGCTACTGCTCCCCGCCCTCACGTAACCCGACCTCACATCGCAGGGCCACCCCGGCCCACCCGGCGCCCACGCCTGTCCTATCGCCCGCTCATGATCCACTCACCCGCCACCGACACCTGCCACTTTCGCGCCCAAACCCGCGTCGCCGCCACGCCAGAAATATTGTTCTCGTTCCATGCTAACCCGCAGAACCTGATGGTCGTCATGCCTCCAACCCTGCAGCTGATCAGCCTGAAAACCGACGGCCCAGCCGAAGAAGGACGGCTCATCGAGCTCGAATGCCGCGATTTCCTCGTCATTCCGATGCGCTGGACGTGTCGCTGGCGCACCGTGCAGCCTCCCGGATTATTAGTCGATGAGATCCTGAAAGGTCCCTTTCGCGTCTTTATTCACGAGCACCGGTTTGATCCTGATGGGGCGGGCGGATGCCTGATGACGGACGCTGTCACGTATGCTTTTGGCCGCAGCTGGTGGGGGCGACTGATTTCACACACAGGCGTGCGCTGGTACCTCACCGGATTGTTTGCCTACCGTCACTGGCGCACGCGCGCCTGGGCCGCACGCCAGACGCCAGCCGCCACCCCCACGAGATGAGGGCAAAGGGGAGAGGCCGCGGACAAGAAACCACGGCGCAGGCGGCCAAGCCGCGCTGTAGCCGGGTACGGTGGCCCCGGTTTCCACAACTGGCCCCCAGGCCACATCCCTCAAAACACGGATCCGAATCCGCTTTTACACAGCCGGTCACCTGCCAAAAAAGCGTTCGGAGAAACGTTCGGCGCCGCGACCGGGGTCAGCGACCCACGGCTACAAAGACCCAAATCCGAAACAACCACGCAGGCGGCAAAGCCGCGCTGTAGCCGGGTACGCTGGCCCCGGTTTCCACAACTGGCCCCCAGGCCACATCCCTCAAAACACGGATACGAATCCGCTTTTACACAGCCGGTCACCTGCCAAAAAAGCGTTCGGAGAAACGTTCGGCGCCGCGACCGGGGTCAGCGACCCACGGCTACAAAGACCCA
>CAJBME010000050.1 GCA_903954065.1 uncultured bacterium
CCGCAGGCGACGGCTCACGGTGAGGAACAGGCGAAGCAGTGGTTAAAAGTCGGACTGGTGGCAGCGGGACTCGGCGCCAAGGACTTGCCACGCATGAAAGGATCCGCTCCGCAAAAGCTGGCCCTCGCGGAGCTGCTTTGGAAACGGACCACGGTCTCGCAAGAATGGATCGCGCAAAAACTCGCGATGCGTAGCGCGGCGAATGTGAGCCAACAACTGCGCCGGTTCGATCGAGCAAAAGCCAATGCCAAGCTCCCTCCCGAGATGCGGCGGTTCCTCAAGGTGGCTTGGGAAGCGGGAGGCTGAAGGGTCATTTTGTCAAGATTTGCACACTGACCCCAGTTTTTATCAGGATGTCCGAAGCTGCGAAATCAGCTCCATGAAAAATTCAGAGCCCCAGAGGGTGAGTTCGCGAGGATCTTTGAGAAAGGGAGCGATATCCTCTTTTGCTTGATCGAAATTCACTGTGGCAAATCGATCTTCCAATCTTCGACGTAGCCCCTCGGCATCGAGCGGCGTTTCCAGCGGCCAATCTCCCGACTGGCGCATGCGGCCCTGCAAGTGGGCAAGGTTCAGCGGAATGCTGCGGCCGACATACCAGAGGAAGTCGTAAAAGTCCCGACCCTTCACGCGGCTCTTCCAATTCCGGCACAGCACCGCATGGAGCTTGCCGGCGAAAAGACTGGAGGGATCGTAGAGGCGCACCTGGTGCGGTGTGGGCACGAGGCGGGTGAGTGTTTCGGTGGTCGCCCCGGATGGTGGATCGATATCGATCTCGAGCTTGATTTGAATGAGCTGCCCCTTTGGAAGGCGCGAGGCGATTTCCTGCGGCGCACCGATTTGCAGAAGATTGATCATCGTGCTGCCTTTCAGGAAGGCCGACTCGATGGACGACGCTTTGTTTTTCTCGACCCCTTCCGCCCGAAACTCGAAACCCCAAGCCATCAACTCGTCCGCCACGGATCCCAGGTAGGGCTTGAGGGAGAAGTCAGGCTCCGGCTGGAGGAGGGAGAAATCTAGATCTTCGGAGAAGCGCTGCAGACCATGGAAAATCCGGAGGGCGCTGCCGCCATAGAACGCGGCATGTTCGTAGAACGGGGTGCGCCAGAGTCCAAGCAAAGCAATCTCCTGCACGATCTCGCGAACGGCATTCTGATAGTCTTTGGAAGATCGGGGTTGGTAGCGGTCGATGAGACCTGAGAGCGCGGGATGGATCATGGCGTGGTCAGGTTTTTCTGAAAGTAACGAGCAAGGCGGCGCACGGAGGGCCTGCCATAACTTGCGGCACAGGCGGCGAGTTGCTCCTGATCGAGCACGGGCACTTCCCCGATCCTCATCCCCTCCAGCCAAGAGCGCACGTCCTTCTGCGAGCCAATGGAGGCATCGAGAGCCACGGCATCACAGAGGGCCTTCGTCGGAGAAGCCAGCAGCCATGGAAATTGCGGATCCTCCACACTCTCGATCCCGATGGCAAAAACCCGGGACGGAACGTGCCGATAGCGAAAACGACCCACCGGAGTTTCAAACCGAACCGGACGCCTGAGCGTGGCGCTCGTGACTTCCTCCACGCGCTCGGGGATCAGGCCATGCCAGGCCAGCGCGGATTCAAAACTGACATAAGACGGCCCGTAGATCGCCGAAGCCAGAACGAGCGGATCGATCGCACGGTCGCGCAGATAGAGTCCGCGCCGAAGGGCTATCAACTCCCCCGCCGCCAACATCCGCGAAACCTTCATGCGCGGATTCCTATAAGCCGCCAGTGCGTCCTTGAGTTGCCCGTGTGAAAGGAGCGGCGAACTAGTCGGCAACGAAAATGGATGCTTTATTGGCACAGCATTGTATCAATAAACGATACTTTCTTGCAAATAAAGTCTATTCTTTAGTCAGACCCGCCCGCCCTCAGGCGCCACTCCGCCTTGTGAGCGCAAGGTAGGGCACGCCAGCCTCTTGGCGTTCCAAGAGAGATTCGGTGTTGGCGGCGGGGTTCCACTCACGGATGGCGGTCCATGGCGGGTCGATCGGCTCGAAAGTATCGATATCGAATGGTGAATCGGGCGGTGGTTTTTTCGGGTGGCGGGACTCGGCGCAAAGGACTTGCCACGCATGAAAGGATCCGCTCCGCAAAAGCTGGCCCTCGCGGAGCTGCTTTGGAAACGGACGACGGTCTCGCAAGAATGGATCGCGCAAAAACTCACGATGCGTAGCGCGGCGAATGTGAGCCAACAACTCCGCCGGTTCGATCGAGCAAAAGCCAATGCCAAGCTCCCTCCCGAGATGCGGCGGTTCCTCAAGGAGGCTTGGGAAGCGAGAGGCTGAAGAGTCATTTTGTCAAGATTTGCACACTGACCCCAGTTTTCGTGCATTTGACCACCATTTCGTTCATCCCATTACATTCCTTTTTTCCTTACAACCCTCTGATTTTCAGTGGTTAAAACTGGCGCACCCGGCAGGATTCGAACCTGCGACCGGCGGATTAGAAATCCGCTGCTCTATCCACTGAGCTACGGGTGCTTTTTGTTTTGGGTGAGGTGCGGCTTTTCGCCTGAGTCACTTCGCTCGACTTGCCATTTGTATGATCGCATTTTTACCCTCTGGCGCTACCTGATTTTGATCCGATGGCGACCACCGCTGAGCCTTGGTTTCTGCCCAAGTTCAGTGGAGACACGACCCTACGAACAACAATGAGTATGCGCTTGTGTCGGCCCGAGGCAAGCTGACATGGAGAAGTGTCAAAACGGCGGTGCTCGCCATGGCTCGCCACGAAGCGTGCGGGGCCCCCTCCGATGACCCAGGTGCGAGACCCACTCTCGGCTGCCAGTCGGTGACAAAACAGACACCGTAAAGGTGGCGGTGAGTTTGGAATGGTCAACTTTACTGGGGTAGGGTAGATGGTTTTGGATCCTTGGTACCGCTGTCGCCGGTCTCCTCTTCGGTTTATTTACCCACACCTTCATGGCCACCTCCAAGAAAACTCAATCGGCTGTTCATCCCGCGGTGCGCAGTGTCGCGGCGTCGGGTTCGCAAAAAGTCAAAGTGGCGGTCAGTGATATTGACGGGGTTTTGCGGGGCAAGTACCTGCACACGGGCAAATTCTTGAGTGCGACGGCGCCTGGGGCGGACGGCGGATTCGGATTTTGTGATGTGGTCTTGGGGTGGGATGTGATGGACAACCCGTATGATAACACCACGGCCACTGGATGGCAGCATGGATTTCCGGACGCGCTCGTACGGATCGACCTCAACACATCGCGGCAGGTGCCATGGGATGGGGGGGTGCCCTTTTTTCTCGGTGAGTTTGTCAATGCTGACGGCACGGCCCATGCGCAGTGTCCGCGGCAAGCGCTGCGACGAGTGCTGAAGCGGGCGGAAAAAATGGGGTTTCAGGTGATGACGGGCATGGAATTTGAGTGGTTTAACTTTTTAGAAACACCCCAAAGCTGGGCCGCGAAAAAGGGCGTGGGACCGGAACCACTGACCCCCGGCATGTTTGGTTATTCGCTGCTGCGGATGAACCAGAACCGACAGTTTCTCCATGCCCTCATGGATCAGATGGCAGGTTTTGGTGTGCCGCTCGAAGGACTGCATACCGAGACCGGCCCGGGTGTCTACGAGGCCGCCATCGGGTTCAGCGAGGCTCTGGAACAGGCGGATCGCGCGATTTTATTCAAAGCCGGCACCAAAGAAATCGCCGCCGGCTTTGGCATCATGCCGAGCTTCATGGCCAAGCCCAACCAGACGCTCCCGGGCTGCAGCGGACATATCCATCAGAGCCTCTCCGACGGCACAACCAATGTCTTTTATGACGCGAAAAACCCGCGCCGCATGAGCCGTTTATTCGAAAGCTATCTGGCCGGCCAGGTGGCGGCCATGATGGATTTTGGGCCCATGATCTGGCCGACCATCAACAGCTACAAACGCTTAGTCGACGGTTTCTGGGCGCCCACCAAACCGACGTGGGGCCTGGACAACCGCACCGCCAGTTTCCGCGTGATAGCGAACAATCCCAAAGCGGCGCGCCTTGAGACACGTTGTCCCGGAGCGGACGTCAATCCCTATCTGGCCATGGCTGCCGTGATTGCCGCCGGCCTGCACGGGGTGGAAAACAACCTCAAACTCACCACTCCACCGATTACTGGCACCAATGCCGGCGGTGAGTCGGTTCCGCGCGCTCCTCGCACCCTGATCGAGACCACCCGAGTGTTCGAGAAATCGACAATCGCCCGCGACTGGCTCGGCGATGGTTTTGTTGATCATTTTGCCGCGACCCGGGACTGGGAGTGGCGCCAGTGGTTGGACGGGGTCACTGATTGGGAGATGAAGCGGTATTTTGAAATCATTTAACGACGGCACACATGACGACGATCGATTTTTCTTTTCCGACGGCCATTCGGTTCGGGGCGGGGGCCCGCCGGCTAGTGGCTTCGCATTTAGTGGAAGCTGGATATCGGCGACCGCTGGTGGTGACGGACCGTGGATTGCAGGCGTTGCCGATGATGGCTGAATTTCTCACGCATCTGACTGGGCTGGAGGTCTCGGTCTTTGCGGGAGTTTTTGGCAATCCGACCTGCCGGCAGGTGATGGACGGCGCGGCCGCGTATCGGGCGCATCAGGCCGACTGCGTGATTGGTTTTGGCGGCGGTGCGGCGCTCGACGTGGCCAAGGTGGTGGGCGTAGCGGCCACGCATGAAGGTGACATCTTGGAGTATGTCTGGGACCATCCGCAGGTGCGTCCCATCACTCGTGCCCTGCCCTATTTTGTGGCGCTGCCGACCACGGCGGGCACCGGCTCCGAGGTGGGTCGATCCAGTGTGTTAAGCGAGAACGACTCGCACTTAAAGCGAGTCGTTTTCAGCCCGAAAATCCTCGCTCAAATGGTTTTTGCCGACCCCGATCTCACTCTGGGTCTGCCCGCTGGCATCACCGCCGCCACCGGCATGGACGCCCTCACCCACAATATCGAAAGTTATCTTTCACCCGCTTATCATCCGTTGTGTGATGGTATCGCGCTCGAGGGCGCACGCCTCGCGGCGGCGGCACTGACCACGGCCGTCCATGAGCCGAACCACCGACAGGCCCGCAGCGATATGATGATGGCCTCGCTGATGGGGGGCGTCGCCTTCCAGAAAGACCTCGGGGCAGTCCACTCGTGCGCCCATGCGTTGAGCGCCGTCTGCGACCTCCACCACGGTCTGGCCAACGCCTTAATGATCGACACCGTGATGGCTTGGAATAGGGAAGCGGCACCCGCCAAGTTCGACGAACTGGCGCACGTCTGCCGGGTGGACGGCGGCGGCCAGGCCATGGTGCCATGGCTCCGGCAGCTCAAGGCCGACATTGGCCTCACGGGAGGACTGGCCCAGCACGGGGTCCGCTCCGATCACATGACGCGATTGGTGGACATCGCGATGGCCGATCCCTGCCACCGGACAAACCAGCGCCCCTGTACGGCGGCCGACTTTGAGATGTTTTTCCAGCAGGCGCTGTAGCCGCCTCCCGGAGATACGTTTATTTTTTCCAAGGAGACACTGTGACCCAACCACGTTTGAAAATCGGCATCAGCGCCTGTTTTCTCTATCCCGATCCAGCTCGCACGGCGTTTGCGACCAAGACGTTGCAGTATATTGAGCAATCGATGGCGCACTGGATCATGGCGGGCGGGGCGATACCGGTGATGATTCCTTCGCCGTCCGACGAGGCGGCGAGTGGTGGGGTGGATGTGGCCTGTTATGCGGAATGGCTGGATGGGCTGGTGCTGCACGGCGGCGCGGACGTTTGGCCGGGCAGTTATGGCGAAACGCCGCTGGAAGATCGCTGGAGCGGCGACCGCCTTCGCGACGCCTACGAAGCCGCCTTAGTGAAAGCATTTGTGGCGGCGGGCAAGCCGGTCTTTGGCGTGTGCCGCGGGCTCCAGATGATCAATGTCGCCTTTGGCGGCACCTTACTGCAAGACATTGCCACCCAGCGGCCGGAAGCGTTGATCCACCGCGATGCGGAGGCGTATGACCGTCATTTCCACGAGGTGGAAATGGTGCCCGGCTCCCGGCTGGAGACGTTACTGGCCGACGCCGGCAGCCGCACCATCAACAGCATTCATCATCAGGGCATCAAGGATTTGGCGCCGGGATTTGTCGTGGAAGCCCGCTGTCCTGATGACGGCATGATCGAGGCCATCCGCGGCCCCGGTCCCAGCTATGTGGCGGCCGTGCAGTGGCACCCTGAATTCCGTCGCCCCGAGCTCGACCCGATGGACGACACCCCACTCCTCGTAGACTTTCTCGCCGCCGCCCAAGCCGTGAAAAACACCGGCCTCTCACCGTCATGATCCCACTCTCGATTTATAACCCCGCCACCAACGCGCTCCTCACCGAAGTGCCCGCCGACGACGCCTCGGCCGTCGCCCTCAAGGCAGCAGCGGCACGCGCGGCGCAGCCAGACTGGCAGGCCCAGCCGCTGGCCACGCGCAAAGACTGCCTCGCCCGATTCCGCACCGCGGTGGCCACAGAGGTCGAGACCCTGGCCGCCATCATGACCAGCGAGACAGGCAAACCCATCACCATGGCGCGCCGTGAACTCAACGGCCTGCTGGAACGCATCGATTTTTTCCTCAACGAGGTGGATGCCATGATGCTGACCCGCACGGTATTTGACGAAGGCGGCATGACCGAGCAGATCCAGCCACTCCCGCTTGGGGTGGTGGCCAATATTTCGGCATGGAACTACCCGTGGTTTACGAGTGGAAATGTGCTGGTGCCGGCGCTGCTCACTGGCAACGCGGTCTTGTTCAAACCCTCGGAATTTGCCACGCTCTCGGGACTGGCCATGACCCGTCTGCTGCACGAAGCAGGCGTGCCCAAGGACGTGCTCATCGCCGTCGTGGGTGGAGCCGCCACCGGGGAAGCCCTCGTGGCCCAGAAAATTGATGGCCTCTTTTTCACTGGTTCGCACGCCACTGGGGTCGGCTTGGCCCGAACCGTCGGACCACGCCTGATCAAGCTACAACTGGAACTGGGCGGCAAAGACCCGGTCTATGTGTGCGATGACGCTGATCCCGCATCCGCCGCCGCCGCCCTCGCCGATGGCGCCATGTACAACACCGGCCAAAGCTGCTGCTCCGTCGAACGCCTGTATGTGCATGAAAAAATCTATGAGGCCTTTGTGTCCGCATTCGTCGCCACCGTGAAATCGTTTCAAACCGGCGACCCGACATCGGCCGACACCTACATCGGCGCCATTACTCGGGCGCCGCAGCTCGACGTCCTGCAAGCGCAAGTGGACGATGCCGTCGCGAAAGGAGGCACCCTGCTCATGGGCGGCCATCGTGGCCCCGGGCCCGGCAACTGGTTCGAACCCACGGTGTTCAGCCATGTCGATCACAGCATGCTATTGATGCGCGAAGAAACCTTCGGGCCGCTCATCGGCATCCAAGCGGTCGGAAGCGACGCCGAAGCCGTTGATTTAATGAATGATACGCGCTACGGCCTGACCGCCGGCGTGTTCACTCACGACCAAACTCGCGCCCGATCGATTCTTTCCAAAGTGAAGGCAGGCACCGTCTACTGGAACTGCTGTGACCGCGTCAGTCCACGCCTGCCCTGGAGCGGATACGGTGACTCCGGCCTCGGCCTCACCCTCTCCACCGCTGGCATCGAAACGTTCACGCGGCCCAAAGCATGGCATGAACGCCAGCTCTAAACACGGTCCTTCCGACTCACCCGAACCGCAGAAACACCATGGCCGCAACCCCGCCCCGCTACAAGCCATGCGAGCAAACGCTGTGAACAGGCCATGCGCAGGCCACGAGCAAACCACGAGCAAACCACGCGCAGCAACCCGCTGACCATCGACGCCGACCGGCGCTCACCGGCGGCCTCATTCCACCGCAAAAAGTGAATAACTCATTGACTGTTCTCGCAATTCCCGAGTATCAACGCCCCGCCTGTTCATGTGATGAATGCGGCTCGTTAAAAATTTCCACCCTGTACAGGACACCGGCATGATGACACGACCAGCAGTCAAACCCGCGACCGCGGTTGAACCATCCACCGAGGATGCCCGCGTCCTCGAAAGCATGGGCTACACGCAGGAGCTCTCGCGTACCTTGAATCCGTTTTCAAATTTTGCGGTATCGTTCTCCATCATCTGCATTTTGTCGGGCGGCATCAACTCCATCCACCAGAGTATTTCCGGGGTGGGTGGTGCGGGCATCGGCATCGGTTGGCTGGTCGGCAGTTTTATCAGTCTGATTTTTGCGCTGGCCATGGCTCAAATCGGATCGGCCTTTCCGACGGCTGGCGCGCTGTACCATTGGAGTTCGATTCTCGGTGGCGGGGGGTGGGGGTGGCTGACGGCGTGGCTCAATCTGACCGGGCTAGTCACGGTGCTGGGCGCGATCAACGTCGGCACGTTTTATTTCTTCATGGGTGCGTTTGGTTCCTCTCTGGGGTGGGAGCCGACCTTTGCGGTGCAGGCGGCTTTTGTGACCGGCATCACGGCGCTGCAGGCGTTGATCAATCATTTGGGCATCAAGCTAACGGCCCGGCTGACCGACTTTAGTGGGTATTTGATTTTTGGCACGGCGATGGCACTGACGGTGACCCTGCTCGCGTGCGCACCCGACTGGGATCTGTCACGTCTGGTCACTTTCAAGAACTACAGCGGTGAGGCGGGCGGCGGCGTCTGGCCCACGACCTCCAACATGTGGCTGCTCTTTGGCCTTGGGCTTTTGCTGCCGATTTACACTATCACCGGCTTCGATGGGGCCGCCCACACGGCAGAAGAAACAAAAAATGCCTCGCGCTTCGTTCCCAAGAGTATTGTCAGCTCGGTGCTGTGGTCCGCTTTGTTCGGGTATGTCATGCTGAGTTCGTTTGTCATCGCCATCCCTGACATGGATAAGGCCGCGCTGTTGGGGGCCGGTGTCTTCTTTGGCACGATGGACGCGGTAGTTCCTGCCACCCTCAAACAGTTTTTGTATGGCGCGATTCTCGTCTCCCAGCTGCTGTGCGGACTGGCCACCGTGACATCCGCCTCGCGCATGATGTTTGCCTTTGCCCGCGACGGCGGCCTGCCGGCCTCCGGCGCACTGAAAAAAGTGCATGCCTTCTGGCGCACTCCGGTGACGGCGATTTGGACGGCCGCCCTGATCTCAGTGCTATTTACGCTCTACACTCCCGTTTATACCACCATCGTCTCGGTGACGGTCATCTTCATCTTCATCTCCTACAGCATGCCGGCCATGGCCGGGGGCTTGGCCTATGGGAGCCGGTGGACCCGGATGGGGCCGTGGGACATGGGACGCATTTTCCGACCGCTGGCCTTGCTCGTGTCGCTCGTCACGGTATTCATCGTCTTCCTCGGCATTCAACCGCCCAACGACGCGGCCCTGCACGTGACTCTCGGCTTCCTCGTGCTCACGGCCATCATTTGGTTCGGCTTTGAACGGCGCCGCTTCCAGGGCCCTCCCGTCGCTAGTCTCACGAAAGAAGGCGATTCATAACCTCGCTCGCCTCGCGAAAAACATGGGTTAAGAAAGACCCATGAAATTCGCGATTTGCAACGAAACCTGGCAACAACCCGGTGCCCCCCGCCCGGCTCACGACGGTCTGCGCGCTGATGAATGGGCCCGGACGTGTGACGCCATCGCCGCCACCGGCTACACCGGAGTCGAAATCGCTCCGTTTACGCTGATCGATAACCCCCGTGACTTGACCGAAGCGGAGGCCGTCCAATGCGGAGCCATCGCGCGTGCCGCCGGGCTCGACGTTGTCGGCCTCCACTGGCTCCTCGTCCAACCGCCCGGCCTGCACTTGACCACCCCCGACGCCAGCGTCCGTCAGACCACGGCGGAATTTGCCAGTCATCTCGCCCGCCTCTGCGCGGCCATGGGCGGCAAGGTCATGGTCTGGGGCAGCCCGAAACAACGCAGCCTCGATCCCACATGGTCCTCGGATGACGCCACCGCCCGCGCCGCCGATGTCCTCCACCACATCTGCGACGTAGCAGGTCCGCTCGGCGTCGATGTCGCCCTCGAACCGCTGGGTCGCGCCGAAACCAATTTCCTCACCACCGCCGAGGAAACCATTCGCCTGATCCAACGCGTGGACCACCCCGCCTGCCGCCTGCATCTCGATGTCAAGGCGATGAGCGATGAACCGCACTCCATCCCCGACATCATCCGCGCCAGCCGTGACCACATGGTTCATTTTCACGCCAATGATCCGAACCGGCGCGGTCCCGGTATGGGCGAGGTCCGCTACGAACCCATCATCGCCGCTCTCCGCGAGATCGAGTATCAAGGATGGCTGTCTGTCGAAGTCTTCGACTACACGCCTGACGCCGAGACCATCGCCCGCCAAAGCCTAGCTTTTCTCCAGAAAGTGACCGGCTAGTCCGCGCGCCCGCCGCCCCTCCTCACGGCACAAACTCCAGAGTGGCCCGCACCGGAAAATGATCCGAAGGCAGCACCCCGTCCGGAGCATCATGCAAAATCGCGGCATCCACCACCCGCGTGCCGGGCGGAGCCAGCACAAAATCAATGCGGCCCGTATCCCGACGGCCCGTAAAGGCCTGCCACGTACCGCTCTCCGCCTCCGGAACCTCCGGGTTAGCCACCCGCCAAGCATCAACCAGCGACAAGGCCCCGCCGGTCAGCGCCGTGATGGCCGGATTCTCCGGCGTCGCATTAAAGTCACCTGTCAAAATAAACGGACCAGCCGGCTGCCGCGCCGCTAGCCGCGCCGCCAGCAAGGCCGCACTGCGCTCCCGAGAGGGCTGCGACTCGTGATCAAAATGCGTATTGAAAAAATGTAACGGCCGGTCGCTCCCCACCTCACGCAGTCGCGCCCACGTGCAGATGCGCGTGATCCGGTTGCCCCACGTCATCGAGTTCGGCTCATCCGGCGTATCCGAAAGCCAGAATGTGCCCGATTCCTCCACCGTCCACCGTGCCCGTCGAATCAAAAGCGCCGAATACTCCCCACGTTCTTTGCCGTCCTCACGGCCCACCCCCACTTCCGCATACTCGCCGCCCAGCCGCTCGTGCAGATCATCCAACTGCGAACGCAAGGCCTCCTGCAACCCCACAACATCCGGTTGCTCCCGCCGAATGAGATCAATCGATGGCCCCCGCCGCCGCTCCCATGACTTCGGCCCCGTGTCGCCCGTATTCGCATAGCGTAAATTAAACGTCAACGCCCGCACCCGCAACGGCCCCACCCCCGCCGAGACCTGGTCCGCCGCCACTCCCACTCCCGAAACAGCCGAAACAGCCGCTCCACCCGCTAACCATGAAAAATAACGGCGCTTCATACAGGAAGAATGACAGAGAAAACCACCCGCTGTCAATCACTGGCAACAGGCACTGGCGTCAAGCACAGACGGCATCAACAAAACCATGCTATAAGATCCAGCGATAATTTTCATACTTAAGATAAATAAAGCCCCTAGCCTGTATTTTCAAAAAACCTTACAAACTCAGCATATTTTTACATAATAATAAGGGATTAGAAACGGTTAATCCACAGAAACTACTTTTGTGAAAATATAATACAAATCATAATTTATTCACGATCAATATAATATAGATTATGAAAATTCGTGGGACGGTGCCCTTTAGAAATATGGCCTCTGGAATACTCAGTTAAAACTGCGATGTAAATTCTACATACGTCGCTATTAACATAAATTCGGTCGCTAAAAAACAAGAACACCATGAAAACCACACTCACAGCGGTATCCGCCCTTCTTTTTGGAATGAGCCCACTTTCAGCGGCACTGATCTTGCCAGGCACGCTTGACATTGATTTCCGTGACGGCACTTGGTCGGGGGCGAACGGCAACCAAAGTTTCACGGCGGGCGACGTGACCGCGAAAGCGTATGCGTTTAGCGTACTGACAAGCGCTTCGTTGTCGGCTCGTTTGGGGCAGAATGCGACGGACGGTTTGGGAGTTGATCGTCGGGGCGGACTTTTTCCTGGCTTGGATGATCCGAATGAGATTGAGTTGAACGAGCGGTTGGAGATCTTGTTTGCCAACGGCAGCGGCACCAGTCTGGCGGGCATCTGGTTCACGCAGCTTCTGCTTGATGACTCGGGGCTTCTTCCTGGCAATCAGACCGAATCGGCCATCGTCCAGTTGACGCTGCTGGATAATAGCACCGTCGATTTCACGGTGGGCGGGTCGGAAGCGAACGGAAATTTCTTCCTCGACTTCGGAGCCAACCGCAATGTGGCCAAGATTGATTTCAAGTCCTCTGGGATCTCTGATTATTCTGTCGCCGGCTTCTCGGTGCCAGAAGGCGGCTCGACACTGGCGATTTTGGGCATGGCCATGGCCAGCCTGACGTTCTGGCAGCGCCGTTCGGCCAAGTAATGGCGAAAGGCGCCGCCCCTTCCAGCGCCTTTAAAATGAACCCCTGACTTGGGCCTCATGCGGAAGGTCGAGCAGGGCGGGGTGCCACACGGAGAGGCGACCTATGCGGCGTTCCTTCAGAACGCAGGTCTGTTTTTCCGGGTGTATTCCCAGAGTTGCACTCTGGGCTGGTATGCGATGCCCCTTAAGGGCATGGGATCGGGAACGCGGTTGGCGTTGCAGCAGAGTGGAATAAAGAAAAAAAGCGGAATATGAGACACCCATGACTGCGAAATGTGAGACACCCACATGATCGAGGATTGGCCGTCGAATGACTGGGTGTCTTCCATGTGCAGTTTCTTGGCTTCGCTGCAAAGACCGGGCGGCTCCGGGGTCAGCGACCCCAGCTACAGAAAATCCGCATCCGAAACCACCACGCAGGCGGCAAAGCCGCCACTGTAGCTGGGCACGTTGGTCCCGGCTTTCACACTTGGCCTTCGGGCCACATCCTTCAAAACACGGATCCGAAACTACTTCTTCGCATCCGGTC
>CAJBME010000051.1 GCA_903954065.1 uncultured bacterium
CATCGTGGTGGCACCTTTGCGGAAGCCCGTTCCGGTTGGCTTCTTGGGCATAGCGGCAACGGGCTCCGTGAAGTCCCTCGGTGGCTCAGCTGGAGTGTACGACCCCTCTAGGCGCCCGCTGGTCGCAAACTCAGCGAGGATGGAGGCAACCTTCGCCCCGGGGTCGCTCGCTACGTTTAGCGCAGGGAACCACCACGCGGTGGCGGCATCGTCTTCTGTAGCTGCCGCCTCTTGAGGAACACGGTCGTTATCGAACATCAAGCGGACACCCATGACAAAGTACCTACCCAGGAGCAAGACAATCGCTCGCTCTGGCTCACGGGGCTGCGCCCGGAAAGGCGGAGTGCGCAGTGGGGAGTGGGGCGATTGCGGGCGTCAAAGCGGGGTCACCAGCACAGCCACATGCAACCCCCAGCGACGAAGGGAATTAGCTTCTCTTCGTCCACCTTCCACTGGTAAATCGAGATGTAGGCGCAGTTGAAAAGGGGGTCGTAGTACGTGTTGTCCCACGAGATGAAGGCCGACTCGGCCGTGCGGCCGGCGGTGAGCCACGCGGTCAAGATCACCATCGCCTTCGCGTACGCCTACAAGCACATGCTTCAAATCCCGTATGTCCTGGTAGCTCTCCACACTGATCTGCATTCAAGGATGGACGCACCTCTGGAGTGCCGAGTCTTAGTAACCCACGCACCATGTTGATCACGTGGTTCTTCATGATGGGCTCGGCGCTGTGGTCTGCCAAGGATTCGCCGGCTTCCACCAGCTGTAGCAGAAGGCAGCCGTATGCGTGCGCCAGTGCCGGCATTGCTTGCGGCAAGCGCTAAGGCGGAATGGCGCTTCGTCTCCCGGACGGCTTGGCTCATACCCGTTGACACATAGAGCGATGCATGTTCCTGATGAGGCCCTTGAGCCACAACGCCTTTGGGTTTGTTGTCTGACCCTCGAGGCAGGTGAAGAAATACCGGGCCGTGTCGTCGGCGGACCCGAACATGGCTTTGCCGATATGGATGAGCGACCGCAGGTAGTTGACAGCCACGTCGGGGCTCAGGAACGTCTTCTGCTCGGCGCTGCCATTGCTCGTGTCGTATTCCTTGGCGAGCCACGTGGCAAACAGCGCGTAGACGTCTTCTCTGGAGGCCTGTGCTGCCGTGAACTGCTCGAACGAGTTCGGGTATAGCCCGGTCGAAGGGTGGTCGCTGGTGTTGATTGCGACGAGCATCAGGCCGCAGATGCGCAGGACGTTCTTCTTGGACGCTTGCCACTTATCCGAAACCCCGGCAGCGGGCATTGCGCGAAAGGGCGGCGGTGGGGCGGCCTGCATCGCCCAATCTTACGGACCGAGTTTTACGGACCGCCTGCTGTTTTGCGTCCGGTCCGTTAACCCGAGGGCTTCCCAACAAAAGCCTACCGCCTCCCAGATGATGTATTAGACAGGGTTCGTTCACAGGAAGGTTTACGGTTTACGGCTTAACTTTTTTACACGTGGGCACACGTGGGCACACGTGTATACTTTTTTGCTTTAAAGTCGAGCTA
>CAJBME010000052.1 GCA_903954065.1 uncultured bacterium
AGTGGAGGGGGTCGACGGCCCAGACGGCTTTGATGAGGTCGCGCCAGAGCGGGCGCTTGGCGCGGGCGGTGGTTTTTTCGGGTGGCGGGACGAGGAGGATTTGGGTGGCCTCTTCCTGGGGTTTTTCGGGTGGCGGCTTCTTGGTGCGGGGTGGGGGTACGACGATCGGGTGAGTGGGGCGGGCGGAGCCGCGGGAGCGGTTGGAATAGAGGCCGTAGTAGCGGATCGTTTGCTGACCTTTCGGAGGAATGTGATCGACGACGGCGGCGAGGAAGTCGTTGGCGGTGAATACCTGGAAGTTGGCCTTGGTGTGGTAAGATCGGCGGGAGCGGTAGATGACGGTGCGCGTTTCCGGCTTCCAAGTGATTTTCTGGAGGGAGAAAGGGGCGCGGAGGAGGTATTGATTCGCTTCGCTCACCCTACGGGCAGCCGCTGGCTGTCCATCTCCGCTTCGCTCCGGTTCGGCGAGCCGCTGACGGCCTTTTATGTCTAGGGGGCGGACGAGATTGGTATCGGCGTGGACGTGGAAGCCGCTGTTTTTCCAGGCGAGGAGCTCGGCGATTTTATGGTCGCTGAGGAGTTTCGCTTTGAGGAGGGTGTGGAGGAATTGGTGGCGGAAGAGTTCGGTGAGTTGAGACAGGCAGTGATCGGGCAGGCAGTGGAAGTGGCCGAGGCGGTCGAAAAGCCCATGGGCGGCGAAGACGTGCAGGTGCGGATGGAAGACAAGGTAGTCGCCGAAAGTGTGCACGGCGGCGGCGGCGGCGAGGCGACCATCCGGGAGATTAAGGACGGTGCGGAAGGCGGCGCGCAGGCAGGTGGTGGCGGTGTGGAAGAGGTGCGTGAGCAGGTGGCGTCGCTTGCGGAAGATCGGGCGAAGGACTTTCGGGATGGTGAAGACGAATTGACGGTGGGGAACGGGCAGGCAGACGTGGTGGGCGATCCAACGAGCGGACTGGAGGACACGGCGCTGATGGCAGGCGGGACAGAGGTGGCGGGCCTTGCAGGTGAAGGCGAGTAGGTGCTGATGGCCGCAGCCGGTGCAGGCGAGGCGGGTGAAGCCGGAGGCAAGATCGCCGCAACGACTGAATGCCTGAACGGCGGCGACGGATTCCGGCCGGAGCGGGCCCATGGCCGGGCGGTACTTTTTCTCGTAACTGGAAACAAAATCATCCCAGCCACGGTGGACAATTTGCCAGAGGGGCGACGCCCGAGGGCGCCGCGGATGGTAAATGGCGGGAGAGGTGGCCACGCCTTAATATGTTCAAAAATACTCATGCTACAAATAGAATGGTGAGTCGCCCGAGAAGGTGCAAAGCGCGTTCACCGTGGTCACGGATTCGACTCGATGGCCACGCCACCGAATATGCAGAAGCGAGGAACCGGCAGCGGTGGCTATCGTTTGACTAGCTCAAGGAACCGCAGAAAGCGTATTTGGCGTTTCGCGACTGATCCGGCCGACAAGGTTCATCATCCTCCCCCGGGAGGCAGGAGATCCGACACGCACGCCATCATTGCAGGTGCCCATATGCGTGCCATCGTTACCTCCAAGGATCATCCAATAATGGC
>CAJBME010000053.1 GCA_903954065.1 uncultured bacterium
AATCTAGCCCCCGGGCACACTGCCAAAATCCTCGGACTCTGCCTCGGATTGCTGCCAGCCTCCGTGCTCAGCCTACTCATCGCCGTCTGGAGCGTCCGGCGGTCGTAAAGTCATCCAGATGCCGGGCGGCTCCCCAGCGGACACCGCCCGCCGCATGGCTAAAAGTGATAGCTCACTCCGGAAACCCAGAGGTTACTTCTGAAAGCCGGCGCTGGAAAGGGATGCATGGGTCATGTGAGGAAAGTGAGATTTCTGGCAAAGGGGCAATAAGAATGGGTTCAGCGTTGTCAATACGGTTCTGCCAGCGGCATTTTGGCCTGTGGGCCGGAATGCGGAGACTTACGACGGGGCCATCACGAGGGTGCGTTCGTCCTCGAGGCGACCCGCCGAGTGACAACGGCAACGAGGCGGATGGCGTCTTCGCAGGTGGGTTCGCGGGGCCACTGGTGCGTGGGCCAAGTCAGGGCATTTGCAGAGCAACGCACGATTAATGCGGGAGGACTCATTCTGCAGACCTAGGCCACTGTCGCCCCATTTGTCCTGAATGGGCCTCGCAACCGGGGTCAGCGACCCACGGCGACAGATGCCCCGGATACGAAACAACCACGCAGGCGGCCAAGCCGCCACTGTAGCCGGGTACGCCGGCCCCGGTTTCCACACTTGGCCCCTAGGCCACATCAATCAAAACACATTTACGAAACAGCTTCTTCGAATCCGGGCCTCCGCCTCTGTTAAAAAATCGTTCGGAGAGACGTTCGGCGCCGCGACCGGGGTCAGCGACCCACGGCGACAGAAGCCCCAGACACGAAACCACCACGCAGGCGGCCAAGCCGTCACTGTAGCCGGGTACGGCGGCCCCGGTTTCCACACTTGGCCCCAGCAAATTCCTTTTCAGAAACGACTTGGGCCCAGTTGCTTTTTTAGTCCAGTGTGATTTTCAGCCTGAGAAATTGAGTCGCGTCTGAATCATTTACGATCGCGGTCTGCATAAGCATTGCGTCGAGGCCCGAAATAGTGAGTCCCGTTTGATCCCAATCGGACAAGTTGATGCTCTTTTCAACTTGGTAGGTGACATCACTACGGCCTGCGTAGTAGCTCAGTTTTAAATGGCCATTTGAAAACTCCAAACCCGGCAGCAAGGACGGATCCGTTTTATAGGGATTCATATTCAAAGCATAGGAAATCAGGACGGAATTATCACTGTCGACGAGAGTGGCGTCCATGTCTTGTGTCAGGTGGAGCCCCTTGGTCAACAGCCAGTTCTCAACGGGCTTGAGCGGCGCGCCGAGTTCCACAGTTTGGAAGACCATTCTCCCGTCACCGTTGACATCCCAAGTCGGGGCCGTAAACCCGCTTGCCCCGGCAAAGTAGTAAACAATCAAGCCCTTGTTGTCATCTACCGCAGACAGGCCGGAGGTGTCTTCTGGAACATTTCCTTTGAAGAGAATCGTCTGCAGGTTACTATTATGAACTAAGGAATGAGGTCCGATCTTATCCAAACCTCTCCCGAGAATAAGCGAGCGGGATTTACTGGCTTCGAAGGCCCGGGAGCCTATTTCAATGACGCTGTCTGGAATGACAATTTCGGTAGCGTTGATGTTGGGGAAGGAGAACTCGCCGATCGTCCTCAAGTTGGAGCCAAACTCTAATTGCTCAATGGTGGTGCGATAAAAAGCGGCAGGCCCAATGATCTTTAAGCTGTCAGGAAATTTCACTTCCTTCAGGTTAAAGCATACCGCAAAGGCATTATTGCCAATGATTTCCACTCCTTCCGGAATCGTGACCGAGGACAAGTTGGCCCAAGGGAAAGCGGCCTCGAAGACATTTCCCCGATAGGCGCCCGTGATTCCGGTCACTGACTTGCCCTTGATGGTGGTAGGGATTTCGACATGGCCCGTGAAGTCCTTTGGGAACCCGACAATCTCGATTTCATCATCAATCACGCGGTAGGTAAAGCGGCCTTCGGTCTCGAGCGCATCCGAGGGGAGAACGGCAACTTTATGGCTACGCAACCCCCTCCAAAGCGGTTCCGTGAAACCCGAGGCAGTGTCCCGGTAGTTTACGACGAACTCGCTGGATCGATCGGCAAAAGTGTTGATGCCGATGCTGGGGGCATTACCCTTGAAGACGGCACGCCTGATGTTGCCGCCGTTGCCGCCGTCGCCTGAGCTGGAGTTTCCGTGCCCGAACGCCTGATCACCGATCGAGGTCAAGGTGGACGGAAACGCGATTTCCGCCATGCTGGCGGAGTTGAAGCAAGCCGCGCCGATGGTCTTCAGGCCTTCTTTGAAAAAGACTCTGTGCAGCCCCCAGCAATTTTCGAAAACTCTCCCGGGAAGGTCGATTAACCCTCTTCCCAACTCGGCGACCTTGAGCTGGGCGCAATGACGAAAAGCCCCGTTGCCAATGGTGGTGACGGAGTCGGGAATAACGATCTCCGCGAAATCACAGGCGAAAAATGCGTCTTCACCGATCGCTTTCAGGCTATTTGGCAAAATCACCGGCACGCCCCCAAAACCGAGGACTCCGAGGCCAAATGCATTCGCACCGATTTCTTTCAGCGTGCTGGGGAATGTGACGGTAGTAATACCACTCATGTAGAAAGCAAAGTTCCCCACAACGGTGACTCCTTCGGGGATGGTTACCGAATTGAGCCGACTGCCCTGAAAGGCTCCTTTGCTGGGTGAGGGACCTGAGATTTTTTTCACCGGAAAGCCATCGAGGGTCGCAGGAATTTGCAAATGACCCGTCTCCGTGGTCGGGTAGGCGGTGATCGAGGCTTCGTTGGCCAAGACTTCGTAAGTAAAAAGTCCGGACTGGGCGCCAAATGCGAAAGAAGGGGCCAGGACGAAAAAGACTGCGAGCTTGATCGCAGTGAGAAATTTCATAAAAATGGTGATTTTTGGGAATTCGCTTCTAAATGCGTGCTCTAAATGCGTGCTCTGGATGCGTTCTCTGGATGCGTTCTCTGGATGCGTTCTCTGGATGCGTGGGGGGCGTGAAGATGTCTGCGTGAGAGACGCTTGTGAGTCTAGGGATCTTAGTTTTTTTCTACACGAATTTTTAGTTGATGGGAATTTCTTCTTCCCGGACAAGGCCGGCAGGCCGAAGGCCGGACCACGCCCCCCACTGCTCCGGACGGGCGCAATGAACGCATCCGATTCCCCGAGGTTGGGGTTTTATTACATTTTATGCCCTCCTGAGCTTGAGATGAAAACCGTTGGCACAATACACTGCAGAGGCTCCGCACAGCGGTGTCTTACACGATATTCAAGAGCCATCAATCGCCGGAGGCCACACGTATGGCCGACCAGCCAACCCACTGGATCTCCATGAGCGTAGCCGCTCGTGCATGGGCGAAGCCGCTACTGTAGCCGCGGCTGTGGTCGTTAATCCGCCAATTTCGTTGCCTCCACTCGCGCCAGCGCCTTTTCCCAGGCTTCGGTCAGGCGCGCAATTTCTTCTTGGGTCGCCATCACGTCACGATTGAGCCGCAGCGCGCGTCCGCCGTCGGCGTACGTTTGCGGTTTTTCGAGTTCGATCGTCAAATTTTTCAATTTGAGTTCGGCGGTAGCGATGGCGGCTTCGGCAACGACCACGTTTTTTTCCAGTTCCTTTCTGGCTTTGGCCTGGGCCTCGCGCGCCATGGCTTCGGCGCGTTTCTCCTCGCGGGTTTTAAAGAGTTTCACCTTACCACCGCCTCCGGCGCCTTGGCTGGCGGGGCGAGAATCCGTCAGCTTCTCGCCGGAGGTCAGCGCGGTCCGGGCATTGGTGGCCTTGGTTTTGTCCAAGTAGTATCCATAATCGCCTGCATACGGCGTCAGTTTACCGGCACCGATGTGCAACACGCTACCCGCCATGGCGCGAATAAAATGAACATCGTGACTGATGAAAATCAGAGTGCCTTCGTAGTCTTGGAGCGCGGCGATCAAAGCGTCGATACTGCCGATGTCGAGGTGAGTCGTCGGCTCGTCCATCAAAAGCAAATTCGGCGGATCCAGCAACATCTTGGCCAGCGCCAGCCTCGTCTTCTCCCCCCCACTGAGAACCCCGACCGGCTTGAATACGTCATCACCACGAAACAGAAAACTCCCCAGCAGCGTGCGAGCGAGTTGCTCCGGCGGGCGACGGTCGAGCTCCAAGGCCTCCTCCAGTACGCTGCGCTTCGGGTTTAACATGTCCCCACGATACTGCGCAAAATACCCAGGCGTCGCATTGTGACCCAAAACCCTCTCCCCCGCCTGCGGCGTCAACACCCCGGCCAATAACTTCAACAACGTCGACTTACCCGCACCATTCGGCCCGACCAAAACCGTGCGCTGGCCACGCTCCGCTTCGAAATTCAGTTTGTCATAAACTCGCAACGACTCGCCATACGCAAAATCCACATCCTTCAACGAGATGACCCGCTGACCCGATCGAGCCGGCTGCGGGAAACGAAATTTAACCGTCTTCTCCGCATTCAACGGGGCCTCAATCCGCTCCATACGGTCGATACGCGTCAGCAAACTCTGCGCAAATGAGGCCTTGCTCGCCTTGGCCCGGAACTTGTTAGCCAAGGCCGTCAGCCGCTCAATCTCCTTCTCCTGCTGATCAAACGCATTTTGCTGACGGTCTTCGCGCGCTGCTTTGTCCGCCAAATACGATTCGTAATTGCCACGATACCGGGTGATCCGCTGATGAGCGAGCTCGACAATGGAATCGACCAGCTGGTTGATGAATTCACGGTCGTGGGAAATCAGCAAAATAGCCCCTTCGTAGTTTTTCAGATAGTTCTGAAACCACACCAGCGATTCAAGGTCAAGGTGGTTCGTCGGTTCGTCGAGCAGCAGCAGGTCCGGCTGCATGACCAGCAACCGCGCCAGATGCGCCCGCATGACCCACCCGCCCGAAAGCGTTTTGGCCGGACGATCGAAATCACTCTCACGGAAGGCCAGTCCTCGCAGGATCGTTTTGGCCTTGGGTTCAATCTCCCAATCGGGCTCATGCCCGTCGTCAGCCGTGACCCCAGTCGCCAACTGCAAGACCGTCTCATCACCCACGGGCGCACTTTCCTGCGGAAGAAACCCGATTTGCGTCCCCTTCTCCCAGCTGATGCGCCCGTCATCAGGCGTGTTTTCACCCAGAATAATAGAAAAAAGCGTCGTTTTCCCCGCTCCATTCGGGCCCACCAGCGCCAGCCGATCCCCCCGATTGATCTGCAGGGAGACGTTCTGAAAGAGAGTGCGGCCGGCATAGGCCTTGGAGATTTCGGAGACAGTCAGCATGAAAGGCGATCACTCTAACGCGAAATCGACACTTTGCAGCAAACGAGGAGCACGAATCCGCGGGAATCCGCGGAAACCCGGAGAAACCACCGCCAGTCGTCGCCGGCCGCCGCGCTGAACGCGCCAGGATCACCGTCCACGGCCGCCATCCAAGCGAGGAAACCCGCTGAATTCAGCTTCCCTATCGTTGACAGAGGGCATCCTCCCACTACTCCTTGCCACAGCCATCACACTTCTTCATTTTTTACATGAAATCACCGCTCCTTTTCGCCGCCAGTCTGCTCTTCATGACATCCCTGATGGCGGAGCCCCCGACGCACATTGCGACCACCCCGGTCCCGCGTGATGGGGAAGCGTGGTGGGTCGAACGTCATACCAAATGTGTGGCCACCACGCAAGCCGGCGGGATCGATCTTGCCTTTCTGGGCGATTCCATCACCCAAGGGTGGGAAGGGCAACCGGCTTGGGAGAAGAACTTTGCTCCACTCAAAGCGGCCAATTTCGGATTCAGCGGTGACCGCACGGAGCATGTCCTCTGGCGCCTCGCCCATGGCGAACTCGTCGGACTCGCTCCGAAAGTCATCGTCATCATGATCGGCACCAACAACGTGGGCCATAATTCATCGAATCCACAACAAACCGCCGATGGCGTCAAAGCCATCGTTTCCACTCTGCGGTCGAAAATCCCCGAAGCAAAAATTCTGCTGCTCGCCATCTTTCCGCGCGATGAAATGGCCGATGGACCATTGCGCCAAAAAGTGGCCGAAGCCAGTACCCTGTTCAAAGAAGTCGCTGACGGCACCCACGTCCACTATCTCGACCTCGCCTCAAAATTCCTTAATGAAGACGGCACCGCCCCCAAGGACGTCATGCCCGATTTCCTCCACCTCAGCGAAAAAGGCTATGACATCTGGGCCGGCGCCATCACGCCGAAAATCATGGAATTAATGAAATAAGCAGGACAAAAACTTTTCCCTGCCCCCGCCAGCGATTGACTCTTGACGATGGTCAGAGCACGCGCTCACTCGCTTCATGACCCACGATCAGGCGGCAGCGCGAATCATATTTTTAACGGCTGAACTGGAGCGGCACAACCGCCTCTATTACGTCGCAGCACACCCAGAAATCACTGATCGTGAATTTGATCAGTTGATGCGCGAGCTGGCGGACCTAGAAAAAACGTGGCCGGACTTGGCTTCTGAGAATTCCCCGACCCGGCGGGTCGGCGGACAGCCGCTGACCGGCTTTCAGCAAATCACGCATCCCGAACGGATGCTCAGTCTGGATAATACGTATTCAGAAGCGGAAGTAGCGGATTTCTACCAGCGGGTCAGCAAGGGGTTGGCTGCACGCCAGACGGCTTCCGCGCCTCCCGTCGATGATTTACTCGCCGCCATCGGTCCTGCCATCGAAATGATCGTGGAACCAAAAATCGACGGTGTCGCGGTGGCGGTGCGCTACGAAAACCATGCCTTGAAATATGCGGCCACCCGCGGTGATGGCACCACGGGCGACGACATCACCGTCAATGTGCGCACGATCCGCGGCCTACCACTGCGGCTGCCGTCGACCGCCCCGGCCAACCTCGAGGTCCGCGGCGAGGTCTACATGCCCAATGCCGCGTTTGAAGCGCTCAATGCCCAGCGCGCCGAGGCCGGCGATCCGGTCTTCGCTAATCCCCGCAACTCAACAGCGGGCACCTTGAAATTGCTCGACTCCCGCCTCGTGGCGCGCCGTCCGCTCGCTATCATCGTCCATGGCTTTGGCAACACCGACGGACTGCAGGCCACCCGTCAGGAGGAATTGTTTGCCTTGCTCGACCACTGCGGCCTGCCCCGCACCCCGTGGTGGAAAAAAGTGCGCTCGCTAACGGAATTGCTGGCCGCCATCCGCGAGCTCGACTCATTCCGCCGCACTTTGCCCTACGAAACGGACGGCGCTGTCGTCAAACTCAACAGTCTGGCTGATCAAAGGTTTTTGGGCACGACGAGCAAGGCACCGCGCTGGGCGATGGCATTCAAATACGCCCCGGAACAGGCTGAGACGCGAGTGACTTCGATCGAGATCCAGGTTGGCCGCACGGGTGTACTCACTCCCGTGGCCAATCTGACTCCGGTTTTGTTAAGCGGCACTACCGTCAGCCGAGCCACCCTGCACAATGAGGAGGAACTTCAACGCAAGGACGTGCGGGTTGGCGATTTGGTGGTCGTGGAAAAGGCCGGTGAGATCATTCCCGCCGTTGTCGAGGTACGCAAAGATCAACGCACAGGCAGCGAAGCCTCATTCGTCTTTCCGACTCTCTGCCCCGCCTGTCAGACGCCAGTCGTGCGCGACCCGGTCCAAGTGGCCGTGCGCTGCCCGAACTTCCGGTGCCCCGAGCAAGTGAAACGTCGTCTCCAACATTTTTCGTCCCGCGGGGCTATGGACATCGCCGGCTTGGGCGAGGCCATCGTCGAACAGCTCGTCTCCGCCAATCTGGCCATGGATGCGGCCGACCTTTACTCCCTGCGCCCGGAATCATTGCTGGCGCTAGACCGCAGCGGCCGAAAAAGCGTGGAAAACCTACTCGCCGCCATCCAGAAAAGCACCCAACAACCACTGTGGCGGATGGTTTTTGGACTGGGCATCCTTCATGTCGGCAGCACTTCAGCCCGCGCCCTCGCCACGCACTTCGGCACGCTGGACGCACTCGCCGCCGCCAGTATCGAAGACTTACTCCGCGTCGACGACGTCGGCGAGGTCGTGGCCCGCAGCGTGCATGACTACTTCCGCCACCCGGAAAACATCCAGCTGATCGACCGCTTGCGCGCCGCCGGCTTGAACTTTTCCTCCGGCACCGCGACCACCACCGCGGTCTCCACGACCCTTACCGGTCAGACGTTCGTCATCACCGGCACCCTGAGCCAGCCGCGCGAATACTTCGAAGAACTGATCCGCTCCCACGGCGGCAAAATCAGCGGCTCCGTCAGTAAAAAAACTTCCCATTTGCTCTGCGGTACCGACGCCGGCAGCAAACTGGACAAAGCCCTAGGCCTCGGAGTCAGCGTGCTCAAAGAAGACGACTTCCACGCCCTGCTCGCCAAGTCCTGAACTCGGAACTCATCTTCAGGCCAGGCCCGGCCGCCGCTTCGCGCCGAGGAAACTAAGGCCGCTTTGCACCGCCGAGAATAAGCAGCGCACCGCGGCCGGAGACGCCAGCCACTCCACGCCTCCAGCACGCCGCGTGGAGCCTGTATCGCGTTGGCAATTAGTGCGTATACACCAAATCCCGGGACGGATCCACGCCCCAGCGAGCGGCCACCCCGAGGGTATCCCCATCCAGTGACCAATTGTCCGGCAGATCAGGCCCTGCATGTGCCGGGTGAGCGCCCTTCAACTTCATACAGCCGCGGTTTTCACCAATCTGCCGCATAAAGGCCAACTCATCCGCGCTCAAGACACACCCGGGGGCCACTGCCGCCAGATCCGCCAGCTTGTCTTCCACCGAACGCGCCCCCGCCGCGATCTCCTGCGTCAGCGTGGGGACCACACATTTCACCGCTTTCTGACCCAGCGTCCACGCACACGCCAGCTGCAACAGCGTCAGGCCGTGTTTTTCCGCAATCGGCCGCAACTGTTCCACCTTGGCCATCGACGACTCGACCCACCCAGCAGCGCGGTAACTGCGGTGGTCCCACTTGGCAAATTCATGACCCGGTTTCACGTCATCATGGAAAATCCCACCAAAATCAACCACCCGCGCCATGATATCGATCCCATGTTTTTCGGCGGCCCCCAGCACAAATTCACCTGGCCACGGTTCAAAGGGATTAAGGATGATCATGGCCCAGTCCATCAAGGCCCCAAACCGCTCGAAATTTAAAATCAAGTCGAGGGAAAAACCATTGGCCGGTCCCGGAGCCACTCCCAGCTGCCGAGTCAATCCCGCCTCACGCAAAGCGTCCATGCCATTCCACACCGCATCACTCGTGTAGCCCGTGCGATCGGGATTGTGAAGCAACAAGGCGTCAAAACGATCGGTGCCACAGCGCTCCAGCGACTTTTCAGCCGCCATGCGAAGGTAGCTTTTGTAATCCTGCGGACCACGCAGGTCCGGATGGGTGAATCGTGGAAACCCCTTGGCCCCGTCGCGCTGCCCCTGATAAAAATCATGGCCAATAATGCCCACCAACGAGTAGTCATCGCGCGGCACTCCCTTGAGCGCCTCGCCCAAGACCGTATCCGCAGCCCCATTGCCATACACATCAGCCGTCACAAACGTGCGCACGCCCCGCTCATACGAGCTGCGGATCAGCTGTATAAAGCGTTCATCCGAAAGAGCCTCGCCATAATGCATGTATCGGCCTCCATTCCAGAGACCAAATGCGGTGTGTGTCAATTTCATCCCCCAATCATGATGATGGCGGGCCCCAACGCAAGAAATAGAGCGCGCGGTTCGCTCGCTCGCGTGACGGCCTGCATCGCCTTATGACCTCATGCCCGCGTCTCCGCGTCTCCGCATGACCGCCTGCGGGCGGCCAGTCCTGCCGGTCCCACCCTGTCAGCGCCCGCCGCGCAAAACACCCCTTTCGCTCGCTTCAATAAACTCCACCAAGTGGTTCACTCTTTCAGAAACAGGCGTCAAGGTACGCAGGACCGCCAGCGCTTCGCTCAATGGCAATCCTCTCATAAAGAGAGTTTTATACGCTTCTTTAAGAATCCTCACTTCCCCCGCAGGCAGGCCCGCACGCTCCAGTCCAACCACATTTATCCCGCGCAACGCACTGGGATTGCCATCGGCAATGGTGAACGGCGGCACATCCTTACTGATCTTGGCCAGCCCGCCAATCATCACATGACGGCCAATGCGGCAAAACTGGTGAATAGCGGTCAATCCCCCCAGAATCACACTGTCTGAAACCGTGACATGGCCGGCCAGTGCCACCGAATTAGAAAAAATCACATGATTTCCGACCACGCAATCATGGGCGACATGGCAGTACGCCAGCAGGTTGTTGTGGCTGCCAATCCGCGTGTAACTGCCCGGGGCCGTCCCACGGTTGATCGTGATAAATTCCCTGAATGTATTGTCTGACCCGATTTCCAAATGAGTCGGTTCCCCGGCATACTTCAAATCCTGCGACTGCTGGCCAATACTCGTAAAAGCATAAAACTTATTTCGAGCCCCAATAACGCTTGGTCCAGCCATGGTCACATGGTTTTGCAACCAACACCCCTCCCCCAGCACCACGCCCGCATGAAGGACACAATACGGGCCGATATGGCAGTCAGCCCCAATCTCGACCGATGGGTCGATGACAGCAGTTGGATGAATCTCAGTCACAGAAAAATCGCATCATGCCTCCGCTGCGCCGCCGCGCAAAAAGAAATATGGCCTCCCCACAACCAAGCGGCCTTCGACTCGCCCCCCTCCCTCCATCGACCTGTCATCATTCCGCCGAGCATTTTTATTCGAACAAATTGTTTGGTACCACAATCCGGCTTCCAAAGAGGAGCGGTTCCTCAGGGGCCAGCCGATTGAGCTTGCGCACAATAGCGGGAGTCGTCGCAAATGTCTCAGCCAGCGAATCCACCGTGTCCTCTTTCTGTACCGTATAAGCCAACACACTGTGATCAGCCCCCTCCGCAGGACGCGCTGCCACCACCTGCTCAGCCGACACCGCAGGCACTCCAGGCGGCGGGATTTTCAGTCGCAATCCCTCATGAATAAAGGCTCCCGATGGCAAGGCATTCACTTGCTCCAAACTGCGCCGGTCCTGCCCGTAGCGCGCCGCAATCTGACTTAATGACTCCCCTCGCTGCACCGCATGCCATTGCCAGTCAGCAGGCAATAAATCCTCCAGAGGCGCAGCCGCCGGCTCATCGACCGCTTCCACTCCACCCCCATCCGCCTCCTCCGAAATCGGCGCCGCCACCGGGTATTTAACCACCGCTCCCGCCCGTAACTTGGTCGGATCCTTCAACCCATTCAATCGCATCAACTCCTTCTGCGAAAGCCCGAATCGGGCCGCCAACGCCCGCACCGTCTCCCCGCTCTTCACCGTATGCCGCCCCCAACCGCTCGCCACCCGCACCTCCTTGCCACCCACTCCCCCAGCAGTATCCGGCCCCGCCGCCACTGCCGATCGACTCCCAGACTTCGAAACAATCAACTTCTGCCCAGGCTGGATCGTCGCCCCCGCCGCCAACCGGTTCGCCTTTAAAAGCTGCTCAACCGTTAATCCATACTTCCTCGCGATGGCATAAGGCGTTTCACCACGCCGCACCGTATGCGTTTCACCACGCGAAACGGTCGGCGTCTCCCCACGCCGCACCGCAGGCGTCGCAGCCGGTGACGACAGCTTCCGCGCCGGCGGCGACTGCGCCATCGCCGGCCACACCAGCCAACTCAGCATCACTTGCGAAAAAAAGATTTTCAGGAATGTTCCCGACATCGTTGAAAATATAGTAAAATTAATTATTAAGCGCAATCGAACATTTCAATTCCTTCTTCCGGCGGTAACTGGGCGGTCGCCCAAGCCGCGGATCGCCACCGGCGGCCGGGCGAGCCGACGGCCGCGGTCCGTCTCGGGCGCGTCTTGGTGGCGCCGGGCTCTCTGGAGTGTGATAATCGGACTGGTCATCGGAGGGATGACCTTTGGCCTCTGGTGGTGGCGTCGACCGGACCTACTGCCACCGCCGCTTCGGGACGAACGCCCGTTGATTGTGATCGATGCAGGTCATGGCGGCGTCGATGGGGGGACGCAAGGGTTTGGCGTCTTAGAGAAAGACATTGCCTTGAGTACGGCCGTGCGGACCGCCCGCGAGCTGCGCCAGCGCGGGCTGCGCGCCACCCTGACCCGCACCACGGATATCGCTATCACCCTTGAAGACCGGGCCCGCATGGTCAACAACTTGGGCGCGGCCGCCCTCGTCTCGGTTCACTTTAATTTCACTACCGCATCGTCCCTCGTGCGGGGCGTGGAAACGTTTATCTCCGACCCCAAGGAATTGTCGGCCCAGCGCGCCGTGGCCAACCAGCTGGGCGTTCCTTCAGATGACCCCGCCGTCGGCGCCGCCAGTACCGCACTGGCCGACGCCATCCGCACCGCCGTCTGCACCCAAGCCCGCACCGCCGATCGAGGCACCCGCAACCGCCCAGACCTCGCCGTCACCCGCCGCACCCACTGCCCCGCCGTGCTGGTCGAATGCGCCTACCTCTCCAACCCAGACGACGCCGCCCGCGCCGCCACTCCCGCATGGCAAGCGTCCCTCGCCCAAGGCATCACCAACGGCCTCATGCAATGGAGCCACTCTCTCCCATTTGCCCCCACGGGGCATCGCATACCAGCCCGATAGGCTGCGATGCCCCGTCAGCGTAGCTAACCGACGGAGTCGGATCAGTGCTCGACAGGGAAGTTTACTTCCCGCTGGCCGGGTACGCCGGCCCCGGTTTCCACAGTTGGCCCGGGAGCGCTGACGTCCTCGTCGGCGAGTACGAAACCGGTGATTCGCATTCCAAAAAAACGTTCGGAGAGGCGTTCGGCGCCGCCACTGTAGCCGGGTACGTTGGCCCCGGTTTCCACAACTGGCCTTCGGGCCACATCCCACAAGACACCGCTCCGAATCCGCTTCTCCGCAGCCGGCCCCATGCCAAAAAAAATCGTTCGGAGAGGCGTTCGGCGCCGCGACCGGGGTCA
>CAJBME010000054.1 GCA_903954065.1 uncultured bacterium
CACCACCCTCACCACCACCGCCCCTCACCCACAATCTCTGGTCGTCGATTATGTGATCCATTACGTCAAAGCCAGCGGCCACACCGCAGAAAAAGTCTTTAAATGGACCAACCTCACGCTGCCGCCACACACATCCATCACCCTCACTAAATCCCAGATCATCCGCGATTTCACCACCCGCCGCCACCACCCCGGAATCCATCGCATCGATCTCCAAATCAATGGAATCCGAGTCGCCGATACCTCGTTTCTGCTCCAGTAACCGCGACCCTTCACGCCACCTTTCACTTCGCGCCTGCGCCAAGATAACCCGCCACCCAGCCGCGCGCTCCCTGCGGAGGAAGGGCATCCGCACTGTCACTTCCATCCGCCAGTGAAAAAGCCACCGCCAGCGGGAATTTGCCCGCAGGCGGATTGGGCGTAAACGGACCAGCGCCCGAGAAGTCGCCAAAAACCACCAGATCAAACCGCGTAACCTGCCCCTTGGCCGTCTCGATGTGGCCGCGCCACCCGGCGTCATAGGTGCGGTCCCCGCCCGTGGTGCGCAGGGCGACCCGGCCGGTTATTACCCCTTGGTCCATCGTCACCTCAGCTGTCTGCACGTCCTCCGGCTCCCACATCGGTGGCTCGCCGCGTGTGTTATCGACCAAATGAAAGCGGGCCATGCGGAGGACTAGGCTCTGAGGAAACTCACCTACCACCAGCGCCTGATGTTCGGCGGCTGTGATCCAAAGGTTATCCCGGGACCGGGCGGCTTGAAAAAATTCCTGATGCCGGTCGCGTGGTGCCTCATACCCCCCAGTGATTTTGGCCCGCACGCGGACCACCAATCCGCCCTTCGGTGGCTGCAGGTCCCATCGAGGGTCGGTCGCGCCGGGCTCGAGAGCGGCCACTGATCCAGGCACCGCCTGAGCCGACTCCAGCCCGGCCAGTTTTTCCCGCAACAATCGCTCCAGTTTCTCCGGATCCCGATTGTTCATGTAGAACAGCAGCTGGCCGGATGCCGTAGCCAGATAAAATCCCTGCGTCGTCGCCTCGAAATCATGACGCGGCCCCTGCCCGGCAATCAACCGATAGAAGTCACCCTCGGCATCACGCTGGCGCCGCTCATAAGCTTGATCCAGCGCCACCGGAATGATCTGCGACTGCAACAGGGCAATGATCCCAGGCCGGGCAAAAGTCGACGCACGGTCGAGCACTCCATTGTTTCAAGTGCATCCCAAAGGATGACCATCCATGGCCCAGATGAAGATCGGTCGACCGTCCTTCGCCGCTTGCCGCTGGGCGTCCAGTAAGCCTGTCTTCCACGGAATGGTACGCCACGGTTCCTCCTCCGCCGGATTCAGCTGGCCATAAAGCTCCCTGAAGGTGTCTTCACTGACGGCCGCCCCACCACCCACAGCCATCAACAACGACACCAAACCAGCCACAATCATTAAACGCAGGCGTCTCATAGAAATAAAATCACAGAATCCTATCACACGTTGACTAATATTCACGCACTTTACGGCAAAGTGGAAAGCCAGCGCGCCCGGTAATAAGCACGCATCACGGGCGGACCCGCCGGCAACCGCACCTCAACCCGCCCGTCGCGAGCAAATTCGTAGGCTTCCGGCAGCCATGTCTTCAGATCATCAGATCGCTCGATGACGTAAAGCCGGCCCGATGTCTCGTCGAACCCGAACTGCCAGCCATCCACCACCCCGCCCGGCCCCGCCAATACCGAAAACTCTGGAAACGGCGCCGCAGACGGCGCCGAATTGGCCACCGCCAGCAAATTGACGCCCCGGGACGAGACTTCCGCATCCCAGCCGACATCACTACTGGTGGCCCTCCGCTGATGGACTTCCACCGCCAGAAGATTCTGTCCCACCTGAAATCCAGAAGCAGGTAAGACCCGGCGCCACCACGTCTGCTCATCCGTCACCTCCGTGGTCGCCGGTGTGGTCGGCCCAACCAGCCCCGCCGGCATGTTGTCACGGAAGACTTCGACCCCGTTCAAATAAACAACCACACCGTCATCCCGCTGAAACCGCATCCCCACCTCGCCCACACTGGCCAGCGAGGAAATGGAAAACGTTTTGCGGAAATAATACGTCATGTGCCCCGACTGGATCGCCGTCGTTTCGCGATCCGCGCCGAAGCCGAGGCGAGCCGCCCCTGATTTCCAGGCGGTATCGACGTAATCCGCCCGATTCCAACTGGCGGCTGGCAGGGTGCCAGTATCCCAGTATTTCCAGACCGATCCAGCCGGCACATGGAGTGCGGACACGCGCGGTTCCTCGACGGTCAGCGTGAGTGGACCCGCGGTCATGATCCGACCGTCGGCAGCCACCGCCCGAGCGGTCAGTTCGAAGCTTCCCAGCACCGGCGTAGTCCAAGTGAGTGGAAAATAAGGAGCCTCGTCGGAATCCCCGAGGCGAGCTGGCCCAGCGAAGTACTCGACACGGGTCACTCCCAATTCCGGCGCCACCCAGACCGACAACGGCAGGTCCACCGCCGCTGAGACCGACTGACTAGCCGCCGGACTGGCAAAATAAAAGTCATCCGCGACCGATCCCAGCGCAATCAATTCCAGGTCAAAACCGAGATCACTGCTGGCCGGCCCCGCCTGATGCAGTTCCACCGCCAACACATTCTCGCCCGCCACCAACAACTCCAACGGCAGGCGCGCTTCAACCACCGCCGCCTCCGCCGCTCCAGCAATATCAGTCGTCGCCAACGTGGTCGGCGTCACCACCCCGTCAGGAAGATTACTGCGGAAAACTTCCGTCCCGTTCAGCGATACCACCACCCCGTCATCCCGCACCAGTCGCAGCCGTAACGCACCCCAGCCGGAAGGATCACCCACTACAAATTTTTTGCGCAGCCACGTCGTGATGTGACGCGCCGATGTCTGCGAGCCATACCCCACGACGGTCGCCTCTCCGTCACCGCCGTACCCCAGTCGCCCCGGCCCCTGAGCCCACCCCGAATCATCAAATCCCGTGCGAGCACGCCAGCTCGCCGCCGGCGCCGTACCTTCATCCAAATACCGCCACGACTCACCAAAAGAAATCAACGCCACCCCGGTCGGCGGCGGATCAACCCGCAGATTCTCCACACCGCTCGTCAACACGCCACCCGCCGTGTCCCACGCCACCGCCGTCAATGCATACCCGCCAACCGGCGGCGACGACCACATAAACTCAAAGGGCGCCGCCAAATCATCGCCCAGCACCACGCCGTCCGCACGAAATTGCACCCGCGCCAGACCGAGCCCGCCGCCCGCCACCCCGTCCGCCCGCAACACCACCGGCTGCGGCGCCGCCACCACCGACGGCGCCTGCAACGATAACCCGCGCGGCCGCGGCCCACTCAAACGCGCCTCCAGCGCCAACTGGAAACTCAGATCACTGCTCGTCGCATCGCTTTGATGAACCTCCACCGCCAACACGTTGGGCCCAGACACCAACATCCCAGCATCCAGCGGAAATGAATACTCCGCATTGTCAATCGCACTGGGCCCAGCCCCCGTCGCCAATACCGAATAACCAATCGTCCCAGTAGTCGGAAGATTGCTGCGGATCACCTCCACCCCATTCAGCCAGACTAACGCTCCGTCATCACGCACCAAACGCGCCACCAGCCCGCTCACCGCCGCCGGGTCATCAATCACAAAAACATGACGAAAATAACTGGTCAAGGGGCGGCTGGTCGGAGTGCCGCTCGGAATGATGGTCGCCTCGTCGCCGTCACCAAACCCCAACGGCGCCGCCCCCGCGGCCCAGCTCGTATCATCAAATTCACGTTGGGTCCAACCAGCCGGAGCCGCCGAATTGACCGCACGATATTTCCAGACAGCCTTAGCTGCCACCAAAGTAGACAGCGGCGGTTCCACCGTAAATGCCACCGGAACCGACGCCTCAGTGCCCCCGCCAGTCCAAAAAGCCACCACATGCGCCGTGTGCGGTCCAGCCGCAGGCGATGCCCAGTCCCACTGAAATGGCGCCGTGTCGTCCTCCCCCAGCACCGCGCCATCACCATAAAAAACGACTTTGGCAACAGTGTCGTTTTTAACCCGAGCGACGGCACTCAAGCTGACGATCGATTCCAGCGACGACGCGGTCGCTCCCGGCAGCGGAGTCGTCAAATAAACCACCGCGTCACCAACCCCCGCCAACGGTGCCACCCCGCTTAACGCCGCATCAAAGGCCAGATCAGAACTGGTGGCTCCCGCCTGATGCACCGAGGCCGTTAAATAGTTGGTGCCCGCCACCAACAGCCCGCGCGGCAAGGCGCTGGCCACATCCAGCGTGCGAACCAGATAATCGTCCGGCTCAATGGCATCACCCGCCTGCGTGGCATAGGCCACCGGCCCAGTCGGCAGATTGTCCCGGAAAATCTCGTGGCCATTTAAATACACCACCACCCCGTCATCACGCAAAACTTCTAGTCGAAGCGCCGGGAATCGCGACGGATCATCCAACACAAAAGCCCGCCGAAAAAAGGATCCCGTCCACTTGGCCGTGGAGGACGGCCCAAAGGGAATCGTCGTAGCCTGCCCGCTTTCATTGCCATACCCCAGCACGCCAGCCCCTTCCTCCCAAGAAGCATCGTCAAAAGCCATCGCGTTCCACCCGGTCGGCGGGTTCTTCCCCTGCGCAAACCACTTCCACGTCGCCCGCTTCGCCACCAGCGGCGTCACCGTCTCCTGCGGGCCGCTCGATGCCACAAAATCCACCCCCTCCACGCTCGGCCCCACCCGCAATGGATTCGTGTGAAAGGGCATGACACAATTTAAGGTGTCAGCCAACGTCTCGCGCGCCGTCACCGTCCACGCCCCCGCGCTCACATTCGTCAAAACATACGATCCTGCCGAATCCGTCGTCGCCACCCGTCGCTCCGACCCATTCGCCGCCACCACCTGCAACCCAGCCACAGGTCGCTGACGCACGTCCAAGGCCCGCCCCGCAATACGGAAAAATGACGAGGTCTCGACCCGCACCATGACCGATGACCGAAAGGTGCCACCTCGCATGTCGCTCACCGTGCACTGCACCCGGTAATCGCCGGCCGCACTAAAACGATGCGTCTGCTCAGGCGCATTGTCGGTACTCACCCCACCATCCCCAAAATCCCACGCATACGCCAACTCATCACCATCAGGATCCGTCGCCACCACCGCCAATACCACCGGCGTGCCCGCAGGCGCCGCCACCGTATTGGCCGTCACTTCCGCCACCGGCGGACGGTTCCCCGCCGCAGTTCCTATCGTCACCCGCACATCCATCGACTCGGGAAACGTGCCGCCCTTACCCAGCGGCGTCAGATGCACGCCCACCCCGTTATTCGCCCCCGGATCACTGAACGTCCGCCCCACCGTCAACGTGGTGCCACTCACCCCAGGTAACACATCAAGTAGATAGTTTTCATTACCATCCGGATTGCCCCACTGGAGAAAAACGCCGTTGGCCAAAAGCGGATCATTCAGACCATCACGAAATTCCACCCAATAGTCGCGCGCATCTTTGCGCACACGCAACACTCGCCGCCCACGGCTCTGCGCCGCATCACTCGTCGTCAAACGATACACCCCACTCGTCGTGATGCGCGCCGCATCCGCATCCGGAATCCAGTCAAGATAGTTCTTGTACCCGCCCGTAAAATGCTTCTCGCCCGGGATCGAATCAAAGACTTCTCCCATCGGATCATACCGGTTTCCATACTCCACCAACGTGCCCGGACCAATGATGGATTTGTCATCCGTCTCCCACCGGTGCGCATGAGGCAGCCCCAGATTATGCCCGTACTCATGCGTCGTCACATGCTTGCCAAAATACCCGTTGGCCATGTGAAACCCTGGCGCCCCCACATACGCCAACCCCGCATACCCCGCCGCCGGCCGACCTTTGGTGAAAACACCATCGTAATCAAATTTCGAGAGATCAATGCCCGCCGCCGCCGCCTTCGCCCGCGCCTCAGGATACAGCCGCGACAACCCCTCGTTGTCGTAATTCGACGAATTCAGCCCCATCCGCAATACCGGCGTGACCGCTGATCCACCCGGGCCAATCGGCGCAATCCCATGCAATCCATACGACATCAACAACGCATAATTGCGCATGTCCCCCAATAACGTCTGCGCCTCCGCCAACGGTATCGTCGCCTGCTCACCCGGAAAATCCGGGAAATCCACCCTCAGAAAAAGCAGCCGCTTGTACCCCTCCGTCCGCGCCGATTCCGCCACCGGCAGCCCCGCCGCAGATACCGTCCCAGTCGCCGTGGCCGTCGCCTTCGAACCCGTCGCTCCCACCCCAGACCCGGCCAAAGACCCCTCCTCCCCAGCCGGCCGCGGCGCCGCCATCGCCGCCGCTACCGCCGCACGCGCCTCCTCCTCTCCGGGATAGAAAGTGATCTCCCCTCCCATTTCCAACCCGATCGCTCCGTCTGACTCCGCAGGGATTTCGTCCCGCTCCAACTGCCTCGCCGGCGAGGCACTGAGTGCCAACATCTGCGTCGCCGCCACCGGCTCCTGATCCAAGGGATTGGTTCCAGCATCCGCCGGTAAAAGAATCCCATAAATCGGCACCCCGCGCACCGTCGTCCCCCACCCCACCGCCCCGCCATCAACAAACACTCTCGCCCGCACCCCGTTCCACTCCGCCCAACGCACCAGCCGGGTCGACCGCTCATCCCGCCCAGGAAACGCCACCGCACACGCCACCGACACGTCGGCCCGGTCGTTCACCCACGTTTCCAACCACGCCACCACCGACCCCGGCAACCGACTCCGCACCCCAGAGGTCCCAGAGCTACCAGATGGCACCGCCACCCGCAACGCCCCGGCCGGATCACCCTGCACCAAATCAGCCAAAACCCGCCGCCGCTCCCGCGCCAAAACCACCCCCTCCGCCTCCAAAGCAGCCACCCCCACCCCTGACGCCAACGCCTCTTCCCACCGCCCAACCCATCCGCGAAAGGCCTCAAAAACCGCTGCCCCCGCCGCCGGCCGTCCCCAGTCATCCGTCTGCCTCGCCGGTAAAAGTACCCGCGGCTCCAGCCATCCCCCACGCCTCCCCTCGGATCGATTATCCTGTCGAAAGGCAGCCCCAGCCCCACGGTCAGCCGCCTCATTCACAGCGGCCACGCCAGCCGTCCACTCCTCCGCCCCCGACCGAATCCCGTCATCACACGAAACACAGGCCCCCTCCCCACGCTCGATCTGTCCGAGCTGCCCACCACCGCCCGACCGCTGACCATACCACGCCGCTCCGCCGACTAAAATGATCAAAAAACCAGCTGTGAAAATCCTCTGAAGAATCGTGGAATGCATGGGTAAAAATCAAAATTGATCCATCGCCGGATCGGTTTGAAAGTCTATCGCAGCCGGATAATCATTCCAAGTGGCAAAAGTCTAGCTTTCACTTGCTAAAATGTCAGGGCCAATCTAATTTCCACCCTCCCGCTCGTTTTGTGCTCCAGTGAGCCCGCCGCTCCATCGAGCGCCGTCCTGCTCCGAGCCGCTTATTCCGCTGCTTCCAGTATCCATTTTTAACACCCATCAACGCCATGAAGTCCGAGATTCATCCCAAATACGTCGAAACGACCATCTCCTGCGCCTGCGGCACTGTCTATCACACCCGCTCGACCGTTTCCAGCATCTCCGTGGGTATCTGCGCCGCCTGCCATCCGTTCTTCACGGGTGAACAGAAATTCATCGACACCGCCGGTCGTCTCGACAAATTCGCCAAACGCTTCGGCGGCATGTCCACCGTGCGCCGCGTCAAACCAAAATTGGTCGCGTCCTCATAGTCGGCCACCACAAGTGAGCCACGGGGAGTTCCGGGTGAGCTTTCGCCGCGCGCGAGCGGGTAAGCTCACCTTTTTTCGTGTCTTGGTCCTTCTCCCCCCTCACCACCCTCCTCCCTCCCCGCCGCCCCGTTTGTGATTTCCTCATTTCCCGCTCTTCCCCACCATGGATTACGCTCCGCTCATTGAAAGAAAACGCCAGCGCTTCGCCGAACTAGAGGTGCAGATATCCTCGCCTGACTTCTTCAACGACCCCAAAAAGGCCGCTGAATTCACCCGCGAACACGCCCGTCTCAAAAATTTGATCGATACCTGGGAAAATTTTACCCGTACCGAAACGGAATTAGCGGAAAATCAGGAAATGGCCAAAGGCACCGACCCGGAATTTGCCGAAATGGCCGCCGCCGAAATCCC
>CAJBME010000055.1 GCA_903954065.1 uncultured bacterium
AGGCTCGCCATTTGCTGGTCTCCACTCCCGACAAGCTCGATGCCATCGCCAGAGATTTGGGATATGACAGCGGACTTGTCTTCGCCCGCGCCTTCCGCCGGTGGACAGGTTGTACGCCGACAGAATTCCGGCGGCGGTAGGGCACAGCCACGCGTGAGCCTGACCAACCAAGCAGGCACACGGGAGGGCAAGCAGACGTGATTAGGCCCAGACGCGGCGTGGGCGGTTCGCCTGTGATTCTTATTTTCAGCGGCTTGATGTGTTGTAGGGTCGAATCCTGTCCGATCCGAGTTTCAAGGTGTTTCACCGTCCGCATTCTCACCGCCATTTTGAGACGATCATGACGGTTCCCGCCAGGCCCGCCGCCATGTCCGCCCGTCATTTTCACCCTCTTCCGCCACAACGCGTTATTTTGGAATGAGCGAATCAGCCTGCCTATCCGATCAACCCGCTTCCCCTCAAGGACCGGCCTCGTTTCCCCCACCTCCGTCCGAACCGCTATCCAAGCCGGCGGGCACGGTAGTATTAGGCGGCGGACCGTGCGGCCTGTATGCCGCTCTCACGCTGGCCCGAGCCGGTCACAAGGTGACTATGATCGAAAAAGAACCAGTTCTCGGCGGACTGGCCCGGGGCCACCAGCGCGGTGCCAATTTTTATGATTTGGGCGTGCACATGCTGCATGCCTTTGATCCTGAGGTTTTTGAGACGATCAAAGAAATCATGGGTGCCGAGCGCATCGAAGTGCCGCTCAATGCAAAAATCAAATGGGCAGGGTCGTTCTACCGGTATCCGCTGCAGTTTGGCGACATGGTCAAGGGGATGAATCCACTGATGCTGGCCTATTGCTCGATTGGATTGCTCGTTTATCAGGCGTGGTACAAATGTCGGCCGGTGGTCCCGCGGGATGCGGAAGAGGCGCTGATCCAATTGTACGGGCGGCCGCTTTACGAGTTTTTCTTCAAGGAATTCACCACCCGCTATTGGGGGTTTCCGCCGACCCAGCTTTCCGCCACTTTCATTACGACGAAAATGCCGCGGTTATCGGCTGTGGATGTCCTCAAAAAGCTGCTGGCCAAGGCGGGTTTTCAGGACAACCAGGTGCAGGCTGTTGAGAGTGCTCTCAGTGAGGAGATTCTGCATTATTCCCGGAATGGTGCCGAAGTCATGCCGCGTCTGGTGGCGGCGGAAATTGAGCGTCTCGGATGTACGGTCATCCGCGAGGCGGCGGTCGAGCAGCTGACGGTTGATGCGGCCGGGCAGCGGGTCGTGGCCGTCACGTATCGCGAGGCGCAGACCGGCCAATTGCGGCAACTGCCTTGCGACCATGTGATTTCCACAATTCCAATCCGCGACTTGATCACGGCCTTTGGAGAGGCCGCGCCAGAAGCAACCCGCGCTTCCGCAGCCATGCTGGGCACAAAAGCCATCACCATCTATGGATTGCTCGTCAAAAAAACCCGGGCCATCGACGCCCTGTACATCTACTACCGCGACAAAGCATTTCATCGCGTGGGCGAACCGAAAAATGCCGGCCTCATCGTAACCCCTTCTGACCATACCGTGTTAATCGTTGAGACGACGTGTGAAGTCGGTGATGCCACCTGGGAGGGAGCGGAGAGCGTGCGCCGCGCAATCTTTGCCGATCTCGAAAGCGAAGGCATTTGCCGCCCGGACGAAATCGTCGAGGTCCATCTGCTGCGCACGCCTCACGGCTATCCCGTTTTCTCGCTGGGCTTTGAGCCGCATCTCGACCGGGTCACAGCATTCGTGAAGTCGCTGGGCAACGTGCAAACGACCGGACGACAAGGCGGCTTTTGCTACCCGAACATGCACAAGGCCATGCGAATGGGAGCGGAGGCCGCAAAAAGTGTGCTCGCGGACGTCAGTGAGCGTACGGCTTCCCCCCACCCATAGGCCGCAGGAATGGAAAATGTCATGGCTAACGCCTTTTTTTGAATATACCCCCCGCTCGACCCCTCGGAAATCATTAAACCATGTGTGCGATTTTTGGATTTGCCGGATTCTCTGACCCCGACCTGCTCCGCCGCATGGCGGCGGCTCTGCACCATCGCGGTCCTGATGGCACCGGGTTTTTTGCCAGCGATCGATTCTCGATGGGCAATTGCCGACTGTCGATCATTGACCTCGCTGGCGGAGACCAGCCCGTTGAAAACGAGGATGGCACGCTGGTCGTGGTGCAAAATGGCGAGATCTACAACTACCTCGAGCTCCGCGATCAGCTCGATGCCAGAGGGCACCAGTTCAAGACGCGTTGCGACACCGAAGTTCTGGTCCATGCCTACGAAGAATGGGGGCGGGACATGGTGCACCACCTCAATGGGATGTACGCCTTCGCCATCCACGACCGACGCACCGGCGAAACATTCATCGCCCGCGACCGCTGCGGTCAAAAACCGCTCTATTATTACCAGCGCAACGGAAAATTCATCTTCGCCTCCGAGGTCAAAGCCTTGCTTGAATGTCCCTGGGTCGAGCGGGCCGCCAACTTGAACGCCATCGATCCGTATCTGGGCATACGCAACGTCCCAGAACCTGAAACGATGTTTGCCGGCGTGTTTATCCTGCCAGCCGCCCACACCCTCACGCTCAGCCGCCACGGCGACATCCGCATCGAACGCTACTGGTCCGTGCCGCTCAAGACGGACGGGATCTACCGAAGCGATGACGACTATCTGGAGGAACTCGAGGCCGCCTTCCACCAGGCCGTCAAACTCACCCTGCGCAGCGACGTGCCCGTCGCCAGCTACCTCAGTGCCGGGGTAGATTCATCACTGATCACCGCCGCCGCCCGCACCGCCACCAGCAATCTCCATACCTTCTCCATCGGTTTCAACTCGCCCATCGATGAGACCAAAGACGCCGCCCAGACGGCGCGGCTGCTCGGCACGACCCATCACGAAATCCACATGACCCCGGATGATTTCGAGCGGCTCCCGCGCGTTATCTGGCAAATGGATCGGCCCGTTGGCGATGCTCTGATCATCGCGTTTGACCGGCTCGCCGCCCACTGCGCCCAGGATTTCAAAGTAGTCCTCGGCGGCGAGGGGGCAGATGAAATGTTCGGGGGGTATCAATTTCATAAGATCATTCCGCTGGTGGAACGGTATTCACGGCTCGTACCCGGCTTCGTCCATTCGGGACTCATGATGCCCGGGTTTCGCGCCACCCCGGCGGCCGTACTCAACAAGTTCTTCCAATTTCCAGCTGACCTCGGCCGCGGTGGAAAAAAACGGATTGGGGAATTTCTCGCGGACTACCGGCACCGGGATTTACGCCAAAATTATACCATGCTGCGGACGCTGTGGAGCCGGGACGAACGGCAGGCCATTTATGCCGACTCCTTTAAAGCCCGAGCCACCCACGAGTGGATCACCCCGGAAGCCGCCGCCGACCGCGACGGCGGCGCCCCGTTTCTCGACCGCCTCCTGAAACTTCAATACGACGACTGGCTGCAAGACTGGGCCCTGATCCGACAGGACAAAAATACCATGGCCCATGGCCTAGAACTCAGACTGCCGTTTCTCGATCATCATCTGATCGAACTGGCCTTCCAGATGCCACCCCACCTCAAGGCCACCACCAAACGAGATAAAATCATCGAGCGGCAATTGGCCAGCCGCCTGCTGCCGCCGGAAATCGCCGGACGCCCGAAAAATCCGTTTTTCCTGCCCATGGATTATTTCTACACCAATCCCAAAATTCGAGACTTGATCGAATTGACGTTGAACAAAGACGCGGTAGCCCGCCGCGGGTATTTCGATCCCACCCGCGTGCGCGCCTTGGTCGACTCGATGGAACGCGGTGAATTCATCGGGTTAAAGCAGGTGATGTCGCTGGTTATTCTTGAGTTGTGGCACCTGATTTTCATTGACCGACAGATCAAGTTTTAACGGGTGGACTGGCGGGACGGGATGTGGCGGGATCGAGTTGTTGCAGACCGAGTTTCCGGGCCGCGGCAAGCACCAAGCGGAGCAGGCGACTGGTGGCGGCGCCATGCGCGTATTCAAGGACCAGCCAGAGCAGGAAGCTGCCGCCGAGACCCCAGACGCCCCATGAGGTGTGCCGCAAAAATACGGTGAGAACGACGGCCGTCGTGACGGCGGCGGCAGCCAGCGTGCGCCCAGTGGCTCGCGTTTGCAACCGCACCCGGGTCAGCCGCCGGTCCGATGGATGGTATTCAGTGGCCGTCACGAGCCGAATCAACCACCACCCGCGACGCTTCAATTCCAAATCCCAGTTCGACCATTGATCTCCCATCATGACCGGCCAGCCAACGCGTTCGAGTTCATGCAGCACAGCCGTCAGCAATTCCGTGCGACTGCCCCGCTGCTCACCCCAAAAAGCCAGCTCGGCCACCACCTTAGGGCGACCTGCAGGCCAGCCATGAAACCACGGCCACCGCCGCCACGGGCCCGCCGGTAAGACCCGGTGCCGAAGGCAACCGAGACCGCGGGCTAGCCCGCGCACCCACGGCTGCACCAACACCAGCAGAAAAATCATCAGCCGGGCGTGCAGCTGGCCGCCCCCCGCCCCGCCCGACCACGCCAGACCACCCGCAGTCAACACCGCCGTCCGCGCAGCTAGCCACACCGGTGGCACCAGCAAAACGATCGCCACCACCAGAAACCACGTCTGCCAGACACTCGCCATCAAAAAGAAAAATCCAAGCGCCCCACACGAGGCGCTCGTAAACCATCCTTCAGCCACCGAGCGCGGTACCGCATAAAGAAATTGATACGGCGCCGTACCAAACATGCCGCCATAAATAATCCCGGTAGCCAGCGACCGGCGGGCCGACGGCTCGTAAATCACACCACGCCAACGAGCCCCCCCCAGCGCACTGAAACGATGACGGTGCTGGGCCATCAAATCCGCCTCGGCCGAACCATAACCATACTGCTGGCGAAAATACGACCGAACGGTCTGACGTCGTTCATGCCAGACCATGGCCCCCGCATGATAAGAAATGCGATATCCATGATCAAGCAGCCGCCAGCAAATGTCCACATCGTCGCCCGCCGTGCGATGGCGTTCGTCGAATCCACCCACTTCTTCCCAAGCGGCACGCGTCACCGCCAAATTGCAGCCAGGAATATGTTCGGCTTCGGTGTCGTTAAGCAACACGGCCGCCGGTCCGCCCGGGGCCGCCGCAATGGCCGCCTCCAACAGCGACCGAGCCGGTGGCGGAATGTTCGGCCCCCCGGCCGCGCCCACGCGTTCATCCTCGAACGCCAGCGCCAGATACGTCAGCCAGTCGCTGGTCGCCGCCGCATCGTCATCAAGATAAACAAGGATCGTGCCGCTCGCCTGCCGTGCACCAAAATTCCGCGCTTTGCTTAATCCTCCATGCGTAATCCGAAACGAACGAACGTCTCGGTAACTGGCCGCAATGACCGCCACTTCCGGATCAGTCGAACCATCGTCGACCAACACGATTTCGTAGTCGGAATAAGGCAGGGCCAGCACCGATTGCAGAGCGTTCCGCAGCGTGCGCGATCCATTGTAGGTGCAAATGATGATGGAAAAACGCGGCCGGACTTTCAGTTGCACTCCCTGCCCAGGTCGAGTGACTGACGGCAGGATGGCCGCCAGAGCGACGGCGGCCGCCCTCGGGGTGCGGTCCGCCATCGTAATACCAAAGGCCCAGTCCCCGTCCAGACGCCGACCGTCATTAAACCATTCGTCGGTAAAACTGAAAATTACCTGCCCGGCCAGTCCGGCCCGCATCATTTCCACCCACGCACCAGCCACCACTTCGGCCTGCCGCGCCGCCCCATATGAATGCGTATCCATTCCGAATTCGCCAATCACCAACGGCCGGTCGCCAGTCACATGCTGCAGCCGCATCAAATATCGAGCCAACGCCGCCCGATCCTCGAGATAAATATTGCAGGAGACAAAGTCGGCATTGCGCGGATTCAGGTATTCCGTGCTCGGGTAACTCGCATATCCAAAAAGCGCTTCCGGTGCCTCGTCGCGACAAGTGGCAATCACCCGCTCGAGAAACCGCTGCACCCGCGCAGGCCCCATCCACCGAACCATGTCCGCCGGAATCTCGTTGCCGACAAGAAACCCGAGCACCGCCGGCGCCCCGCGCAGCGACCGTACGACATCCCGAGCCGTTTTGATGATCGCCGCCGCACCCCGCCGGGTGCGCAGGAAATCCGTATGCAACGGCCACGGCCAGCCGATCAGTAGTCGGATTCCCGCCGCCGCACAGGCCTCCAAAAACCATCGCGGCGGCGGCATGTAAATGCGCAACGTGTTGCATCCAAGCGCCGCTATCTGGCGCAAATCACGGTCAACTTGGTCCGGCGACGGCAACGAATCATCCCCATCAAACGGACCATAAGCCACCCCCTTGAGTAGCCACGGCTCACCGTCAAGCTGGAGGAATTTTCCAGCGGCGGTTACACGCAGCGACAAAGAGAGCGGAGAAGAGGGATCCGACACGAGGATGGGAATGAAGCAGTTCTGGGTGTATCTGCCAAGTGGAAGCGGAGGAACAGACCTCAATCAGTCGATTTTAGAAAAAAGTGCCTGCAAATCAGCCACGGTCACGTCTTCTAGCGATTGCAGGATCAGATCCGCCAGCCCGGCAAAAGATAAAGCCTGATGCGTGTCATGGGAATCAATGATGACGCCGTCCCAGTCGAAAATGACTCCGGTCATAAAGGGTGATGATTGGTGGGGGATAAAGATTCGGGATGGACTTGCAGGGTGGCCGATGCCGCGCAACTAACAAGCCGCCACTCTCACTTCCATTCCGTGCCTGCCCGCCCCGACGCCATCGCCGACCGCCACGCCTTTCAACAGGCCCTTGTCCAATGGTTCCACCAAGAGGGAAAAGACTACCCCTGGCGCCGAACCACCGATCCTTACGCCGTCCTCGTCTCGGAAATGATGCTGCAACAAACCACGCTCGCCATGGTCCTCGAGCGCGGTCATTACTCCCGCTGGATGCAATCGCTGCCCGACGTGGCCAGCCTGGCCGCCGCCCCAGAATCACTCGTCCTCTCCCTCTGGGAAGGCCTCGGATACTACAACCGCGCCCGTAACCTGCAGAAAACCGCCCAAGTCATCATCGACCGCCACCACGGCGTCTTCCCCACATCCCTGCCAGAACTGCTCGCCCTGCCCGGAATCGGTCGCTACACCGCCGGCGCCGTCATGTCGTTCGCCTTCAACCTCCCAGCACCACTCGTCGACGGCAACGTGGCCCGCGTCCTCGCCCGATTGATGGATTTCCACATCGAAATCGACAGCCCCACCGGCCAACGCCAGCTCTGGAAATGGGCGGAAGGCCTGCTGCCCACCCAAGACGTGCGATCGTATAACTCCGCCCTGATGGAACTCGGCCAGCGCCTCTGCACTCCCGGTACCCCGTCCTGCCTGCTCTGCCCCGTGCGCCCATGGTGCCAAGCCACCCACCCGTCCACCCTGCCACTGAAAAAACCTCGACGGCCAGTCGTCGCCGTCGAAGAAGATGTCCTCGTCGCCCGCCATAACGGAAAAATCCTCCTGCACCAAGAACAAGGAAAACGGCGACGCGGGCTTTGGAAATTGCCCGCCGTGCACGACCGCAAAATCGGGTCGCTCCTCTGGAGCGGACACTATACCATCACTCACCACCATGTAAGCCTGCGGCTGCACGCCGCCGCCGAAACCCCCGTCGCCCAAACCGACGAATCATGGATCGTCGAGACAGAACTGGCCGACTGGCCGATGCCCAGCCCGTTTCGCCGCGCCTTGAATGCCGTGCTGCACCCAGTGGATGATTCAAACCATTGAATCACCGCGCTCGTGGATGATTCAAGCCATCGATGATGCCCACCCGCTAGGGTGAAATTATCGAGCAGCAGGCCGAGTGGCCGGACCGGTCAAAACCGGCACCGAATATAATCCGGTGCGGGACGTCATAAAAAGCGTCTGACCATCCTTGCCCCCAAAGGCGAGGTTGGCGGGCCCTTCGGGGCACAGAATGCGACCAATAAGTTTTCCGGACACAGAGAAAATCTGCACGCCGTCGCCGGCGCTTGACCAAACATGGCCGCGAGCATCGACGCGAATGCCATCGGGACCACCTTGGTCGATGGTGCAGAACGGGCGCCCCGCCGACAACGTGCCGTCGGCATTGACGTCATAGACGCGGAGGGCGCGGGGTTTCCCGGAGTCGGCGACGTAAAGGAGTTTTTCATCGGGCGAGAAGGCCAAGCCATTGGGCATGTCATGTTCGCGAGAGACGATAGTGGTCTGGTTGGACTCCGGATCGTAGCGAAACACGAAATTGCCGGATTGTTCTTTCGGCTGATCCCGCGGCAATCCATACGGTGGGTCGGTGAACCAGAAGGTGCCGTCGCTTTTGACGACGACGTCATTGGGAGAGTTAAATTTTTTGCCACCGGCCTGGTCGACCACGGTCGAGAGGGTGCCATCGGCAGCGGTGCGGCTGAGCCGGCGGCCGCTATGTTCCGCGGTGATCAACTGGCCTTGCAAGTCGAGGGTATTGCCATTGGCATTGCGAGACGGGGTGCGGAAAACCGTCAAGCCAGCGGCCGGCGACCAGGCTTTTAATTCATCAGCTGGAATGTCGGAGAAAATGAGCTGTCCGTCATTGCCGGAGCCGATCCAGACCGGGCCTTCAATAAATTTCATACCACCAGCCAGTTTTTTGACCACCGCGTCCGGCGCTACCAGCGGGGCCATGGCTTGAGCGTCAAGAACCACCACCTCGGCGGCCGAAGAGGACGAGACCGGGGCCATGGCCATGGCGCACAAAGCGACCGCGGCCACCACCGGGTGGGGCATCAGGGATTTCATCATGCCCTGATCATGACTCCGGCGCCGAGGCGGGCAAGCGATATGCGCAGCGGTCTGCCGACCGGCAACAGTCCCACCTTCGGCAGGATCGGGAGTTTATCGCCGCCAATCCATGCGTACACTGACCTTTGATCATGACCGCTACTTCCGCCCCCACCCTGACTCCAGACCTCACCATCGCCGCCGTGCTGGCCGCGCTGCCCGGCGCCCGGCGCGCACTGTTCGCCCGCTACCACATCGGCGGCTGCTCGAGCTGCGCATTCCAGCCAGAAGAAACCTTGGCTCAGCTATGCTCCCGCCATGAAAATATTCCCGTGCAGGAAATGATCGACCATCTTCTGGCCAGTCACGAGAATGACCTCCAGCTGCAGATCTCTCCCTCCGCTCTGGCCGCCAGATTGACCGCCACCGACGACGCGCCGCCAGCACACATAGTAGACCTGCGAACCCGCGAAGAACATGAAGCCGTCGCCATTCCCGGCTCATGCCTCTTCTCACAAGAACTACAACGCGAAGCCTTTGCTTCATGGGACAAAAATGCCCTCGTCGTCCTGTACGATCATACCGGCCCACGGGCGCTCGACGCCGCCGCTTATTTTGCCGGTCATGGATTCACCAACGTGCGGGCGCTGGCCGGAGGCATCGACCGCTATAGTCTAGAAGCAGATCCCTCCCTGCCGCGATACCAAGTCGAGTTCGAAGCCTAGCCATCAGCCAGACAAGCAGGGTCGTGGTCATGACGAGTTCTTCGTCGCGCCCAACTTGGAGCGAAATTGAGGAAATTCGGGATAACGGGCGTAATTCATGTAACACACTTACCATCAACATTTTGTAAATGCAATATATAAATGGTTGGGCGTTAGAGATTTATGGGCTAAATGAGCGCCATTCAACCGTGACCCCATGCACCACAGGCAGAACCATCTCGTTTGCCTTGTCTGCCCTTTCGTCTATCGTCATGGAATGAGCACACTCACGCTGGAAAAGCTCCCAGAATCGGTGGAAACCCTGGCTACCCTCATCCGGGAAGGCCGGACGATTCGGCTCACCGAGAAGGGTCGGGTGATTGCCACGGTTGCTCCGAAACCAGTGCCCAAGCCTCGCCGCAAATCCACCCGCTCTGCCGCGCCCAAGATGAGCATTGCCGAATTCATCAAGACGCATCTGGACGACCGCAAACCACGTCCAGATCGGGACTTCACGGTGCTGCTCCGAGCCGAACGCGACCGGGAATGACCTGCTTTGCCGACACCAGCTTGCTCCTTTCTCTTGTGGGAACGGATGCCCACAGTCCCAGTGCCAAACGCTGGTGGCGTAAACTCAATGGACCGCTGGTGACGACGGCATTGGTCATTTTCGAGACGGAAAATCGGCTGCGATCGATGCGCCTGCAAAAACTCCAGACCAAGGAGGAAGAAGACGAATGTCTGCGGAACCTCTCTCTCATGGTCGTCCAGCGTTACTTGCTGGTTCGCGAATACCGTTCCCGAATCCTCACTGCTGAGGCGCGCCGTCTCGTCTCGCACTTCTCCCCCGGGATTCCTCACGGCACACTCGATGTCCTCCACGTCGCTGCTGCCCGCCTGCTCAAGACCGACACCCTTGCCACCTTTGATGAAAACCAACGCACGTTGGCGAAATCGGCAGGCCTGAAAATCGTGCCATGACAAGCCGTGGCCCTACTCGGCTGCCCGTGGACCTATCTGCGGATCGTGCAAGTATCCAGAGCGTCTCGCTCTGGAGTTGCAAATAATCCAGACCGGGACGGTCTGGCTACCGTCTGGACTCTTCGACGGCTGGCCCTTGCCGCAGCCTCGCATTGAATTTCCCGGCGCTTTTTCACCCCCCTGGAGTGCGTTCTTAAACGAGCAAGAGATTTATTCACAACTCACAGACCATCAACTCTCGTGCCTCTATCCAAGCGGAGCGGCATCCCATTTGTATCGGTCGATTTCCTTCAGCAAGTGCGCCTTGAACGCCAGGGCCAGCGGGGAAAGTTTTTTGCTCGACGGGTGAACTAGATGCCAGGCTGAAGGCAGCGGAAATCCCTCCATGTCAATCACCCTCACTCCATGCTCCTTGCGGTGGCCATGCAAAACATGGCTCGAAACCACTCCCACCCCCAGTCCGCCCGCCACCGATTCCTTCACCGCTTCGTTACTCCCCAACTCCAGCCTCACATCCGGCCGGAACTTCATCCGGCGAAAATATCGATCAACCGCCATCCGCGTCCCAGATCCCGGCTCCCGCAAAATGAAACGCCGGGAGGCCAGCTCACTCAACGGAATACGTGCGGATTTAGACAAAACATCAGAGGTCGCAGCAATCACCACAATCGGGTTCGGCATGAATACCTCATCCCCCAAATCCATGTCCGCCGGCGGCATCGACATAATATACAAATCATCCAGATTCTCCCGCAATCGCTGCACCACCCCGTCGCGGTTGAGAATCTCCAGCGCCACATCAATGGCCGGATGCTTCCGGCAAAAACTGCCAATCAAACGAGGAATGAAATACTTCGCCGTACTCACCACCGCCACCCGCAACCGGCCTCGCGCTAGCCCCTTGACCGCATCCACACCCTGCTCAAACGACTCCCATATCCCAGTCATGGCCCGCGCCGCCGCCGCCAACTCGCGCCCAGCATCCGTCAAATAAACCTTCCGGCCAAGCACCTCGTAAAGCGGCAACCCCACCGCCTGCGACACTTCCTTCAACTGCATCGAAGCCGTCGGCTGCGTCACATGCATCACCCGAGCCGCCGCACTCACACTCCCCGTGTCAGCCAGCGCCTGAAACAACCTCAATTGACGAAAGGTCACATTCATAGACTTTTATCTATATACTCTTACAGAAGAATCGATTTTTAAACATAAACGATTCTTGGCATGATTGAGTCACGGAGATTCTTCATGCAAAACTTGCTCGACCCAGCCATTCTTTTTTTCATCTTCGGGGTGCTGGCCGGCACCGTGAAGTCCAACCTCGAAATCCCCCCGGCCATTTCTCGGTTTTTATCGCTCTACCTCCTGATGGCCCTCGGGCTCAAAGGCGGTTTCGCCCTCTCCCACTCGGGTCTGACCGCCACCGTCGGCCTCAGCTTGGGCTGCGCCGTCGCTCTGGCTGTCATCATTCCCTGGCTGGGCTTCTGGTTCCTGCGCCGTTTCACTTCCGACTTTAACGCCCTCGCCGTCGCCGCCACCTACGGTTCGGTCAGCGCCGTCACCTTCGTCACCGCCGTACAGTTTCTGGAAACCCACAACATTCCCCATGGCGGCCACATGGCAGCGGCTATGGCCCTGATGGAATCGCCCGCCATCATCATGGCCGTGGTCATGGCCGGCTCTCTCCGTCTCAAGGCGGCCGCCGGTTTGACGCCACCGAAAAGCGGCGATGCCGTCGCCGTCAGTCCCCCGGCCGGGCCGGGCCGAACCATTGGCAAGGTCCTACACGAGTCGTTCACGGATGGCGCTCAGTTGCTTCTTCTCGGCGCCATGGCCATCGGCCTGCTCACTGGCGAATCAGGTCAGGCCGCCATGCAGCCGTTCTCCGGCGATCTTTTTAAGGGCATGCTCTCGTTTTTCCTGCTTGATATGGGTTTGATGGCCGCCCGCAACCTACCTCAAATCCGCGGAAATTCCCCGGTGCTGATCGCCTACGCCATCGCCGGTCCCATCGTTCATGCCAGCCTAGCCCTCGGCCTGGCCTACCTGTTCCAGCTGCCCGTCGGCGATGGAATACTGTTAATGGTGCTGGCCGCCAGCGCCTCCTACATCGCCGTGCCCGCCGTGCTGCGCTACGCCCTTCCCGAAGCCAGTCCCTCGCTCTACTTCGGCCTGAGCCTAGGCATCACGTTTCCACTCAACCTCATTGTGGGCATCCCCTTCTATGCCGCGGTCGCGCAAAAAGTTCTCCACTCAGATTCCCTCTAATCCGCCCCGAGCCCCACTCGCCCTCCTTGCATCAACGCCCAGAGCCGCTAACAGGAAAGCATGCTCAAACTTCTCGTCGTCGGAAAAGGCGGGCGCGAACACGCACTTCTCAGCGCCCTCGCCGCCTCGCCCACACCCACCGATCGCTTCTGCTTCCCCGGCAGTCAGGCCATTTTTACCTCGCTCGCCCAGCCCGCCCATGGCGTGCATGACCTGCCGTCCCTCGTCGCCTTCATCCAAAATGAAAGTATCGATCTGGTCGTGGCCGGCGAAGAAAGCTACCTTGTCACCGGTGAAGGCCTCGCTAATGCCTGCCAACGTCTCGGCGTGCCCTGCTGGGGACCACCCCGTGAATCAGCACAACTCGAAGCCAGTAAGGAGTTTGCCAAAAAATTTCTCGTCCGCCACGGCATCCCCACTGCGCGCTACACTTCCGCCGCCACCCTCGACGAAGCCAGATCCGCCATCCCGGACATCGCCCCCCAAGGGCCCGTCGTCCTCAAATTCGATGGTCTCGCCGCCGGCAAAGGCGTCGCCGTCTGTACCTCCCCAGCCATGGTCGATGACTTCCTCGAAAACGTCTTCGTCCACCAGACCTTCGGCCCGGGACGCCTCGTCATCGAAGAATGCCTGACCGGTCCAGAAGTCAGCATCTTCGCCAGTCTGGCCGATGGAAAATACCACATCCTCTGCCCCGCCCGCGATTATAAACGCATCTTCGACGCCGACGAAGGACCCAATACCGGTGGTATGGGCGCCGTCGCCAGCCGCGAATTGATCACTCCGGAAATACTCAGCCAGATCGAACAGGAAATCGTCGCCCCTACCGTGGCCGGCCTACAGCATGACGGCCTGCCCTATCGCGGTTTTCTCTACTTCGGATTGATGCTGACTCCGGACGGCCCCAAGGTCATCGAATACAATTGCCGCTTCGGTGATCCCGAGTGCGAAGCCGTCATGCCGCTCGTCAGCGGTGATTTCGTGCAATACATCCTTCACGGCGCCCGCGGTGAATTGCGGCCCGATTTGATTTCTTTCTCACCGGGCTGGAGCATCTGCATCATCCTCGCCAGCGCGGGATATCCCGCCACCAGCCGCAGCGGCGACGCCATCACCGGCCTGGAATCCATCGCCTCCGACGAGGCCTCCGTCTTCCACTGCGGCACCCGTCTCGCCCCCGACTCCACCCCCACCCACCCCCGCTACGAAACCCACGGCGGCCGCGTTCTCGCCGTCGTCGCCCAAGGCGCCACCCGCCTCGACGCCCTCAATAAAGTGAATCCCGCCGCCGAAAAAATCTCCTTCCCAGGACGCCAGCGCCGCCACGACATCGGACAACTCCACTTCGAATAAAGACGCAGATCAAGCCGCCACCCGCTCCAGCTTGCAATCGTCCGCCGCCCCCCGTACATCGCTCCGTGTCCATCTCGCCGCCCGCCCCACCACCTACCATCCTCCTGGACGCTGACGGTATCGAGGCCGCCATCGGACGCCTCGCCGCCGCCATCGCCCAGCGCCATCAGGCCTCATGGCCAGCCTTCATCGGCATCGAACGCCGTGGCGTGCCCCTCGCTACCCGCGTCGCCGACCGCCTCGCCGCCGTCCATCCCGACCGGCGCCCACCTCAAATCGGGTCGCTCGACATTTCCCTCTACCGCGACGACCTCGCCGCCCTGCACACCGTGCCCCAGCTTCGCGGCTCAGCCATCGACTTCGATGTCGATGGCGCCGAGGTCATTCTCTTCGATGACGTCCTCTACACCGGCCGCACCATCCGGGCCGCCCTCGATGAACTGGCCGATTTCGGACGCCCCGCCCGCGTCGAACTCGCCGTCCTGCTCGATCGCGGCTGCCGCGAGCTCCCCATCCACGCTGATTACGTCGGCCTCGCTCACCCTACCTCGCCCCGTGACTATGTGCGCGTCCGCCTGCGCGAAACCGATGGCGCCGACACCGCAACTGTAGGACACAAGGAGATCACACGATGAATATCCCACGCCGCAAGGACCTCCTGTCCATCGCCCCACTCGCCCGCGAAGAAATCGAGCAGGTGCTGGCCAATGCCGCACACTTTAAGGCCCTCTTCCAAAGACGGGTCAAAAAAGTCCCCACCCTCCGCGGCCGCCACGTCCTCACCCTCTTCTACGAACCGTCCACCCGCACCCACTCGTCGTTCGAAATCGCCGCCAGTCGACTCTCGGCCGATGTCACCAACTTCTCCGTCTCCACCTCCAGCGTGGTCAAAGGAGAATCGATTCTCGACACCATCGAAACACTCGAGTCGATGCAGGTGGACTATATCATCGTCCGCCACAGCGCCTCCGGCGTGCCCAGCCTGATCGCCCGCCACAGCAAGGCCAGCGTCATCAATGCCGGTGACGGCTGGCACGCCCACCCGACTCAAGCCCTGCTCGATGCCTTCACGCTGCGCGAAATTTGGCCCGATCTGACCGGCCGCCGCATCGTCATTGTCGGCGACCTGCTCCACTCGCGCGTCGCCCGGTCCACCAGTACCATCCTCCACCGCCTCGGCGCCGAAGTCGCCGTGCTCGGACCTGGCACGCTGATCCCGGACACCCGGTGGGAATGGTTGCAGAAATTCCGTACTTTCGACGAGGTCTTGCGGTGGAAACCAGATGTTGTGTACCTCCTGCGCATTCAAAATGAACGTCTTGGCGCTGATCCATTCTTCCCTAGCCTCGGCGAATACCACCGCCACTTCGGCGTCACCGACGAACGTTTCGCCCACCTCGCCGCCGAAGGGGTCTACATCATGCACCCCGGACCGGTCAATCGCGGCGTCGAACTCGTCGATGCCGTCATGACCTACGAACGCTGCCTCATCAACCAACAGGTTGAAAACGGCATCGCCACCCGTATGGCCTGCCTCCACTGGCTCCAACCCGGCGACCCCGCTTCATAAACAATTTTCCGCCGACTGGCATTTGAGTCGGCAGAGCGTGGAAAATTATCGCTATCAAATGATTGGCGCACCCCGCATTTCCCTCCAGTAAGAAACACGGCCGCTCGTCGCAGCCGCCACCGACACCCGCACCGACACCACTCACTCCGCCATTCTCATGCCCAATCCCTGGACCGGAAAAGGAAATCCCTACTCGCGCGAAGAAGTACGCGATCGCCTCCACGCCAAACTCAGCCAAGGCAAAGCCATCATCGCCGCCGGCGCCGGCACCGGCATCTCCGCCAAATTCATCGAAAAAGGCGGAGCCGACCTGATCATCATCTACAATAGCGGCCGCTTCCGCATGATGGGCCACGGCTCAACCGCCGGCATGATGGCCTACGGCGATGCCAATGCCATCGCCATGGAAATCGGTGAATATGAAGTGCTCCCAGTCGTCGAAGAATGCCCCGTCATCTGCGGCGTGCACGCTACCGACCCGCGCCGCCGCATGTGGCACTGGCTCGGCCAAGTCAAAGAAATGGGATTCTCCGGCGTCAATAATTTCCCCACTCACACCATCATCGACGGTCACTTCCGCGGCGTGCTCGAGGAAACGGGCATGAGCGTGAAAAAAGAATACGAAATGGTCGCCCTCGCCCGCCGCATGGACCTCTTTAGCGTCGTCTACGTCGGCACCCCAGAGGAAGCCATGGAAATGGCCAAAGCCGGCGCCGATGCCATCATCGCCCACGTCGGCACCACCGTCGGTGGCTCTATCGGCGTCACCAGCGCCGTCGTCTCGTGGGACTTCACCCTGAAACGTACGCAGGAAATCATCGACGCCGCCAGCTCGGTGCGCAAAGACATCTTCTTCCTCTGCCACGGAGGCCCCATTAACACCCCAGAAGACGCCGCCAAAGTCATGGCCCATACCACGACCCACGGCTTCGTCGGAGCCAGCTCGCTCGAGCGCATGGGCGTCGAACAATCGCTGACCGACCTGACCCGCCGCTTCACCGCCCTCGAGTGCCCGGCCGCCAGCTCCGTCGCCCGCTCAGTAATTCCCTGAGGAAATCCGGGAACAGGATGGGTTGCTTTTGCGGCCAAACAGTCGGACCGTTTGGCCCGCCAGCGGCCGGCTATCGCCAGCCGCCGGCGCCACTTCACACCAATCCCAATCCTCATGAAATCACTGCCTCTGCGGCACGGCCTGCGCGCCGCCGCATGGTCCGCCCTCGCCATGTCCCATGGCCTGCAAGCTGGATCACTCACCGCTAACTTCGACGACGGCCTGCCCCCAAATGGCTCCACCACGTACGCCAATACCATCGTCGAAACCACCGGCGGCTTCACCGGCGGCGCCCTGAAACTGGTCAAAAATATCAACGGGCAGCAAGGAAGCTTGGTCATCGAGGACCTCGATGCCGGCTCCCCCGTCAACAGCTTTAACGCCACCTTCAAAGCCCGCGTCGGCGGTGGCACCACCCCGCCAGCAGACGGCTGGAGCTTCTGCTTCGCCTCCGACTTGCCAAACGGTCCTTGGGGAGAGGAAGGTGTTGGTTCGGGCCTGAGCATCGCCTTCGATCTCTATGACAACGCGGGCGGTGAAGCCCCCGCTATCACCGTGCGCTGGAACAACCAGCAAATCGCTGAAGTTAAACCAGGGATCAATCCACTCACCACCGGCGAAAACGGCTCTCCGGTCTGGGCTGATGTCCAAATCAAGCTGGATCCCGATGGCTCGCTCGATATCGTCTTTGACGGCGTCGCCCATTTCACCAATCTCTACACGCCATACACCCCGGTCAGCAGCGGACGGTTCGGCTTCGGCGCTCGCACCGGGGGCCTGAACATGAACGTCTTCATCGACGACCTGAGTCTCACCACCACCACCGGAGGTCTGGTCGCCGCCATCGTTCACCAGCCGCAGTCATCCACCTTCCTCAACGGCGCCACCGCCCGGTTCTACTCCCTGCTGGCCAATCCAGCCGTGGCCACAGCCTACCAGTGGGAACGCAAAAACCCCGGTAGTACGACGTTCGCCGCCGTCCCCGGCGCCACTGCCTCCGACTTCATCTCCGCCGCCCCAGTGACCGCCGCCGACCATGGCGCCGTCTACCGGCTAGCCATCTCCGATGGTCAAGGCGTCACCTTCTCGAATGAGGCCACCCTCACCGTCACCACCCTGCCCGAGCCAGCGTATTCCTATACGCAAAACTTCGATGGCGGAGAAATCCCAGCCGCTCAAGGCGCGATTTACGGATCCTCCCTCATCGATCCCACCGGCTTCGTCCAACTGACCGACGCCGCCAATGGCCAATCCGGCGCCTTGCTCATCAACGACCTCAACGCCGGCGCCTCCATCTCGTCCATCTTCGCATCGTTCGACCTGCGCATGGGCTCTGGAACCACTCCGCCCGCCGATGGCTTTAGCTTCAATTGGGGACAGGAAATGACCGCCGGCGCGATACCCGAATCAGAAGAAGGCACAGGTAACGGCCTCCGCCTCTGCTTCGATGTCTATGACAATGCCGATGGCAACCCGATCAACGGCCTCGGCGAAGCCCCGTCACTCGACCTCAAATGGGGAACCACCGTGCTCGCCTCCGTGCGCGTCTCACCCTACGAATTCTTCACCGACTTAGATTTCGTCCGCGTCATGGTCAGCCTCGACCAAACTGGCAAAATCTCCGCGTCCTTCAACGGCCGCCTCTACTTCCAAGATGTCCAAGTGCCATCATGGACCGCCCTCGTGAATGGCGCCTTCGGCTTCTACGCCCGTACCGGCGGTCTCAATCAAAAACACGAGATCGACAACCTCGCCATTAAAACCACCGTCTACGCCGGCCCCGTCCAAATCACCGACGAAGTCGACGACCTCACCGCCCCCACCGGTACCGCCGCCACTTTCGTCGTCGGCGCCAATTACGCCTCGCCGCCCGCCGTCATCCAATGGCAAAAACGCGCCGCCAGTGAATCCGCCTTCACCACCATCCCCGGAGCCACGGCCTTCACGCTCGTCACCCCGCCGCTCACGCTCGCCGACCACAACAGCCAGTACCGCGCCATCATCAACGTCGGCGCCTCCTCCGCCACCAGCCGCGAAGCCGTACTCACCGTGGTCGACCTGACCCCACCCGCCAGCTCCGACGTCGTCCTCACCTTCGACTCCGGAGACCTGACCAATACCGGCACCGCCAGTGCCGCCGTCGTCGCTGCCCGTGGCACCGCCGTCTTCACCCCTGCCGGCGGCGTCAATGACTCCGGCTTCCTCTCGCTCACCGAGGCTGCCACCAGCCAAAATGGATCATTGGTCGTCAATAATTTCTCAGGATCCAATGCCCAAGGCGCCCTCATCGCCAACTTCAACATCAACCTCACCGCCTCCGGCACCAGCATCCCAGGCGTGCCCGCCGACGGCTTCAGCCTGAGCTGGGGCTCCGATGTGCCCGATGACGTCATCAATACCGGCGCCGAAGAAGGCGCTGGTACCGGCCTCATCATCACCTTCGACGTCTACGACAACGTCGACGCCAATCCAGATAACGGCGCCGGTGAAGCCCCCGCCATCGGCATCAAATACAAAGGCGCCTTCGTCACTCCAGAAAAACTGGTCTCAAGGGCGTTCCTCCAGCCGCTCGACTGGGCCCGCGTCGCCGTGCGCGTGGAAAACGATGGCACGGTGGACGTCTCGTTCAACGACACCCTCGTCTTCCTCAACGTCCAACTCCCAAACTGGACAGGCCTCGCCAATGGCCGCTTTAATCTAGCCGGCCGGACCGGCGGCGCCGTGCAAAGCCACTGGGTCGACAATGTCATCCTCCACACCACCCAGTACGTGGGTCCCGTCACCCTGACCCAACAGCCCGCCTCCATCGGCGTGCTCCAAGGAACCACCGCCACCTTCACCGCCCAGGTCAATGACCCCGGCCAAACGTCATGGCAATGGCAGTCCGCTCCGGCCGGAGCCACCTCGTTCACCAACATCCCAGGAGCCACCACCAACTCCCATACCACCGCCGCCACTTCGCTCGCCGATAATGGACGCCAATACCGAGTCCTCGCCACCGGCCTCAGCAACACCGTGGAAAGCACCACCGCCGTCCTCACGGTCATCAGTGCCACCCTGCCCCCACCGACCGCCCAGCTCGACTTCGACACCGCCTCCCCCCTGGCTTACGCCTTCGGCGGTTCAGGCCTGCTCGGCACCGGCGATGGCGTCAATGGCTCCAACATGGCCATCCTCACCACCGCCGAAAACGGCCTCAATGGCGTCCTCGTCATCGATGACTTCAACGCCGGTACCCCCGTCACGTCCATGATCGCCTCCTTCGCCGTGCGCCTCGGCGGTGGCACTTCTCCCCCAGCCGATGGCATGGCCTTCGTCTGGGGCAACGACATCGGCAATAGCACCGCTCCCACCCTCTTCGGCGAAGAAGGAAGCGGCAATGGCCTGATCGTCTCGTTCGACACCTACGCCAACGGCGGTAGTGACGTCCCAGGCATTTCACTCAAATGGCAGGGCTCCCTGCTCGCAGAGAAACCAATGCCCTTCTCCGCCCTGCTCAGCGATCCCGACTACTTCCCAGTCGTCATCAAAATCGACGCCGACGCCACCGCCGACGTCCTTTTCAACAACGAGGTCATCTTTTATGACGTTTCCCTGCCAGGGTTTTCTTCGCTCAGCGGAGGAAATTTCATCTGGGCCGCCCGCACCGGCGGATTGAATCAAAACGCCTTCGTCGATGAGATCAGTCTGTTCACCACCACCGCCTCCAACCCGGCAACCGACTCCCTCGCCATCGCCATCGCCGGGAATTCGCTCGTCGTCACCTATACTGGCACTCTGCAAAGCTCGACCGACCTGAGCCTCGGCTCATGGGTCACCGTCGGCGGCGCCACCAGCCCGTATACTATGCCCCTACCGACCACCGGAAAACTGTTCTTCCGCACCGTGAGGTAATCGCAACCACACCTCCCCCCAAGCGCCAAGATCCCCGGATAGA
>CAJBME010000056.1 GCA_903954065.1 uncultured bacterium
AACCCGGGCTGAGTAATTTCGATTGGATCCTCAGCCGTCCATATCTTGGTTGAACTCTCGTTGAGATGCGCCAAAACCGAGTGCAGTGTCGTTGTTTTGCCTGATCCCGTAGGACCGCACACAATGAATAAACCCTGCGGCTTGCAGATAATGCTGCGAAGAACCTCGAGGGTATTTCGATCCAATCCCAAATACTCAAGCGATACAGCCGCGGTATTCGCCAACAATCGGATAACAACATCCTCAAGCCCATCGCGCGTCGGAATGACCGCTATATGTTGATTTCCACTGAATTCTGAGCCGGGTTTTTCATTGAATTTTGAGCCACCCCTTTTCAATGTTTATTATGACTCAAGTTGTGGATATCTTTCTGGTCCGGGGTTCCTTCCTGGTTTGAGTTGAGCTGTTCTTGAAGCGGTAACTCTCGTTCCCGGTTTCAAGGATGTGGCAGTGGTGGGTTAGCCGGTCGAGCAGCGCCGTTGTCATCTTCGGGTCACCAAATACGCTGGCCCATTCGGCGAAGTTCAGGTTGGTCGTAATCACCAGGCTGGTCCGCTCGTAGAGCTTGCTGATCAGATGGAACAGCAAGGCGCCTCCCGCCTGGCTGAACGGCAGATAGCCCAGCTCGTCCAGAACCACCAGATCAGCATGCATCAACCGCATCGCGATATGGCCTTGGCGACCACAGGCTTGCTCCTGCTCCAACGCATTGACCAGTTCGATAGTCGGGAAGAAGCGAACTCGCTGGCGGTGATGTCCAATCGCCTGCACACCCAGCGCTGTGGCAAGGTGTGTCTTGCCCGTTCCCGGCCCACCCACCAGCACGATGTTGTAGGCCTGCTCAAGGAACTCACAACGGTGCAACTGACGCACCAGCGCTTCGTTGACCGGACTCTGGCTGAAGTCGAATCCGGCCAGATCCCGGTAAGTCGGGAACCGGGCGGCCTTCATCTGGTAGGCCACCGATCGGACCTCGCGCTCAGCCATCTCCGCTTTGAGCAGATCGCCCAGCACATTCTGCGCAGCTTGATAGGCCGGTGCGCCTTGCTGGGCCAACTCGTCTACTGCCTGTGCCATTCCAAAGAGCTTGAGTGACTTCAGGCTCGTGACCATCGCTTCATGCTGCATATCGATTTCCTCTCAATTGGTCGTAACGACTCACGTTCGCCTCCGGTTCCACGGCAAGCTTGAGCGCCTGCGGGGCGTCGACGGGCGCCGGTGGCGCCATTTCCACCAAACGGCCCAGCAGGTTCAGCACGTGCTGCTTGGATGGCGCCCCTGATTCGAGCGCCAGCTCCACTGCCGCCAGCACCGCCTGCTCATCGTGATGCAGCACCAGCCCCAGGATCTCAACCATCTCCCGATCACCGCCGGCCCGCTTGGTCAGAATCGCCTGCAACCGCCGAAACCCCTCGGGCAATTCCACGAAGGGCGCGCCGTTGCGTAGCGCCCCGGGCTTGCGCTGCAGCACACTCAGGTAGTGCCGCCAGTCGTAGACGGTTCGCCCCGCCTGGTGGCTGCGCTCGATGATCCTCACATGCTCGGCGATGATCTGGCCTTCGGCGGCTACCACAAGCCGGTCGGAGTAGACCCGCACACTGACCGGACGATTGGCATAGGACGCCGGCACGCTGTAGCGATTGCGTTCGACATGGACGAGGCAGGTCGGGGACACCCGCTTGGCGTGCTCAACGAACCCATCAAAGGGCCGCGGTAGCGGCATCAGGTGCGCGCGCTCCTCTTCCCAGACTTCGGCAATGGTTCTGCCCGGCTGCTCCGGATGCTGGAGCTCAGACCAGATCGCCACGCAACGCGCCTGTAGCCATGCGTTGAGCGCACCCAGAGTCTCGAACGCCGGCACCGTATGCCACATCCGGTGCCGCGAATCGCGCACGTTCTTCTCGATCTGCCCCTTCTCCCAGCCCGAGGCCGGGTTGCAGAACTCGGCCTCAAACAGGTAGTGGCTCACCATCGCGGCAAACCGCACGTTCACCTCCCTTGCCTTGCCCGATCCAATCCGGTCTACCGCGGTTTTCATATTGTCGTAGATGCCGCGGCGTGGCACGCCACCGAACACCGCAAAGGCCCGGTTGTGCGCATCAAACAGCATCTCGTGGGTTTGCAACGGGTAGGCCACCAGCACAAACGCACGACTGTGGCTCAACTTGAATTGTGCGACCTGCAACTTGGTGCGCACCCGACCAATCACCGCCCAGTCCTCGCTCCAGTCAAACTGGAAGGCCTCGCCCGGACCGAACAGCAGCGGCACAAACGTGCCACGGCCCACCGTCTGTGAGGCTTCCTGCTGCGCCTGGCGCCAGCGCCGGGCAAACGCCGCCACCCGGCCATAGGATCCGGTAAACCCCAACTGCACCAGGTCCGCATGGATTTGCTTGAGGCTGCGCCGTTGCTTGCGCCCCTTGCTCGCCTCCGTCTTGAGCCAGCCCACCAGCTTGGCTGCATACGCATCCAGCTTGCTCGGGTTGCGTCGCTTCGGATAGCGCGGCTCTACAACCGCATTGGAGAGATACTTCTTGATGGTGTTGCGCGACAGCCCCGTGCGCCGCCCGATTTCCCGGATCGATACCCCGTCCCGGAAATGCCATCGCCTTATCGAACTCAATATCGCCACGTTGATCACTCCTGCAACCCCTGCTCATGTTTTGAGCAGAGTAGTGTCCATGCGTGGCTCAAATTTCAGTGGAAACTAACCCCGAAAGTGGCTCAGTTTTGGGTGGAAATCAACAGCAACGCGACCAATCGTCATTTTGAAACTCAACAGCACCGTATTGTTTGGCACTTGGCGGACGTTGAAACGTTCGATTGACGCTGCCGTCAGATACTCGCTCGTGTGGGAAATAAACGCTCCAGAAGTCCCCATGTCACGAATCGAAACCCAGCGAACATCAGCAGGACTCTCGCTAAACCAATGAGCTTCCTTCCTTGGCGGTGTCTTTCCGATGCCAACGTCCGAGACGGCACCGAGCGTGCTGCCCCGCCACCCCCTCGGCACCAACCCCAACGCCGACTCCTCAAAGCTGTCGGGAAACAGCGCGGCGGTGGCTTCGTCCATGCCTTCCGGGGCGCGGCCTTCCTGCTTGGCGCGGACGGGGTCGAAATCGACAAACCA
>CAJBME010000057.1 GCA_903954065.1 uncultured bacterium
CAAAATTTCTGTGCTCCTGGGAACGCTGAGCCCCAGCTCGGCGTGGAAAAAGGCGTCCGTAAAACGACGGCCACCCGCATTCGTCGGTGATCGTGATGGGGTGGGTGTCTGCGATGGTGCGTCTGCGATGGCGCGCTTACTGCACACGCCGAGCTGGGGCTCAGCGTTCCCGGGGGTGGGGAGGGGCGCCGAGCCCCGCTCGGCATACGCAATGGACGGCGACGCCCATTCGTGGGTGTCTTCAAAATTTCTGTGCAGAAAACGAATGACAAAGCGGCTGGCGTGTCGAAAAAATGTAGGGGACGGGCTGGACTTGGCGGGAAGTTTCCGACGAGTGTGGTCTGGCATTGGCTGGCGGCCCGGATCGGGAGTGGCACCATTATTTTTCACACATATGTCTCGTAAAATCAGTTCATTAGCTCCGGAGTGGTGGGATTACACGACGCTGGATGACAGCTTGATCCGCGATGCAGCGGCCCTGACGGTGCGTGATTTAGAACAGTTGTCGCGGCCTGGATTCAAGATCGTTTTTTACGATACGCTGGAGGATTTTTACCTCGCGGAGGCGTTGGAGTATATTTCCGCGTGGCGTCAGGCCACGGCGGACAACCCGGTGGGGATTTGTGGGCCGATCGGTCCGACGGAGCAGCTGCCGTTGGTGGCCCGGCTGGTGAATGAGCTGGGGGTTTCACTGCGCGATGCGCATTTTTGGGGCATGGATGAATGGTATGATGCTGTGACTGGCTGTGAAGTTCCGGTCAGTCATCCGTTGTCCTTTGAGCGTGCCGACCGCGAGTTGTGTTTTGATCGAATTGCGCCTGGGCTGGCCATGCCTGAGGAGAACCTTCATTTTCCCAAGGCTGAGGTGGCGACCTATCGTCGGAGCTGGACGTCTGGGGTGCGGTGTGCGGTCATGCAGGGCGGCCAAGGCGACATCAAGCACTGGGCATTTAATGATCCGCTGCGCCGCACGGGGGCGCATGTGGAGGCGCCGCCTACGCCTGAAGAGTACCGACAACTAGCCACGCGGGTCGTCGACCTTCATCCAGTGACCTTGATGCAAAATGCCCGCACTTCCGGCGGGGGCAACGTGACGATGGTGCCGACCCGGGCCATTACGGTCGGTCCGTTGGAAACATGGCTGGCCGAGAAAGTGTCGATCTGGCATGCCGGCACGCACGACAACCCGCTGGGTCAGCGATTGACGGCCTTGATGATTGCCAAGGGCGTGCAGGATGCGGCGGTGCCGATGTCCTTGTTGGGCGGGCATCCCAACGTCCAGTTCAACTATTTTCGGGGTGGGGTGGGCACTTGTGCGGTGGAGATGCATTGACGGAGGGGTGATGGGGGAAATGCCCGCTCTCAGATAAGGCTGGCGTTGGCCAGAATCGGCGCATCGTATATGGGTGGCTGGTTGCAGCCGCCCGATTTCCCATGTCCAGCCCCACCGCCATCACCCCTGCTGTTCCACAGCCTCCCAAGGCGCTTGCCGCCACGGAGGCGGGAAATTATTTTGTCTCGAACTACCCGCCGTATGCTTACTGGCGCGAGGAGATGGTGCCAGAAGTAGCGCGGGTACTGGACGGGGACCCTCGACCCGACATTCCGCTGGGTGTGTATTTCCACATTCCCTTTTGTCGGAAGCGCTGTCATTTTTGTTATTTCCGGGTGTATACCGACAAAAATGCGGACGAGATCAAGCGTTACGTGCGGGCCGGGATGCAGGAATTCGAGATGTATGCTCGGCGGTCGTATCTGCGTGGCCGGAAGCCGCGGTTCATTTATTTTGGTGGGGGCACGCCCAGTTACCTCTCGGTGCCGCAGCTGGAGGAATTGACGCGGCAGATGAAGGACCTGCTGCCGTGGGATGAGATCGAAGAAGTGACGTTCGAGTGTGAACCCGGCACTTTGACAGAAAAGAAGCTCGATGCGATTCGCGCCATGGGGGTGACGCGGCTGAGCTTGGGAGTGGAAAACTTTGACGATCACATTCTCGAGATCAACGGCCGCGCTCATCGCAGCAAAGAGATTGAACGCGCTTACCGGCATGCTCGCTCGATCGGATTTCCGCAGATCAACATCGATTTGATTGCGGGCATGGTGGAGGAAACCGAGGAGAACTGGAAAGTGTGCATTGAAAAAGCGCGGGCCTTGGAACCTGATTGCCTGACGATTTACCAAATGGAGGTGCCGTATAACACGGGCATTTTCAAGACGATGCAGGAAGAAGGTCGATTGGTGGCGCCGGTAGCCGACTGGCCGACCAAGCGCCGGTGGGTGAGTGAGGCATTCGCCGCCTTCGAACAAGATGGCTACGAAATCAGCAGTGCTTATACGATCGTCAAAAACAAGGCGACGACGAAATTTGTCTACCGGGACGGGCTTTTCAGTGGCGCGGATTTGTTGCCGCTGGGAGTAGCCAGCTTCGGACACTTGGGCGGGGTGCACCTGCAAAATAATGCCGACATCAGCGCGTATTGCGATGCCATCGAACGCGGTCAGCATGCCATCTTCCGCGCGTACGTGACCGATCCAGGAGAGCGCCTGATCCGTGAATTCATCCTGCAATTAAAACTCGGGTCCGTGCAGC
>CAJBME010000058.1 GCA_903954065.1 uncultured bacterium
GCGGCCAAGCCGCCACTGTAGCTGGGGACGTCGGCCCCGGTTTCCACACTTGGCCCCCGGGCCACATCCCTCAAATCACCGATCCGAACGCTCTGATTCGCAGCCGGTTCCCCGCCAACAAGACGTTCGGAGAAACGTTCGGCGCCGCGACCGGGGTCAGCAACCCACGCCTACAAAAATCCAAATACGAAACCACCACGCAGGCGGCAAGGCCGCCACTGTAGCCGGGTACGCTGGCCCCGGTTTTCACAATTGGCCTTCAAGCCACATCCTTCAAGCCACGGCTCCGAATCCGCCTCGACGAATCCGGTCACTTACTCAAAAAACGTTTTGAGGCCCGCGACTATGCGGCGTTCCTTCAGAACGCGGGAATGGTGGGGTATTCCCAGGGCGCCCCGTTGGGCCTGGGTGTCTGGTCAAGTGTCTGCGACGGGGACTCAGTTTCGTTTTTAAGGTAATCGGCACTCCCGCCTAGACCGCTAGCCGTCGAGCGTCGAGCCGTCAGAACCGGACCGCCCACACAATTCTCGCCGGCCGGTTGGCCCCCACCGCGGCGGTTCAAGCCGCTTCCAGTTCCCCGTCCTCCTGAGCATTCGGCTCGTCGGCCATGACGTCTTGTTCGACCCGCAAGTTACCAATGATAAACTGTTGTCGGTCTGGGGTGTTTTTCCCCATGTAAAACGTCAGGAGTTCTTTCACGGGCGAATGGGCATCGAGGCTAACCGGATCAAGCCGGATATCTGGTCCGATAAATCCGGAAAACTCATCCGGACTAATTTCACCGAGTCCTTTGAACCGGGTGATTTCGACCGTTTTCCCACATTCTTTGATGGCCTTTAATTTCTCATCTTCGGAATAGCAGTAGCGGGTCACTTTTTTGTTTCGGACGCGAAACAAGGGGGTCTGCAGAATATAAAGATGCCCGCGGCGGATCAATTCCGGGAAAAACTGCAAGAAGAACGTGATGAGCAGCAACCGGATGTGCATACCATCCACGTCCGCATCAGTGGCAATAACAACTTTGTTGTACTGCAGTTCATCCAGGTTTTCTTCGATGTTCAACGCATGCTGCAGCAGGTTGAATTCTTCGTTTTCATAGACGATTTTCTTGGTCAAGCCGAAACAGTTCAGCGGTTTCCCCCGCAACGAGAACACCGCCTGCAAATCAGCATTTCGCGATTTGGTAATGGATCCACTCGCGCTGTCACCCTCAGTAATAAAAAGCGTGCTTTCCTCCGCGTCCTTATGCTTGCTGCCCCAATGCACACGGCAGTCACGGAGCTTCTTGTTGTGAATCTTCGCTTTGCGAGCTGATTCGCGCGCCAACTTCTGAATGCCAGCCAGCTCTTTCCGCTCACGCTCGCTTTGCTGAATTTTCGTCTGCAGGGCGCCCGCAATTTCCTTGTTCTTGTGCAGGAAAATATCCAGCTCCCGCTGCAGGAAATTCGCGATGAATCCACGCACCGACTCGCCATTCGGCGTCATCGTCAGCGAGCCAAGCTTGGTCTTGGTTTGCGATTCAAAGACCGGCTCCTCCACCCTGATGGCCACCGCCCCGACAATCCCCTGCAAAATGTCTTTCGTATCCCAGTCTTTCTTAAAATGCTCGCGGATCGTCTTCACGATGGCTTCCCGGAACCCCTGTAGATGCGTCCCCCCCTGCGTCGTGTTCTGCCCGTTGACAAAACTCAGAATATCTTCGCCATACCCGTCACGATGCGTAAAGGCAATCTCAATGTCCTCCCCCACCAGCCGGATGATCGGATACAATCGCTCCTCCTCCGGCAAATCTTCGTGCAGCAAATCCCTCAACCCGTTCTTGCTGGAAAACTTCCTTCCGTTGTACTCCAAAACGAGCCCGACATTCAGATAACTGTAATACCGTAGCATCCGCTCAATATGCTCAGAACGGAAGGTCAGCTTGGCCGGGAAAATCGTGCGGTCCGGCGAAAACGCCACTCGCGTCCCGTTCGGCTGCACATCCGCCTTCGGCTTCTTCATCTCCAACGTCGCTTTACCCTTGGAAAATTCGATCGCCTTCGTCTCGCCTTCACGCCACGCCTGAATCTCAAAGAATTCGCTGAGCGCATTGACCGCTTTAATGCCGACCCCATTCAAGCCCACTGACTTCTTGAAGGCCTTAGAATCGTACTTCGCTCCCGTATTGATAATGCTCGCGCAGTCCATCAGTTTCCCCAAGGGAATCCCCCGGCCGAAATCGCGTACTTCAACCCGGCCATCCTCCACCGTGATCGCCACCCGCTTACCGTGGCCCATCGTGAATTCATCAATGCAGTTGTCGACGACTTCCTTGATCAAGATGTAAATGCCGTCGTCAGCCTGCGTGCCATCGCCCAACTTGCCAATGTACATGCCCGGCCGCAGCCGGATATGCTCGATCCAGCTCAGTGTTTTGATGTCGTCTTCGGTATACGATGTGTCAGCGGCCATGAAGCGGTAAAACTTCGGTCATCCCAAGTAATTTCAAGGCCCGATTTGCCTTTCGCTACCCCGCACACCCGCCCACCCCGCCCAGAGAACAAAAATTGACGAACCGTCCACCCGCGGACAGCACCACACTACCGTTCATTACGACATCGATCCGAGACTCGCCGCGGGCGCCATCGATTCAACAAAACCACGCCGCCAGCGGTAAAAAATCAGGTGATGCCCCCCTGTTGGGCCACGAAAATCGTCACCCAATGGGTCAGCCCAATGAGCCCCAAAACCATCATCAGGACCGCTTCGTCACTGATTTGGCCCGCTTCGTCACACATCAGTTGATTTTTTTGATTCACCTGCAAAAAGGGAGGCTTTTATTGCCCTGCTCCACCGTTTCATGCCTCACTCAACCAATCCTGCCACGGCCACATCCAACCTTCCCCACACCCCGACTCTCCGGAGAAAATCCATTCCGCTCCGCTTCATCCTGCTGGTAAGTGTACTCGCCATCCGCTATTTCCTCGACCGGTTGTTGAGAAGCGGAAAAAACCTGAGGGTCTTAAAAAAGAAGTCGCTGCGCCCCCTATAGCGAACGGCCGAAAACGCTGAATCCACCGCCTTCTGCCCGGGCGCCCCCGCAGAAAACACCCCCTACCGCCGAGAGCCGGAAGCGCTACGTCATTCCAGCCGTTGCTTGAGAATCTCGCGAATGGGCCGGCCCTCAACGCTGAGGTCAGCCAACACCCCACGGCCGTTGTCTACCCGCACTTCGGCCACGATGCCCCCATCCGTGCGGATGCTCTCGGCAAACCAGCGATCAGCCTCGGGAGCCAGCTTTTCATTGAGGTAAAATCGCTCAAACGGCCATTCGATCGTCACTGTTTGGTCGTAAACAGAACCAGCCCTCAGGCGAATGTAATCATTACCCGCAGGCGGTGTCAGCGAAACCCCAGAAAGCGTGGCCAGTCCGTCAGGTCCCGTCGTAAAGGTGGCAAAAAAGGGCTGACCCCGCTCCAGTGACAATCCAAGCGGGGCGGTCACCTGACTCTGCGCCGGCCGCACCGCCAAAAATCGCCCGCGCCAGAGATCGTAAGGGTCAGGCGCTGCACACTTGAGCTTTATGAGCGTTCCTTTGGCCAGCACCTGCTCGTAGGTCCAGATTTGCCAGCAAGGGGCAGCCCATTGCGCCAGCGCAGCGAAACCGAAAAGAATGACCGGCAATAATTTCATGGCGTTTTGAGGGCATGGCCACGCCCTTGGCGGGTCATGGCGAGGTTGAAGACAAGGAAGGCCACTCCGGCAACCATAAACACGAGCCCCTTGGTCAGCAGCGAGAACTGACTATCCGCCATGCGCGCGATAATAAGCGCGCAGAGGAGCGCAGCCCCCAAACGCGGCGAGCCCCGACGCCCTGTGAACTCGAGTAAGATAAACATCACGCCCAGCCCAAAGAGATACACCGTCGACACCCAGTTGAGCATCGCAGCCAGAGGATAGGCGATCACCGGCAACAGTCCGATCGCCGCGATGGCCAACACAGCCCAGCGCTGACGAAATGCGGCAATCATCATGAACGCCGCCATGACCGCCAGCAATCCCCAAGTCCACGGCCCTGTGAAATCCTCCAATACTCCTTCCAGCAGAAACTCGTTCGACTCGCTAAATGTCCCCGCTAGACCATACCCCAACAGCCAGAGGGAACCCAGCACAACCTGCGGCTTGCGGCCCAAGGACTCAGCCATGCCGCTTGGACTGAGCGGAAACAACACCAGTACCGCCGCAATCAGTGTCCACAGCCACAGGTCCGTCTGCGATTCCCCGGCCAGAGCAGGACCCCAGGTATTGCTCGCAAATGTCGCCGCCCCACACAAACCGACGATGGCGCTCATCGTGAGCAGCCAACGCATGAAGACCGATGGCACATGCCTCGGCGGCCATCCGGGCCACAGCGGCAGTAATCCAAGCAGTAACACCGGATACATCACCGGGCTATTATACCACGGTCCAACATCATCCATCCGACTCACACTCCAGACCGTCACAGCCGTCAGATAAAACACCGCCACTGCCTTCGATGGCAACACCCACACCAAGGGCAAACTCAATAACATCCACCAAAAAAGCAAATCCGGCCACTCGCCGCCGAGATTGTACATCTGCGAAACAATCGCTAAACACGCCCCAGTGGCCAGCGCCTGCAAAAGCCCCGCGCACTCCCGCACCCAAGTCGCTACAGTCTGGCCTCGCAGCACAATACGCAGACTGAATAATTGCGCCGCCAACAACGGCAAAAACGCGAATGACAACCGCACCGGTCGCGAAAAATCATCCCAGTTGTAGCCAATCACCGCAATCAAACCCAAACCAACCAGCAACGCCCCAAGCGAACCAGTCACAATCTGCGCTAATCTCGAATGCGCCAACCCCGAATGTGCCTCCTCCGACGCCTGCTCTGCCAAATGCCGCTCACGCAGCGTGCGCGCCGCCTCAGCCGTCAACAGTCCGTCCCGCTCCCACTCCGGGATATGTTCAAGAAGCCAGCGATGAGGAGAAGATTTCATGATAATCGACGATAAGGCAAATCTTACGCGGAAATGCCGCACGGAACGAATTGATTATTTTAGGTCCTTCTCGATTGACCTTGTTTTCAGGTTTTGCAACCCAATCACAGCCTCACCTTCCGCAGGCGCAGGGCGTTGGTGATGACGGAGACCGAACTCAGGCTCATGGCAGCACCGGCGATGATCGGGCTGAGCAGCAGTCCAAAGAACGGGTAAAGCACGCCGGCCGCCACCGGGATTCCCAGCGCGTTATAGAGAAAGGCAAAGACGAGATTCTGCCGGATGTTGCTCATAGTGGCCCGGCTCAGGCGGATGGCCTGCGCGATGCCACGGAGGTCGCCTTTCACCAGCGTGATGCCCGCGCTCTGCATGGCCACGTCGGTGCCGGTGCTCATGGCGATACCGACGTCGGCTTCACTCAGAGCAGGTGCGTCATTGATGCCGTCGCCCGCCATGGCGACGTGGTTGCCTTCCTCACGGAGGTTTTTGATATGGGCCACTTTTCCGGCGGGTTCGGTCTCCGCTTCCACCGCATCAAGGCCGAGCTGTTTGGCCACAGCAGCGGCGGTCCACCGGTTGTCGCCGGTGAGCATAACGATTTTCAAGCCGAGCGTGTGGAGATCTGTGATGGCTTCGGCAGTGGTGGCTTTGATCGGATCGGCGACCGCGAGGATGCCCGCCGGTCTGCCATCGATGGCGACGAACATCGCGGTCTTGCCGTCCTCCTGCAGTTTCACCGCCGTGGCTTCAAGCGGCTCCAATCCGATGATATTTTCGTGCCGCAGGAAATCCGGTTTGCCCACTATGACCACACGCCCCTTGACGCTTCCGATCACACCACCCCCCGTCACCGAGCGGAAATCCTTCACCTCATCAATCGTCAGTTTTTGATCTTTTGCGCCAAGCACAATCGCTGCGGCAAGCGGGTGTTCGCTGTTCTGTTCCAAAGAGGCGGCGAGACTCAAAAAATCCTTCTCATCGAATCCATCGCTGGCCAGTACATCCACGAGCTTGGGTTTGCCTTCGGTAAGCGTACCTGTCTTATCCACAACCAGTAGGGTCACCTTCTCCAAGTGTTCGAGCGCTTCGGCATTTTTTACCAGCACACCGAGCTGCGCGCCACGTCCGACGCCGACCATGATGGACATAGGTGTCGCCAAACCTAACGCGCATGGGCAGGCAATGATGAGGACCGCCACGGCATTGACGATCGCGTGGGCCAGCCGTGGCTCAGGTCCAACCATCATCCAGACGAAAAAAGTCATGAGCGAAACGGCCAGTACCGTCGGCACAAAGAGGGCCGCGACTTTGTCGGCGAGTCTCTGGATCGGCGCGCGACTCCGTTGCGCTTCGGCCACCATCGTCACGATCTGACCGAGTAAGGTGTCGCCGCCCACTCGTTCGGCCATCATGACAAAACTGCCCGTGCCATTGACGGTGCCACCGGTCACTGTGTCTCCAGTGGATTTTTCGACGGGGAGCGGTTCACCGGTAATCATGGACTCTTCCACGCTGGAGTGGCCTTCGACGACCCGCCCATCCACGGGCACCTTGCCACCAGGGACGACGCGCAAATGGTCGCCGACCTTCACTTGATCGAGCGGAACTTCCGTGTCGCCGCCGTCCCCGACCAGACGCGCCGTGGGCGGCGCCAGATTGAGCAATGCCTTGATGGCACTGCCCGTGCGACTGCGGGCACGGAGTTCAAGCACCTGCCCAAGCAGAACCAGCACCGTCACCATCCCCGCGGCTTCAAAGTAGAGGCCTACCTTGCTGCCGTGAGGCATCGAATGTGGGAACAGATCGGGCTTCAACATCGCCACCGCACTGAACACATAAGCAGCACCCACGCCGATGGCGATGAGTGTGAACATGTTCAAGTTCATCGACATGATCGAGCGCCAGCCGCGCTTGAAAAACGGCCAGCCAGCCCACCAAACCACAGGCGTCGCGAGCCCAAACTGGATCCAGCGCGAAACATCACCCATCGCCCATGCCTGCCGGCCCAAGGCCGGGATCATGTGCGCCATCGCTAGAACGAACACCGGCAAGGTCAGCGCCGCACCGATCCAGAAGCGCCGCGTCATCTCATTGAGTTCCGCATTGTCCGCATCCGCGCCAAGCGACCAATTCATCGGCTCCACTGCCATGCCACACTTCGGGCAAGGCCCGGGATGATCCAGCTGAACCTCGGGATGCATCGGGCAGGTGTAAATCGTTTCGCCCTGCAGCTTATCCACGGTCTTCTTCCCCTGAGGCTTCGTCGAGTCAGTCGGGGACAAAAACTCCTTCCGGCAATGATCACTGCAAAAGTAGAAAGTCTTTCCGCCACGTTCAGTTTTGAGGGCCGACGCTTCGTCCACTTTCATTCCACAAATGGGGTCTTTTGTCATGTCATGGTAGATTCAATCAATCCGCAGAACGCCCCACTTTATTATCCTCGCCGTGAAACTCACGTCCAACCAGCATTGTTGAATCATCACAAACGTCGCATGCAGTGCCCTCAGGTGCTTGGCTCCAGTGTTGGGTAGACCGTCTGGTTCACCGGTTGAATGCCTTCGCGGCACGGATGATGTTCATCATGGAAGATACGGAGCGCAGCGAACCTTCAATAGAGCCACGAGTGCCGGATCCATGTAGTCATATTCATCTGGTATGTTGAGAACCGCGATTCGCTTGCCGGCTAGAGAACTCTTGAACTTGAGGTTGAGTCGATTGCGATGAACCTTCTCCATCACGATAATCAAATCCGCCCATAAAACTTGCTCCTCGGAAAGTGGAACCTCAGCATCGTTATTCAAGCCGGCAGAGTCAACCTCAATGGCTTGATTGTCTGCGAAGATAGCTTCTGCAGTCGGACTCCGTAGCTTGTTTCGGGAGCAAAGGAACAGAATGCGTTTTGCACTCACAGAAAATAATGGTGTTGAATCGTGAGCGGTAAGCACCGTGGAAAAACCGCTCCGGCGCTTCCATGAAATTCGCACGCCTCTTGTTTTCGCGCCACTGAAAACCACCCCGCGTTGGTCACGTCACCACCTGCCACTTCACCAGGAACCGCTCGCCCAGCCCAGGTCCTCCGCCCGCCCACCGTACTCACCTCACTCTGAGCGGCGGACGACCTAGACCCACCATGAAGAATACCGGTATTCGCGACCCATTCAACGCTCGAGGCGGAGCACTCATTACTCCACATTGTACAGCTGACCGGCTCCGCCAATATCCCCTACCTTCGTGCGCCCGGTCGGTTTCTCCTCTCGTTTCGAAGCCCCGTGCTGGTTTCCATCGCCAAGTGCTTACTTTTTTGACCTGAATTTGAAGACTATTTCCCTCGGGCTGGGCGAAACCCAAAAAAGAAGTTGCTGCCAAAAGGACCGCTCCAGTTGCGGTCGGCCACACGACAGTAGACGAGACTGCCGTTCCACATGCCTCCCCGGGTGATCCGAAGCGTGCCCGAAGACGCCCCTCTGGGATCAGTCGATGCCGCTGTTGCATAATCCCCAACCCAATCCCAACACCATTCAAGAACATTTCCAGCCATATCATGCAGCCCAAAACCGTTTGCGGCAAAACTACCCACGGGCGACGTGAAAGGCTCGTTGCTAGCCAGATACTGCGGGTGATACCCTCGAGTTGGGCTAACGTCGTAGGCGTACAAACTATCACTGAAGTAGTTCGCCTGACTGTGGCTGATTGTATCGCCCCATGGAAACCTCTTACGGATCAGTCCGCCCCGAGCGGCCTTCTCCCATTCGGCTTCTGTCGGCAGTCGATACCCATTGGCCGCCCAGTTTGCTGTCGGCTCGGTTACACCTGTACGCATAATATTGCCGCCGACTCGGTAACAGGGCTTCAGCCCGTCCTTTTCACTGCGAGCATTGCACCACTTAATCGCATCCCACCACGTCACATTTTGTACAGGGTGATTGATCGCTTTGCCGCCACCGACAGCCAAATCCGTGTATCCGCGTGATATCCCCCATGCGCGAACTTCGTTCCAATCCGCCTTCGTCACCTCAGTTTTCGCCATGTAAAAAGCGCTCACATTTACCGTACGTACGACTGCATCGCTCCCTCCATCGAGCGCATCCCCCATCTGAAACGCTCCCGCCGGGATCAACGCAAACCCGACAGGCGTCGCAGGCGCGGTTTTAAACGTTATTCCAGCGCCGTAGCGAGTACCGAGAACATTGGTGGCGTAAGCCCGGGCGTAGTAGGTGGTGTCCAGAACGAGGTTGTTGAGGTTGCTGGAAAAATCGCCGCTCCGGGTCCCGGAAGGAGACACCATCGAGCTTTTCAGGGTGGGCTCCGGCACGAGACCGTAGACCACACCACGCGCAGTGACTGGCGACCCACCATCAGAGGTCACCACCCCACTCACAGTGAAGGTCCCTGCTCCATCCCCCGGCACCGCCGCTCCGGTGGTCACGATCGGCGCCGTGCGCGCCGAAGAATCGGCGTACAAGACTACACGGAACCCCAGAATGTTGTTCCTAGTGGACGGGTCGTACCAGCTGCGGTTCGAGACGCGGCAGTAATACGCGTTGAGGCCCCACGAACCGCCGCGAATGACCCGAAGAGAGCCTGAAACACTGCCATTGGGATCCGTTTGCGCACCAGCCGCATAGGTCCGATACCAGTCCCAGCACCACTCGAAGGAATTCCCGGCCATGTCGAACAACCCATAGCCATTAGCCACAAAACTTCCCACGGGCGAGGTGTACTCGCCTACAATATAGCTCGGATGAAACCCGCGCGTCGAACTGATATCGTAAGCGTACTCGCTACTGCTATGATAATTTGCCTGACCATGACTCATCGCATCGCCCCATGGAAATCGCTTCCCATTCAGACCACCGCGAGCAGATTTCTCCCATTCTGCCTCCGTTGGCAGGCGATATCCTTTGGCCTTCCAATTGACGACTGGGATCACCGTTCCAGTCCTCAGAGGACTGCCGCTCACCGTGTAGCACGGGGTCAACCCCTCCTTCTCGCTGCGGGCGTTGCACCATTTGATGACGTCAAACCAATTCACCTCCTGCACCGGATGAGTGGCCGCTTTGCCACCACCGACCGGCAAATCGGTGTAGCCACGAGATGCCGCCCAAACTCTCACTTCGTCCCACAACGCCTTAGTGGTTTCGTGCTGGGCCATGTAAAAGGCGCTGACCGTCACCCGACGGAGTGGACGCTCACCGGCGTCCCCTTCGCCAAACGAATCCCCCATCTGGAACGTCCCCGCCGGGATGAACGCAAACCCGACAGGTGTCGAGGATGCTGTGTTGAAGGTAATATCGACCCCGTAGGCGGTCCCGATGCTCGAAGTGGCGTAGGCCCGGGCGTAGTAGTTCGTTTCGGGAGTCAGGCCGGTCAGGGCGCTGGAGAAGGCGCCCGTACCGGTACCGTCTGCAGGGGCATCCATCGCAGCACCCAGAGTGGGAGTCGCTGTCAGGCCATAGACGATTCCGCGTTTGGTGACGGGGGCGCCTCCGTCATTTGTGACCTCACCACTGACAGTGAATGAGGTCAACGCAGCTCCGGCGACGGCCGCTCCGGTAACGACGGTGGGGACGACTTGACCCATCGAGGGAGGATAACCGCGGAGCATACGGAACCCTACGCTATCATTCTCGTAATTAGGGCTCCCGTTGTTTCGGTCGGCAGCGCGGCAGTCAATGGAATTGTCGTACCAGTAACCGCTCCGGATCACCCTCTTTGCGCCAGTAGTCACCCCTCTGGGATTAGATTGATCGCCAACCGCATAAGCTCCATACCAATCCCAGCACCACTCCCAGACATTTCCCGCCATATCATGCAGCCCATACCCATTGGCCGCAAATCCGCTAACAGGCGCTATGTAAGGCATAATACCCACACCATATATCGGGTGATACCCCCGAGTCGGACTGACGTCGTAAGCACGAGTCGTGTCGCTTCTGTAATTCGCCTGACTGTGGCTGATCGTATCCCCCCAAGGAAACCGTTTTCCATTCAAGCCGCCTCGAGCGGCCTTTTCCCACTCGGCTTCTGTCGGCAGTCGATACCCTTTGGCCACCCAGTTTGGTGTAGGCTCGGTTGCACCTGTACGCATAATATTGCCGCCAACTCGGTAACAGGGCTCCAGCCCGTCCTTTTCACTGCGCGCATTGCACCATTTAATGACATCCCACCAGCTAACCATGGTCACTGGATGATTGCTAGCTTTGCCCGCGCCGGCAGCTAAATCGGTATACCCGCGAGAGGTCCCCCACGAGCGAACCTCGTCCCACTCCCCCTTTGTCACCTCCGTTTTACCTATGTAGAAGGCGCTGACATTGACCGTATGGACGGGTGCATCGCTCATTCCGTCCAGAGCATCCCCCATCTGGAACGTCCCCGCCGGGATCAACGCAAACCCGACAGGGGTCGAGGATGCTGTGTTGAAGGTAATATCGACCCCGTAGGCGGTCCCGATGCTCGAAGTAGCGTAAGCCCGGGCGTAGTAGGTGGTGTCCAGAAGGAGGTTTTTGAGGTTGCTGGAAAAATCACCGCTCCCGGCCCCGGAAGGAGACACCATCGAGCTTGTGAGGGTGGGCTCCGGCACGAGACCGTAGACCACACCGCGCGCAGTGACGGGAGAACCACCATCCGCAATAACCGACCCACTCACCGTAAAAATCCCAGCACCATCCCCTCCCACCGCTACTCCAGTCGTCACGATCGGCGCCGCACGCGCCGAGGCATCGGCAAACAAAACTACACGGAACCCAAGGGCGTAGTCGCTGAGGAACGGATTGCATCTGTCCCGGGCCGAAACGCGGCAAAAATACGCGTAGTTACCCCACGAGCCGCCTCGCTGGACCCGAACCAAACCCGAAGCACTGCCTTTAGGATCAGTTGGTTGACCGGACGGATAGGTCCCGTACCAGTCCCAGCACCACTCCCAGACGTTGCCCGTCATGTCATACAGGCCATATCCATTCGCCTTAAAACTCCCCACGGGCGAGGTATAAGGAAAATCACCGGTATCATAAGTCGGATGGAATCCACGCATCGCGCTGATGTCAGGGGTAAATTTTTCATTACTCTGATAATTCACCTGACCGTGATCGATTGTATCTCCCCACGGAAACCGCTTCTTCTTCAATCCTCCGCGCGCAGCCTTTTCCCATTCCGCCTCCGTCGGAAGGCGATACCCCTTGGCCGTCCAATTAACGACTGGGATCACCGTTCCAGTTCTCAGGGGGCTGCCACCCACTGTGTAGCACGGAGTCAATCCCTCTTTCTCGCTGCGCGCATTGCACCATTTGATCACGTCAAACCACGTAACCGTCTGCACGGGATGATGGCTGGCCTTACCACCGCCAACCGGCAAATCGGTATACCCACGGGATATTCCCCAGGCCCTCACCTCGTCCCATAACGCCTTCGTCGTTTCCCGCTGAGCCATATAAAACGCACTGACCGTCACCCGACGAAGTGGACGCTCAGCGACTTCCCCCTCGCCAAATGAATCTCCCATTTGAAACGCCCCCGCCGGGATCAAAGCAAACCCAGCAGGAGTCGAAGGAGCGGCTTTAAAAGTGAGGTCAGCCAGTAGGCGCGAGCGCACAGTGAGAAAACGAGCGGCGCTGCGCGTCTGGCCCGCCGCATTGAGGGCCATCAGAGAATAAGATCCAGTCTGGTCGGCTGTAACCGCCGGCAGCTCGAGTGTCCGCCGGGCGGCTCCCGGAATGGCCACGGCGTCTTTAAGGCATTGATACACTGGCGCCGGGCCATCGAAGGTCTCGGCCAATGAAGAAACCGTCACCGGCTGCGTAAGGAAGGACTGATCACCTCGCACCAAGACCATCACGCTCCACGCCATGACAAGAAAATAAATCAACCGAAAAAAACTGAATAACGGAGTAAAAACTCGCATAGAAGTGAGCAAAAAGGAGGATGTTGGGAAAATAACCGGAGCGGCGAAGGTGCGACAATTGAACACAAAATATATCACGACTTTTCAACCGCTTTTCTATCATTAAATAAAAACACCACGATAAAATCAAGCCGCAAGCGCGGTGAGAAAAAGTTCATTCCAATGAACACCGTTTGGCACCACCGAGTGCGGCGCGGCTTGGCGCGTGAATGACCGACGGTCCGTGGTGAACGCACGGTCTGCCCGCACGGGACGTCCCGCCCCTGCTGCTGAAGCCCAAACTATTGAACGAGTTGATCCGGAACGGCTGAGCCGATAGGAATTTCCTTTCGGAACCGGCGTTGGAAGCGGGTGGGCCGCGACCGGAGTCAGCGACTCACGGCTACAGAAGACCCAGCTACGACAAAACCACGCAGGCGGCCAAGCCGCCACTGTAGCCGGGTACGCCGGCCCCGGTTTCCACCCTTGGCCCCCAAGCCACATCCTTCAAGACACGGCTCCGAATCCGCTTCTTCGCAGCCGGTTCCCCGCCAACAAGACGTTCGGCGAGACGTACGGCGCCTCGACCCGGGGCAGCGCCC
>CAJBME010000059.1 GCA_903954065.1 uncultured bacterium
ACAACAGCGCGCCGCTGAACAAAAAGAACGCGCCGAGCGCGCCGAAGCCAACCGCCGCGCTCAAGCGGAGCAAGCCGAACAAGCCAAAAAAGCCGCAGAACAACAACGCGCGACGCAATAAAAAAGACGTGCTGCGCACATAGAGGCAGCCCGCAGGCCTCCCCGGCAGGCCCCGATCTCCCGCCAACCATCTGGGGCATGCCATTGCGCCGAAATGAATCCCGCGCACTCTTAACGGATGATGTTGTCCCGCCTGATTTGCGCTGCTCTGCTGGCACTCTGCCCCGCCGCTTCCCTCTTGGCCGATGGCGCAGCTGACAATCAGATCGAAAATGTTCGTCGCCTGCCGCCGCCGGGCGTGATGATCCCGGATGATGTCCGCGGCGAATTGACCACTCGCGCCGAGGCCTTGCACACACGCCTCGCCGCCGCCGCCACCGAATGGCAATCGCTTCCGGACCGCGCCCGCTTCCTGCCGGATGCCGAGGTTTTCTGGAAAGCCGTCGACTGGGCGCTTCGCTATGACGAAATATACGATTTGAAACAAGTGGAGTGGGCGCGCGCACAACTTGCCGAAGCCGAAACCCGTCTGACCGCCCTCGCCCGCGACGAAAAACCATGGCTCTCCCTCACCGGCACGGTCGTTCGTGGCTACCGCTCACGCATCGATGGGTCGGTCCAGCCGTTCGGCCTAGTGGTTCCAGCGTCGTTCCAACCCCAGCTACCCCACCAGTGGCGCCTCGATTGCTGGTTCCATGGACGCGGTGAAAAACTGACTGAGCTCGACTTCATCCAGCAGCGGACCACCCAGCCGGGTGAGTTCACTCCGCCTGACACCATCGTTCTTCATCCCTACGGTCGTTATTGTAACGGCTCCCGCTTCGCCGGCGAAACCGATTTCTTCGAAGCACTCGAGATCGTGCAGCGCGACTACCGCATCGACCACACGCGCAAGGTGGTGCGCGGCTTCTCGCTCGGCGGCGCCGCTTGCTGGCACCTTGCCGCTCATCACGCCTGGCAATGGTGCGCCGCCGCGCCCGGGGCCGGGTTTTCCGAAACCGAGGAATTCCTCACCACCTTCCAAAACGAATCCCTGCAACCCACCCCATGGGAACGGAAATTGTGGAACCTTTACGACTCCACCGCCGCCGCCGCCAACTTCTTCAACCTACCACCCGTCGCCTATTCCGGCGAAACCGATCGCCAACAGCAAGCCGCCACCGCCATGGCCCGAGCCATGGCCAAAGAAGGAATCACCCTCACCCACATCATCGGCCCGAAAACCGCGCATGCCTATGAACCCGAGGCCCGCGCGGAAATCAACCGGCGCATCGACGCCTTAGCAGCCCACCCGAAAATCCATCCCGAGATCGACGTTCTGCAAACGCACACCCTTCGATACAACACCCTGAAATACGGCCGTATCGACGGCCTCGACTCCCACTGGCAAGAAGCCCGCATCGCCGTGTCCCCACTCGATTCCGGCTCGTGCCAGGTCAATGTCTCCAATGTCAGCGCCTTTAGCCTCACCCTGCCTCCCGGCTCGGCCCGGGCCCGGCCTCCGATCGATTTTGGCCCCACCAGCGCCCCTCTTCCCCTCTACCAGCCAACCCTCGTCATCCGCGAATTCACCAACGGACCGGAATCCAGCCGCGTCGAACTCCCCCTTCCCAGCCCGCAAAGCGATGGCTCATTGACCGCCTCCTTTTCCCGACAAAACGGCATCTGGAAAGCCGGCCCACTGCCGACCGGGCCGCTGCGTAAAAAACACGGTCTCCAAGGGCCCATCGACGACGCCTTTATGGATTCATTCCTCTTCGTGCGGCCGACCGGCACGGCCGCCAATGCCACTGCGGACGCTTGGGCCCGAGCCGAGATGGCGCGGGCGATCGATCACTGGCGGAGGCACTTTCGCGGGGACGTCATGATCAAAGATGATACTCAGGTCACAGCGGAGGACATTCGCTCATCGCACCTCGTCCTCTGGGGCGATCCAGCGTCGAATGCCGTGCTGGCCACTGTGGCCGCCCGACTGCCGATTGGATGGAGTGGCGCCGAAATCAAGGCTGGCGAACACACCTTCGCCGCCGCCAGTCACGCCCTCATCGCCATCTATCCGAACCCACTTCATCCTGAGAAATATGTCGTCCTGAACAGCTCATTCACCTTTCGTGAATACGACTATCTGAACAACGCCCGCCAGACACCGAAACTGCCAGATTGGGCCGTCATTGATCTCCAATCCCCGCCCAACAGCCGCTATCCGGGACGGGTGGCCGCCGCCGGCTTCTTCGGAGAAAATTGGGAGCTAAAACCAGACGCCCCCTGACCCCTCAGCCGCGTCCCCTCAGCCCTTGTGGTCGAAGCCAGCATCGGCTACCTGAAACAGGATATCGAACAGGCCATGGCGAGTCTCATCGACCGGGAGGCCACGTCGTCAACCGGGGAATTTCCCTGACCCGGATCATCTGGGGGATTGCATCAACCGGCCCGGCGCCTAGCCTTAACGCGTGTGCGCATTCATTCGGCCATTCCAGTGGTGGACGCGGCGACTAGGAGTTTTCTCCTTGGTTTTGGCCTCGTTCACTGCGCACGCCCAGACGGCGGGTGGACCGCCCCGCGAGCAGCAATTGCTTCAATCGTTTCAGGCGGAATCGGCGACCCGCATGTCACCCGTCCTACAGAAATACCGCGAGGAACTGCTGCGCCTCGAGCGTCGCTGCGCCGAACAACGCGATTACGCCGGGGCAGCTCAAGCCAGAGATGAGCGCCTGCAGGCCGAGAAAACGTTCGTGGCCCGGACCCAGCTCACCTCCGGAACGAATGCACTCCCATCGTATGCCGACGGCCCCATCACTCTGACCCCACAGAACGCCACCACGACCGGAGGCGTCGTTTTTCCCAAAGACAAAAATTGGCTGGAAGGATGGAAAACCAGTGGATCGAGCGCCCAATGGACGCTCCCGTTTCCCCTCAAAGCAGGCGGCTACGAGGTCGTCGTGGAAATCGCTTGCGCCCCAGGCAGCGGCGGAAAAATCATCCTCAAAGAAGAATTTCACACGCTGACCCGCGCCATCCTCCCAACGAAAAACTGGGATGACTTCGCCACCCAAAAACTCGGCACCCTGCGCATCAAAGCCAATGCCACCCGCCTCACCATCACCGCCGTCACCGTCGAGGGCGACGGCCTCTTCCTGCTGCGGAACGTGAAATTAATGCCTCTCAGTGAGTCGTCCCCACCATGACCCCTCCATCCCTCGGGAGCGGCCTGGTCATCGCCATCACAGCCGTCCTCCTCACATCAGCGCCCGTCACCGCCCAACGCCCGCTCGCGGACCTAGATCGGCTGCAAACAGAATACGAAAAAACTGTCATTGCCGCCAGCCGACGGCTCGATGACATCCACCGCCTCACCCTGCGCCAACTCGAACGCGAACGCGCCGAAAATGGCGACTATGAAACCGCCGCTAAAGTCAAAGCGCGACTCGAATCACTGGAAAATAAAGCAGGCACCCCCGCGATCACCCCGCCACCGCTGACCCACACCCTGGCAGCCGGACGCGCCCAAACCCGCGATGGCGCCAATGCCGAAGGCGGACGAGAATACATCGACTTCAAAAAACAAGGTGGTAAAGCGATCTGGAACGTCCTCGCCCTCGAAAAGGGTACATACGAAGTCATCCTCACCTACTCGGTCGGACTGCCACGCTTCGATGCACCCCCGTTGGCCACAACCACCGAACCTCCGCGGGAAGCCCCCGGCGGCGTGATCCTCTTCAGCGAACTGAGCAAACTGGAAGGCGCCTCCGTAGCGACCCTCGAAAAAAAGGTGGTTACCACCGGCGCTTGGGAAAACTACATCCGCGAAAGCATCGGGCGACATGACTTTCGCAGCACAAATACCACCATTAAACTCGAAGCCGCGCAAGCGACCAACGGCGGACTGCTCCGCGTGCGCCAAATCGAATTAATCAAAGTCGTGCCCGGCCCGGCAGCGGCCCCCGCCGCCGACGACTCGCCCGCCCCAGATCTGACCCCCAAACTGCAGGAAATGCGGTCCCGCTTTGAAGAAGAACTGACCGCCACCACCGCCCCCGTACGCCTGCAATTCACCGCCGACTTGCGCCAGCTCGAAACCGAACGTCTCACCGCCGGCGACCAGCCGGGAGCCACTCTCGCCGCCCGCGCCCGGGAACAAATCACGGCTCCCCCCGCCCCAGCCCCGGCGACGCCGTCCGCCCCCGCCCCGGCCACCGTCAGCACGTCCATGCCGTCCGCCCCTTCCCAAGTCGGCATGACCGGCGAAGCGACGCTCGACCGGCTCATCCGCGAATACGCCGCCCAGCGCATCGTCATCGAACGACCGCTCCTCGCCGCCCATGCCCAACGTCTCACTTCCCTCCGTGAACGATTGGAACAAAGACGGGACCCAGCTGCCACCGCCGTTGGGAAAGCCCTGACCGCCGTCTACGCCCAACTCACCAAACCAGAAAACCAGACGCCCGCAGCGCCCGAAAAAACCCTGCCAACTCGAATCATCACCCCGGTCGAACTCGACGGTAGCACCGCCAAAACGAATGGCGGCGCCACCACGCTCGGCGAAGGAGCCGGCCCGGTCCACTTCGCCACCAAAGGGTCAAATGCCACCTGGCCGCTTCCCCCCATGCCGGCCGGGCGATATCGTCTGCTCTGGAACGTGGCCTGCGACGTCGGAGCCGGCGCCATCGTACGCCTGACCGTGGACGACCTGCCCCCACGTGCACTCCACATCCAGCCGACCACAAAATCAGGCGACACCATCGTCGCCAACCTCGGCGAATTCATCGCCGCCACACCGCCGTCCACCCTGAAAATCGAGGTCCTCGAAGTGCCCGGCCGCAGCCGAAAGGTCGGCCCCAGCTTTAGCCTACGCAAAATCGTCCTCATCCCGCCAGGCGTGACCATGCCCGGACTGTAGCCAGCGGGAGTGAAGCCCTCCGCCCCGCCTCAACGAATCAACCACTGGCACAAAAACAGGGCCGTCGTCATGGCCACCAAATCAGCCACCAGTCCAGCCATCAAAGCGTGCCGGATACGCCGAATGCCGACCGCGCCAAAATAAACAGCCAACACATAAAACGTCGTTTCCGTGCTGCCATACATCGTCGCCGCACTCAAGGCTTCGTAACTGTCGGCCCCAAATTGGTCAATCAAGTTGGCCAACACCGCCTGTGAGCCACTGCCACTCAACGGCCGCATCAATACCATCGGCAACAGATCGGGAAAAGCTCCCGAGATCTTCAGACCGTCGCGCAACCAGCCAGCCAGCGCATCAATCGTCCCGGAAGCGCGCAGCACCCCCACGCCCACAATCATGCCTACCAAATACGGGATAATGCGCAGCACCGTCTGAATCCCCTCTTTCGCCCCATCCACAAAAACTTCAAAAACACGCAGTCCCGCCAAGGCCGCATACAAGATAAAGAAGGTCAAAAACCCCGGCAAAACCAGACCCGAAGCCGCCATCATAAAGGCCGCCGCCGCCCCACCCCAGTCGCCAGCAGTCCAGGCCGCCAAAAACCCGGCCTTTCTCAACGCCACGAACAACCCCCATCCAAGAATACCAAAAAAGGCCGCCAAAACAGCACGACGCCAGCCACTCAGCGGCACCGGAACCGCCAGCTTCTCCGGCGCTTCCTCCTCCACCGCCGCCGCCGGCACCGCTGCCCCACCCTCACCTCGCCGCTCGTCCCTGACCGCAAATACCGACCAATGCTGGCACACGCGCAGCACCAACAATCCAACCACCAGTCCGCACACAGTGGCCACAATGGCCGGACCAATCACAGCCGTAGGATTCGACGCCCCTCCTTTGCGCAATAAGACCAATCCCGTTGTCGAGATCAACGTGAGCGCACTGGTATTCAGCACCAGAAACGTGCACATGGCATTAGTAGCCGTCCCCGGACAAGGATTCAGCTTTTCGAGTTGCGTCATGGCCCGCAATCCAAAGGGCGTAGCCGCATTGCCCGCCCCAATAAAGTTGGCCGCAATATTCATCATCATCGCCCCCATCGCCGGATGATCAGGCGGCACATCAGGAAAAAGCCGCCGCAAGACCGGTCCAAAAAAACGCGCAATCACAGCAATCAATCCTGACTGCTCAACCAACCGCATCACTCCCAACATCAACGTAAACATGCCCGCCAATGGCAACGCCACCCCCATCACCGCCTTTTCCGACCAGTCGAGAAATGCCTGCGAGACCTCAGTCGACCGGCCCGTCACCGCGCCCACCATCACGCCCGTCACGATCATTCCAAGCCAGATATAGTTCAGCATCCCACGTGGTGACGGCACCACCGCCATTCGTCAAAGAAAATCGTTCACAACGTATGTGGGACACGATCTGGGACACCCACTCATTCGGCCGCCAATCATGACAAAAGTGGGTGCCTCAGATTCACATTGCGGGCGCGGCAATTCGCGCTCCTCTCCTTCCTGCTGATGGCCTTGTTCTCATTACCCGCCAACCAATCCCGCATTTTGCAGGTGCGGAATTTTCATGAACTTGTGACCACTCCGATGATCGACGGAATCAACGCTTTGTGCTGGGAGCGGAAGTTGCCGGGAAATTTTCAGGAGGTGGTCTCGCTCCTTGAGGTCGTTGAGGGCATCATGCCGCTGGACGAAGAGCATCTGCGGAACCTGCCAGCCAGCGCTGAGGGTCGAGTGGCCGCGAATATCATGCTGGATGATCTGGGCCGACTTCAGGCCTTGGGCTTGGCTCCGGAATTAAACTGCATTCACGGATACCCCCGCGACGAAGCCGAAGGCCCGGTGGCCACGGATGTCTTCTCGTTTCACGTCGACAGCGCACCCGTCAGAACCGACACCTGGCTCTGCACTTACCACGGCGCGGCCAGTGAAGGCCTTTCTCATCACGAGGCGCAGCGGAAAATCGACATACCTGCCACCCGCCAAGCCCTGCTCGCGCTTTACGGAGGAGAGGACGACCCAGACTTCTCTGCGTTTTTGCAGGATCACTGTTACGACCTCCACTACGAACCCCTCCCCGGCGCCCAGCCATTCAATTTCGGACAAGGCAACCTTTGGCGCATCGCCACGGAATGGCCTGGCAACCCGGTACCGCCCTGCATTCACCGCGCGCCCTTCACGACCGCGGCGGATCCTCCGCGGCTACTGCTCATCAGCTGAAACGCCTCCGTCCCCGGAAAAAACCCATCAGGGTTTGATGACAAACAGCCGAGCCTGTCCGGCGGGCCCGCTCGATGAGGGCCATGGCACGGCGACGTTCCGAAAATCTTCCGTCCGGGGAAGGATGACGGCGCCGTGCTCCGCCACCGGGTGCCAGCGGCGGAGGTCATCCGCCACGGCCACGCCCCACCGCACATTTCCCAAGCGGTGGCGCACCTGCAGAGCCATCGACGGCGGCCCCGCCTCCCCATCCACGCGCCGCTGCAGGGCGAGAATTTCCAGCGGATGGGCGAAGACAAATTCCAGCCCGTTGGCGACTCCATTGTCATCGGGATCCGCGTCGAACGCCGCCGCTGTGCCCACCAGCCCCCGCTCCGCCGCCCACACGGCATAAGGATCATCCAGCACCGGGGCTACTCCCATCCCTCGCAGCGCCGTGGCCAGCGAAACCCCCGCCACCTCAAACGTCTGACTCGGATCAACCCAACCCGCCGAAGGACTGAAAACCGTGCGTCGACGGGACAGATTCTGGTTGGCCGTCGAAACGCCGGACCCGGTCCACGCCGTCCCAGGGTCATGCCCGATCAAACCAAACACATCACTGCGCGTACCATTAATCCGAACTTCAAGCGCATCATCGCCATTAAAAGAAAACCCACGTTTGATGAAAACCGCACGCCCATCCGGCGCCCCCGTGTCCGTAAAAACCGTGCCCGTCAACGCCCCAGCCAGCGCCGCGTCCGTGGCCCGCAGCAACCCGTCAGCGACCAACGCCCGCCCCGTGGCCGCATCCCCAATCACCACCACCGCCCCCACGGGCAGACGGCCCGCCTCCGCGAGCACCTCCTGAACGCCAGCCACCGCTCCGCTCGAAAACGAAAGGAGACGCAGCGGCTCGGCCGCAAAAAAAATCTCATGCGCACTGACATTGATGATTTCCACGGCTTTCGGGGAGCTTCCACTCGGCGTTTCCGTATACTGACTGATCAACACCCGACCGTCGGCGCCGCCTCCTCGGGTCGACAAGCTGGCTAAGCCTGAGCGGTATCCGTCCGCCGTCGCCACCAACGTGAGGCGACGGTCCGACCCGAACGGTGATCCCCGCACTACCAGGGAAAACCTCGCCGAGACCTCGCCCGCGGGAATCACAACCGGAGGGATCGACAACAACGGGGCTTCCCGCCATGGCGCAAGCGTCACCGTCACCGCCCGATCCCGGACCGCGGGCAGAGAGACCGTGCCCACCACCTCCGGACCGTCCGGGGAAAAACCTGCCGCCACCACGGCCGCCGGCACCGACATCTCCAGTGCCGGCGTCGGCACCAGCTGACAATCAGCTACTACCGGCAAATGGTCGCTGGCCACCAGACTGAGCACAGGATCAGGCAACGCCGTCCGCTTCGGCAGACCATCCCCCACCGACTCGCGGCCGCTATGATACACTTCAGCCCGCACCGCCCCCGCCGCCCGCGTGAAAGCACCCGCTAAAATATAGTCAAGCCGCGCATCGCCAGCCCAATGATACGTCCGGTCACTCACCCCGTCCGTCTGCCGCGCCGGCACCACTGCCACCCCCAACGCCTCAAAGGCCGAGGCCGGAAATACCGCATAAGGCAACACCGCCGGCCAGTCAGCCCCACCCGTATACCCCGCTGGCATCCCGCTCCCATCCCCAAAAAAAGACCCGCCCGCCACCCCGGCCGTCAGAAAACTCTCACTCTGCGGCTCGTTGATTTCTTCGTTCACATCGCCCACCACCAGCACATGCCCCGTTCTCCCATCGACCGATTCCGCCATCAAAAATTCACGCACTCGCCACGCTTCCACCCCGCGCCGGAATTCATCCGCCCGCGCGTCCCCCTGCTTGAAATGCACATTGACCAACGCCACCCCCCCAGTCACTCCGGGCACCGCCAGCCGGACGTATAAAGGAAATCGCGTCTGCTCGCGCCGCCCAGCCACCCCGCGCCCGATCTGAACCGTGCGCGTAATCGGAAATCGGCTCGCCACCACCACACTCTGGCTCCCATGACCAAAATCCCCAGCCACATACGGCTGCGCCTGAAACCCGTCGCCCGCCGTAGCCAAATACGTCCGGGTCGTCGCAAACCCCAGCCCCGTCAATAACGCCCGCAGATCCGCAAAATGCCGCGCCGCCGAGGGAGACGCCTCCTCCACATCCACCTCCTGCAACGCAATCACATCCGGATCCAACCGCTCCAACGTCTCCCGAACCGCCCGAAAACTCGCACTACCCTCCACCCCCACCCCGTTCTGCACATTCCACGTCACAACCCGAATTTCCACCGCCTCGGCCACCAAGGCCCCAAGCCCAACCCCCACCAAAACCGCCAGCCACCAAAGCCAGTGCCGCCAATCATGAGACAAAGGGGAAGGATGAATGTTCACCCGATCACATTACCGTGACATCCTCGTCCCGCCACTGCCAGCATCAAAAATCTTCATTTCACCACTGGGGCGTTGCCCCTTCCCAGCCCCAACGGGGCTGGGAAGGCGCTCTTCATCCCGTGGCCTCCCGCGTGGATTCGAGCGCCGCCGCGCTCAGCTCACCGTTCAGCAGCCTCGGCCGCAGCGTGGCGCGTCGGAGGGCGAGGGGCCGGATGGATGAAAATTGGCTGCGACTCAAGCCCTGAAAGGGCGAAATGCGATAGCCCAGGGCATCGCCCTGGGGGCGCCAACACCACACAAACCAAGCCCTGAAAGGGCGAAATAATCTTCAATCCCAGACATATCGTTCGTCGTATTCGATGCCGTATTTTTCCAACAAGCGCCGGTATTCCTCCTGAAATGTCCCGATTCGGTGATGCTCCGCCTGATTCCCGATGTAGTCCTCCAGCGCCGCACGATGGATCGGGCTGATGGAAAAAATCCCGTAACCACTCTGCCAGTGGAAGTGCGCATATCGAGCACCCTTAGACTTCAACCATTTCGACGACCCCGTTTTGATTTCCTGCACTAGGTCAGACGGCGCAGAGGTCCGCGGGTGAGCCATCAGCAGATGAATGTGATCCTCGACCGAGCCCGCTTTGAGCAGGGCGCCTTTTTGACTCTCCACGATGCCACCGATGTAAGCGTGGAGTTCGTCGCGAATGTCGTCGGCCAGCAACGCCTCCCGGTTTTTCGTCGAGAAGACCAGATGCACGAGAATTTGGGCGAGCGATTGCGACATGAAATGGCGCCCTTTCAGGGCTTGGGAAGGTTGAATAAATCATAACCCAGGGCGTTGGCGTGGGCCATCACATTTCGCCCCGTTGCGGGCCGGCAAAGCGCGGTTCATCCCGTGGCCTCCCGCGGGGCCATCGGACTCAATCGCAGACGGACTCAATCGCAGACACCCACTCATGGGTCCGCCAGTTGCGTGATTCCTGTGGGTGGCCACCTGTTCTGCGCCCTCACCATTCGAAGCCCCAACGGTGTGACATGAAATGGCGCCCTTTCAGGGCTTGGAAATGTTTTAGGACTTGATACCCAGGGCGTTGCCCTGGGCTATCACATTTCGCCCCGTTGGGGCTTGGGTCGTGGCCACGTGTCGGCGATTCGGGGCTCAGTTTCGTTTGTAGGATAAAACCGTTGCTCCCGGGGCCTTGCCCCAGTCCCCGTCCGTTAGGACTGGCGGCGCAACCGGGTCACCGCCTCGGCCATGGCTCGAGAAGCCGACAGCGGCGACACAAATCCTCCTTCCGCCAGCACTTGGGATTTCACCTCAGGCAGCGAATTGACAGGCGCCACCAGATGATGAGCGAGGTCCCTGCGCAGCATGGAAAGATCATTAAAGTTGTCGCCGGCGGCAAAAACCTCGGCCGGACTTATCCCGAGATGGCGGCTTAATTCCCGCAGGGCTGTTCCTTTATCAAAACTACGGTGCGTGAAGCGCAGGTAGATCGTATTCCGTTGATACCCCAGCTCAGGCCAGTGCTCGATGTGATCGTGCACAAACTCAATCACGCGGGCCATCCCTACTTCCGTGTGAGTGATGACACCGGCGGGATCACCCGCTTCCTCAATCCACCACCCCAGTTCCTCGGTTTCGACAAACTGACGGATGTCATCGAGGACCCGTCGGTGATGACGATAGAAAGTATCGTGCTGGCGTCGGGCGTCGCCATTCCAAACGCCCACGTCCACCCAACGACCGAAGGCATCGCGCGCGTAGATTTCGTGTTCCCGCGCGATGATAAAATCTGGCGGTTGGGGTATGCCGTGACCGCGCACGCCTTCGAGCGTGTGGTGGAGCGATCTTCCGGTATTGATGACCCAGGCGGCGCCTTCGCGGCTCGCCTCATCGAGCTGCGCGGCCAGCGTCGGCTCAAACGACGGTGTATGATCTTTGTCGACGAGGGTGCCGTCGAAATCAAAGCAATAGAGTAGAATAGGCATGACAAACGGATGGCTGTCTCAGAGCAGTTTGGGCTCAAAAAATGGGGCGCGAACCAGATCGGCGAGGCGCCAGAGGAGGAAGCCAAGGAGCAGGAGTTGGCAGCCGTGGTACGACCATCGCAGCCGGCCTGGACGCAGCGGCTGCACGGCGCGTTCGGACCATGCCATCAACGTGAAGACAAGCGGCACCCAGAGGGAAAGCATGAAGCGGTCCCCGCGCCCGATTGGCGTGTACCATCCGTACAGCAGCGCAAAAGCCGCGAACGTCCCAGCCACCATCAGGATCTGGCAGGCCAGGCCAGGCTCGATGGCCATCCGCCCATCGGGGCAGGCTACCTGCGGCTCGTATCGGCGCCCGGCCCATCCCAATCCGGCCGCGGCCACCGCCAATCCGGCCACTCCGGCGAGATACAGGCCCCGCGGCTCCAGCAGCCGTTTCCATCGTTTTTCCGGAGTGCCGGCGCGGCGCCCGCTGCTCCGCGGGGTCAGAAAGGTGGTCACGCTACCAGCCTCGCCTATCAAGCCGTTCCGCAGCCGGACGGCCACTTCCTCCGGTTCATGCGTGGCCCAATAAGTCGACCACGACGGCCACTCGCGAGCCGGCGTGGCTTCCAGTGACTTCCGATCAGGATGGGCCCCCATCCACGCATAGCCCTCACCAAAATCATCCATCCACATCCAGACATTAGGATACGCAAAAAATGGTCGCCCCCACCGCTCGTGGCCGTGCACCAATCGCGGCGCCATCACCAACAAAAAAACGCCCCCCCAGACCGCCACCCCCACCCCATGACGCCACCGACTCCACTCCGCCGTCGGACGCCAGAAACTCACCGCCCAACGCACCGCCATCACCCCCAACCACACCGCCATCAACGGCTGAATCGAACTCTTGGCCAGTCCCGCCAATCCACAACACACCCCGAAAATGGCATACCACCCGACCGCATTGCGCTCGCATAACTTCAATCCCACGACCCAACTCAAAAAGAAAAAGATGAAATATAACGGCTCCGGTTGAAAGGCCACCGCCCGCGGCAAAATCGCCCCCAACATCGACAAAAGAACAAAATTAACCGCCGCTCCCAGCGTCCACTGATGCGCCACCACCAGCCCCGCCAAGGCCAGAAAAATGCCGCTGATCCAGACATTCAACCACTTGCCCCGCGCAAAAAATTCCTGATCCGCCGGCGTATGCTCCGCAAAAGTCGATTCCTCAATGACATGGCCGTCCCGCGCCACCCACGCTGCCACCCACGGCCACAACGGCGCCACCACCCCGTCGGTCTGGTGAGGAAGCCGCTGCCACACCGCATGTCCTCCCCCCGCCGAAGTCTCGGAATCCAGCACCGATCGGGACGCCAACGCCAGCCGCATGTTGTTCTTCTGATCCTGGGCCAACGGATTCTGGTTTGTTGTCCCCATCAAGACCCCAGCCAGCCAGCCATACGACCACCCCGCCAGCACCAGCGCCACGCCGACGAAAAACCAATGACGCCACCGCGCCTGCCCCCCGCCGCCACCCACCGGAAGCGTCACGCCAGACGTCCCCTCAGGCACCGCGGCCATCTGCAGGAAACGCCGAAAAAACATACCAGTGAAGGGATCTGAACCAAAATCATGCGGGCCGCCGCCCGCCCGATAACAAAGCCCGCTTCAGGAAAAACTCCTCGCGGCGCCGCCCAGCCACCTTATCCCAAGTCTTCCACTTCCTCCTCCTCCTCGAGCTCGGTATCCTCCAGATCTTCCGACACATCGACTTCCGCCGCGGCTTCCGCACCCTTCTTGCCTTTGCCCTTCAGTGGTTTCGGCCTTGGATCTTCCTTCTTCTGCAGCGCCCGCCGGAGTTTTTTCAACGCGATATTCTGCAACTGGCGAATCCGCTCGCGGGTCACCCCAAATTCCTGTCCGACTTCCTCCAACGTGCGGGGTTTTTGCCCAGCCAAACCAAAACGAGCATCAATAATCTTCCGCTCGCGATCATCCAACACCGTCAGCAATCCATCCAATTGGTCATGCATGTTGCGGTGCGCCAGCATCTCCAATGGATTCTGCGCCCGTTCATCCCCAATGATTTCGCCAAATTCCGTCGTGTCATCATCGGAAATCGGAGCATCCAGCGAGGCCGGACGCAGACTGGCTGCCTTTAGCTGGGCCAGTTTGGCCCGGTCAATGCCGATTTCTTCCGACAATTCATCGTCGGTCGGCTCACGCCCCAAATCCTCGGACATCGCCATCGCCACCCGGCGCATCTTGGAAATCTTATCCACCATGTGCACGGGCAGCCGGATCGTTTTCGATTGGTTGGCCAGCGCTCGTTTGATCGATTGTTTGATCCACCAGGCGGCGTAGGTCGACAATTTGCCTCCCTTATTCGGGTCAAATCGCTCAACCGCCTTCATCAAGCCGATATTGCCTTCGGAGATGAGGTCGAGAAGGGGCAGGCCGTAATTAGCGTAATCCTGCGCAATTTTGACGACCAGCCGCAAATTCGCTCGGATCATGTGATCTCGAGCATTTTTGCCATCTGGTCCGCCTTTCTTGATGCGCGAGGCAAGCTTGACCTCCTCCTCTGGGGTGAGGAGTGGGGTCTTGCCGATTTCGCGCAAATAAATTTTAATACCGCCGTCGAGTTCCATGGAAAAAAGAAGGTGCCTTCAGGGGGAGGACAGGGGAGGAATGCCTATACCACAACAAGTCATTATACCGCAGAAAACAATTTTCTGCTTTTTAGATTGTCTGGGGATGCCAACGTCCGGTCACGCTCAAAATTTACGGGGAAAAGGCGGAAAAATCTTCCTAAGAATGGGGCGGTCCGGGCTGAAGCGGGAGTACAACTAATGGGTACTCCCCTCACCGTCAATCACAAAAGACCGTGATTCCGGCAATGAGGGGCGGAAAATACCGCCCCTTCCACCGCACCCGGCCACGCCCTGGCCGCTCGCTCGTTACTTGAGCGAGCCTAGAAAACTCAGAACATCTTCAATTTCTTGCGGCTGCAAGACAAGCCCCATCGGCGGCATCGGGGAAACTTTCAGAAATTCATAACCAACAGCAATCTCCGCGCTCGGCTCCAGCATGGAACGACGCAAGTACGCCGCCTCCTGACGGCTGGCAATGCCGTCCATGGCCGGCCCAACCGCGCTGCCCTCACCCTTCAAGGCATGACAGAGAATGCAGGCGCCCGTCGGATGTTTACGGAAAATTTCCTCACCCCTCGCCACATCGCCCGGCTGCAAGGCCACCACGGGAGCCGCCACCCCACCGTGACGGTGAGACAGCACCTTAGAGGCTTCCCGCAACCATTCGTCGCCCTGGGCCACGGGGTCCTGCGCAATGGCCGCCGCCGCGGTGGTCAGCTGAGGAGTCGTCGGAAATTCCGCCAACTTCACAAAAGCCGCCAGCCGGGTTGTCAAATCCGGGTCATTGATCACCCCCGACCCGAAAAACAAGGCGAGTCCCGCCGCATCCGGCGCCAGCGCCCGGATCGCATTGCGGCGGAGCCGCGCATCCCGCGCCAACAGAGCCGCCTGATGCGTCTTCGCCTCCAACGTCTCCAATCCATGCAGCGTCCACAACGCATGAATAGCCGCCACCCCGCCGTCGTTAGCCAACACCAACGCCTCTAATGACTTGGTGGCATCCCATGCCTGCCCTTCCACTAACAACCGCTGCGCCAACAACCGCCGAACCTGCGTGTCGCTCGCCAATGCCGCCACCAGCTCAGCCGTCGAGGCCCCCGCTAAAGTCGGCACTTTTTCGGTCGCCGCCCCCCGCGCCACAATCCGGTAAATCCGGCCACGCTCGTGATCGCGCAATGGATTCTCATGGGCTCCACCCACCCCCGTCTTCGCATCATATCCACCCGACCCCTGGCTCGGCGTCGGATTGTGCTGAATAATAAAATTCTGCCAGTCCGCCACCCAGATGGCACCGTCCGGACCGACTTCCGCATAGACCGGCGACATCCATTCATCCGTGCTCGCCAGCACATTAAATCCATCCCGGGACACATAACCCGCTCCTTCCGGTTGGACATCCATCAGCCCAATCAACTTCATCGTCGGCTCGCAGACCATCGCCTTACCTTGCAGCCGCGCCGGCAGGCGACCCGATTCGATAAACATGTGCCCAGCCGCCGCCGTATAGCCGCCCATGACGTCGACCTGACGGTAGTTCGGTGTGATCGCATGAGCCCGGTCCTCAATATTGATCTTTTTCGCTGTCATCACCTTCAGGTCTTTCGGCACTACCGTGGCCGGGATCCCACAAAAGAAGCTTGGCGCATTGTTGGCCGTGCCCCCGAACAAATCACCCGCCGCATTGTATCCAAATCCCCAGGTGTTGTTGCTGAACTGGTGCAGGAACTCGAGCTCACTGCCATCCGACTTCAACCGGTACATCCCTTGGCCAAATCCCGCCTCCTCACCGCCCTTCACTTTCCCTCGATAACCACTGTAGCCCACCGTGCCGTACACCAAGTTATCGTACCCGTAATGCAGCTGGGCCGCCTGCGCATGGGTGTCGCCAATGCCCCAACCCGAATGAATCTCCTCCCGTACGTCCGCCTTGCCGTCACCATCCGTGTCTTTCAGAAAAAGGAACCGCGGCGGTTGGGAAACAATGACCCCACCCCGCACCAAAACCAGCCCGGTCGGAATATTTAAGCCGTCGGCAAACACCGTGAAAACGTCCGCCCGCCCGTCCCCATCCGTGTCCTCGCAAATCCTGATCGAGTCACCCCCCATCCCAGTCGGCGCCACCCCGTGAGGGTAATCACCCGTCTCCGCCACCCACAGCCGCCCCCGCTCATCCCACGCAAAAGCAATCGGCTTGCGAATGTCCGGCTCGCTCGCAAACAACCGCAGTTCCAAATCCGCCGGAACCTGCGTCCGCGCCATCGATCCCGCCACACTCAAGGGCTCCTGAAAGGTGATTGCCTCTGGACGTCTTTCATAGTTAGCCACATCCGGACTCGGCCGCCTCGACTCCGCTTCCCGCGATTTCAAAAACCCCCGCCACGCCGCCAGCGCCTCGGCTTTGGCCCCACTCTCAACCGCCGCCCGCACCGCCGCCGCATCCGGCGCCGCCGCCGCCTTCAGCACCACATCATACCACCCCACCGCCTCCGGCGTCGCCTGCTTCTCCTCCAACCAATCAACAAAAATCGCGTCCCGCCCTAAGGCCTCAATCATCCCATGATACGCCGTCGTCGCCTCCGCCGAACCACCGTCCGGAGCCGTGAAAAGCACACGCATCGGACGCGGCACCTCAACCGCCCAGACCGCCGACGTCAACACAACACACCCCATCACAGGAGTCAGCCACGGAAGGGCAAATCGAGGAATCATCATAGTATTTCAGGGAAAAGAATCAGCTGTCCTCTAACGGGTACCCCAAGATCGCGCGCGGACAACTTTTATGCGAAATCAGACACCACCCCGCCCACCGCCGTCGCCATCGTCTGCGAAATCAGACACCGCCCCCATCACAAAAAATCCCCCACCCCCACTCCCCACCGAAAATACCGCTGTCCTCCCCCTCCAGTCCGTGATTAAAAACGGAACCTCCAGTCAACACTCACAAATTATTTCGCTTCCAGAGTTGACGAATTGCTTTTTTGAACACAGCCTGCCCGCTGTTCCGCATTTCGTCCACCCACACTTTCAGTCCCGCACCTTTCATCGCACCCCATCCATGGCCAAAAAAGATACTTCCGAAACCGCGACTCTCTCTGCCGTTCCCCCAGACTCCAAAATGGACGCCGTCCGAGTCAAAGCCCTCGACCTCGCCATTCAACAGATCCAGAAGGACTTCGGCGAAGGCGCCATCATGAAAATGGGCGATAGCCATCGCGTCGATATCGACGTCATCCCCACGGGCAACTTGCTCATCGATCGCGCTCTCGGCGTCGGGGGATTTCCCCGCGGCCGCATCATCGAAATCTACGGCCCCGAATCATCCGGTAAAACAACTCTGACCCTGACCGCCGTCGCCCAAGCCCAAAAACGCGGCGGTCTCGCCGCCTTCATCGACGTCGAACACGCCCTCGATCCGGAATATTCCAAAAAACTCGGCGTCAACATGAACGACTTGCTCGTCTCCCAGCCGAGCTCCGGTGAAGAAGCGCTGCAAATCGTCGAACAACTCGTCCGCTCCAATGCCGTCGATGTCATCGTGCTCGACTCCGTGGCCGCCCTCGTCACCAAACACGAATTGGAAGGCGACATCGGTGACTCCACCGTCGGCGCCCAAGCGCGCCTCATGAGCCAAGCGCTGCGGAAATTAACCAGCTTCATCTCCAAAGCCCGGACCTGCGTCATTTTCACCAACCAGATTCGTGAAAAAATCGGCGTCATGTTCGGCAGCCCAGAAACCACCCCCGGCGGTCGCGCCCTGAAATTTTACGCCTCCGTCCGCATCGACATCCGCCGCATCGGCCAAATCAAATCCAGTGACGGCACCGTCACCGGCAACCTGACAAAATTGAAAGTTGTCAAAAATAAGGTGGCGCCGCCTTTCACCGAAGCGGAATTCGAAATTATCTACAATGAAGGCATCTCCGGTACCGGCAGCTTGGTCGACCTCGCGGTCGAACAAGATATCCTCCAAAAACGGGGTAGCTGGTTCGCCTACAACGGCTCACAACTCGCCCAAGGCCGCGAAGCCACGAAGGAACTCCTGAAAAATGACCCAGCCCTCTACGCCGAAATCGAAACAAAAGTGAAGGACAAACTCGACGAAAAAAAGAAGAAATAAGTCGTCGCCCCACCCTCCCTGCCCTCCCTGGACCAAAGACATTCGTATGCGTTTGACCTTCGTCCCACCAACCACCGGCGTGGTCCCTCCACCTTGGTACGGCCCGACCCGCCCCCGCGCCGCCCAGATCCCAGCCACCCAGGAAACCGCCCCATGAGCCCACTGGTTGATCTGCGCAGCGACACCGTGACCCGCCCGACCGCGGCCATGCGCGCCGCCATGATGGCGGCCCCGCTCGGTGATGATGTCTTCGGCGACGACCCGAGCGTCAACGCGCTCCAGGATACCATCGCCTCCATGCTCGGCTTTGAAGCCGCCTTGTTCATGCCCACCGGCACCCAGAGTAATTTCTGCGGCATTGTCTCTCACTGCCAACGCGGCGACGAATACATCGTCGGCCAGATGGCCCATTGCTACCGCTGGGAAGGCGGTGGGGCCGCCGTCCTCGGCAGCGTGCAACCTCAGCCGCTCGCCCACCAAGAGGATGGTACGCTGTTACTCGCTGACATCGAAGCCAGTATCAAACCAGACGACGCCCACTTCGCCCGCACTCGTCTGCTCGCCCTGGAAAACACCATCGGTGGACGCTCGCTGCCCGTGGCCTACCTCGAGCAAGCCACCGCCCTGGCGCGCGCCCACGGCCTGCAAACCCATCTGGACGGCGCCCGCCTGTTTAATGCCGCCGTCGCCGTCGCCGCCACCACCGGCCAGTCGCCACAACACGAGGCACGGCACATCGCGAGCTTTTTCGATAGTACCTCCGTCTGCTTCAGCAAAGGTCTGGGCGCCCCGATCGGCTCCGCCCTCTGCGGATCCCGCGAATTCATCGCCCGCGCCCACCGCATCCGCAAAATGGCCGGAGGCGGACTGCGCCAAGCCGGCCTGCTCGCCGCCGCCGCCTCCCATGCCCTCGAACATCACATCGACCGCCTCGCGCACGACCACGCCCTCATCACCCAACTCGCCGCCGGCCTCGCCAACTTGCCCGGCCTCAAAGTCGCCACCCCCCACACTAACATCCTCTTCGCCGACCTGACCGGCCCCGCCCAACATCAAATCACCGCCCTCGTCGCCCACCTCCAATCCCGCGGAATCCTCATCACCGGACTGTACCGCCTGCGCTTCGTCGCCCACCTCGACGTCGATGCCGAAGGCATCGAACGCACCATCACCGCCATACGAGAATTTTTGGCGCCCTAACAAAGACCGCTCAGCTCCGGGGTCAGCGCCCCCCCCGGGAACGCCGACGTCTCGTCGGCCGGTGTTGAACGCCCGCCCCCGAGGGGCCGATTGGGTGATCGTGTCGGGGGCTTGAAGCCCTTAAATCAGGCTTATCTCCATTGCTTGAGACGAACCTGACATTCTTCCTGTGGCAGATATCTTTCCAGCGATAGCAGATGCTCCAGCTTGGTTGCGGCGATGGCCCGGACATCACTTTGCTTTCCACCAGCTGGTCCATGATCCAAAGCGTGCCGTGCACCTCCACGTAGCGGGCTCTTCCGGCCTTCCGCAGCGCCTTATCACCGGAAATCAGCATCGCATCCAGCTTCACCGCCAGAAAGAGCACGGAGCAGTCATTGAACTTTGCCTTGCTGCCCACTTCCCGTTCCAGCGCGGAAACTTGATCCAATTCCTCGAAGCTCAGCCCATGCTCCTGAACCTGCCCGCTTTTGAAGTAGGCCAGCGCCTGGACATGCCCCCCATCCTCCAGCTCGCCTTTGATCAGGTCGGTGGTGTGGGTCCCGATCCCGAGCTGGAACCACAGGTCAAACAGCCCTGCCAACTCCAGATCGATCAACACATTGGCATCCTGAACGGCGATTTTCATCAAAGGCACCCGTTGGGATTACGATTCCTCCGAGGCAAAAAGATGGTCAAACTCCCGCAGGCTGACATCCAAAAATTCGGCCGCCTTCGCCCGGGTAATCAACTCCTGCGCCGCTGCCCGATAGACCAGTTGTTCATAACGGTTGGCTTTCTCCGCGCCCAGCCAAAGGCCGGGCTCCGTCTTGCGGTGCTTGCTGTTTTGGCACCAGAATGACTTGAGTTGGCCGGGGGTGATGATCTTGAGGTCCGCCGCGCGCCGCATCAGAGCCGCGATGGAAATTCCCCAGTCCTCCTTGATCCCCAAGCGTTCCCGGAAGCTGATCCCATCTGGACGTTTCAGGCCCACCCGGGCCCGCAGAGCTGCTGCAGGCAGCAGCAACGCTCCCGCAAAGCGGTAACACAGTGTTTCCTTCAGTTTATGGCTCAAGCCATCGGGCAACTTCATGACCAGATGCCCAAGTTCATGCAGTGCCGTCAGTCGCTTGCGCGGCAGATCCTCGTTCAACCATTCCGCCAGCACGATCACGGGCGTATCGGCGTCCGCCCAGCCGGAGAAGCCATTAAAACCCGCATCCGCCTTCACTTCCGTCACCTTCACGCCGTGCTCCTCCAGCATCTCATGAACATTGTTCAGCGCATCCTCCCCCAGCTTCCATTTCTGCCGGATCAGGTTGGCCGCCTTCTCCGCCTCGTACCCCAACGCGGCCTCATCCTCCAGCGGGACGCCGCTCAGATCCGCACGGGGCAGCTCAGTGCTTTGAATCTCCAGGATCTCCTCGATCTGCAGATACTGCTCAAAATAGTCCGCCGCCGCCTCACGCACCCGATCCACCTCCCGTTGAGGGAACTTCGTCAACTTGCGGAATTCAATGTTGGCCAGCGTTACCGCCTTCTGGCGGAAGAAGTAGCCTGGATCCAGATCAAAGGCACGCGCCAGCGCACGCACCACCGTAGAGTTCGGGCCCATCAGACCCTTCTCGTATTTTTGGAGCGCAGCATGTGAAAGCTGGCTTCCCAGCCCCGCCAGCTTGTCGGCCACCTCACGCAGCGTCATCCCGCGCATCAACCGGGCGCGGCGCAGCCGCGCGCCAAAGCGTTGTTTGCTGTTTGTTTCCTCCATGGGTTACAAAAAAGAAGAAAATTAACTATCCGTCAACCCGTGTCTTCGATGGTCGATGTCTGAGACTCGCAGATGATGCGGCGTTCCTTCAGAACGCGGGTTTGTTTTCCGGGTTAATTCCCAGGGTTGGCACCATGGGCTGGTAGGCGATGTCCCGTCAGGGCATAAGATCGAAAACTCCTTCGTTCCCGTTCGCGCTCCTTCGTTCCGCCCACGGCTCACGCAGGCATCGCCCGCTTTACCGGACGTTCACTTCGGCCATGGCAGCCGCCGCTCAGCGGCCCTGAAATCAGCCGTTTTTAGCCCCCGGGACCGGCCGCCAGGCGCGCCATTCCGTGACCCCAAAAACGGCCAAAAATGACGGTTTTGCCCGATTCGTCACAAATTCCGCCGGGTTCGTCACAAGTCATTTGCGCGACGCGACGAATGCGCCACTACCCGCCTTGATCAGGTCATGCCTCGAGCCGGACACCCGCGTTCGCCTCCACTTCCGGTCACAAACGAAAAACACATCCACTGACCAAAAAAATCAACGCATGAAAACATCTCTTCAAATCCGTTCACTCCGAGCCGCAGGGCTCGCCCTCGCTCTGGGTCTGGGCCTCGCCGCGGCAAGTCACTCCGCTCAGGCCGCGACTGTTCAGATCACGCTGGGGGGTCCGAACTGGACATTCTCGACCTCATCGAACCCTTATGGATCCTCTGGTTTATTATTGGATGTTACTGGAGACAATAATACTGATGCTATAACTGTTTCAAACATTAGTACCGATGGCACGCCATCATCGTTCTTAAAGGGGATTGAGATGAAATCGATATTTGGCACGATGGCAAAAGCTTTTACTATAAATAACGCTAATAATAATCTGACCTCTGCATTTGCCAATTTTGACTTTAATGATACGAGAATCAATGGCGGGGCTCCGACTAGAGGGTGGGCACAAGGAACTGCTACCATAGAATCTGGTGTGCCAACTGTAACCCTCACCCGCGTGGTGTTTGACAACGCCTCGACTTTTGCTCCTTCTTTCACCGGATCTGAAACTGGTATTACCGAGTGGTCTCCAACCTCTACCGCCGTCCCCGAACCCGGCACATTTATCCCGGCGGCGGTGCTAGTAGCGGGTGCGTTGCTACGGCGGCGGCGGTCGCGGAGCCACCGGAGTGGCCGTGCGACGGCATAGGTTCGCGACTGGCATGAACCGGCCTGCGGCTCGGGCGTGGAGAGACTTCTCTTTCCGCTCCCCCTCAGGCGGGTTTCCCGCCGCTCTCGGGACGGGGTGGGTGTAGGTGTGATGGGGCCATCCCAGGTGGGGCGCTGTCGTCGTTTTCTCCTGCGGGAGGCACCCCATCGCAAAACCCCACCCATTTCTCCGGCAACCCGCCCGTAAAAGTGGGTGTCCGCTTCGGTGTTTCCTCCGGATGCGGCGCGCGCGCCCATATTTCACAATCGGATTCACCGTTGGAACCCTCTTGACCTACTCGGATCCGAGCCACTGCTCAAAAAACGTTCGGCGCCGCGACCGGGGTCAGCGACCCACGGCTACAGAACACCCGGATACGAAACAACCACACAGGCGGCCAAGCCGCCACTGTAGCCGGGGACGTTGGCCCCGGTTTCCACACTTGGCCCCCAGGCCACATCGATCAAACGCGAAATCGAAAACGGTATCGGAAACTCCTTCGTTCCCGTTCGCCCTTCTTCGTTCCGCCCACCGATCACGCAGGCACCGCCGCCGCTCAGCGGCCCTGAAATCAGCCGTTTTTAGCCCCCGGGACCGGCCGCCAGGCGCGCCATTCGGTGACCCCAAAATTGGCCAAAAATGACGGTTTTGCCCGATTCATCACAAATTCCGCCGGGTTCGTCACAAGTCATTTGCGCGACGCGACGAATGCGCCACTACCCGCCTTGATCAGGACATGCCACGAGCCGGACACCCACGTTCGCCTCCACTCCCGGTCACACACAAAAAACACATCCACTGACCAAAAATCAACGCATGAAAACGTCTCTTCTCAAACGTTCACTCCGAGCCGCAGGGCTCGCCCTCGCTCTGGGGCTGGGTCTCGCCGCAGCAAGTCCCTCCGCTCAGGCCGCGACTGTCCAGATTACGCTGGGGGGTAATAATTGGACATTCGCGTATAATAATTATCCAAATAGCGTCAGCCAACAATTTGATGTCACCGGCGATGGGAATAATGATTCTATATATCTTGTAAAATATGACCCAAACGGATTTAGGAGAATCGAATTAAGGACTGATAATAGCACTAGTACAGACAATATGAATTTTATTGCTCAAGCCACAAAATTCAATAGTATTTTTCTTAGCGATAGTAGTGCAAAACCATTTACAATTACGGACCAGAGCATCAATAATGGAAGTCCGACTGCTGCGTTTGCGCAAGGAACTTCTAGCAATGGCTCCTTAACCCTCACCCGCGTGGTATTTGACAACGCCTCGACCACTGCTCCTTCAGACTTCAGCCCGTCCGCCGGGCCTTATACCGAGTGGTCTGCAACCTCCACCGCCGTCCCTGAACCCGGCACATTTATCCCAGCCGCGGTGCTAGTAGCGGGTGCGTTGCTACGGCGGCGGCGGTCGCGGAGCCACCGGAGTGGCCGTGCGACGGCATAGGTTCGCGACTGGCATGAACCGGCCTGAGGCTCGGGCGTGGAAAGACTTCTCTTTCCGCTCCCCCTCAGGCGGGTTTCCCGCCGCTCTCGGGACGGGGTACGTGTCGGTGTGACCGTTCCGTCCCGGGTGGGGCACTGGCGTCGTTTTCTCCTGCGAAAGACCCACCGGCAGGGTGGGCGGGCCGGGGTTATCTTGACTCCTGACCGCCAAGAAACGAGGCACCCATTCTTAGGGTCGGGCTGAGGGACGCGACTTGAGGTTCACGCGGAGACGCGGAGCTCGCGGAGAAAATCCCATCTTCCTCCCTCCGCGCTCTCCGCGCCTCCGCGTGAGAAAAAAATCAGCCTGCCAGACGAGAACCCTCGGCGACAGTGAAGAAACGAGGCACCCCGTCCACCAGGCGCCCGTCCGTCCACCCCGTCCGTTTCACTTTCCTATGATTTGTTGGTTGATGAGTGCCATTGATGGCCGTCCGTTCGAGGCTTCCCCTTTTCAGTGGCGGCCGTCGTGGGTGGGCTGGGCTTTTCCATGGTGGCTGTGCGTTTTCACCCTGTTCCTTGTTTGAGATGATTTTCTCGACTTCGCGATTCTCCCTTTTTTCGAACAAAAACCGGCTCTTTTGGCTGCTGCAATGTACAGGCTGGGGCCTGATGTTGGTGGTGGCGCTGGACAATGTTCGTTCCAAAAATCCGGAGTTATTACCCTTTATTGCCTACCGAAATCTTTTCGGGTTTGTGCTGAGCGCATTTGTTTTGCGACAGACCTTGCGGTGGGTTCGTCGGCGATCGCAGTCGAGGCTCTTGCCGCGGACGGCACTGTTGGTGGGCCTTGTGCTTTTGTTTGGGCTGACTGATGCGTACGGCAGTTTATGGACATTTGAGCTGATCTCTCCGCTGCAGATCAAGGATGAAGCCGGCCGGTTGTACGTTGATTCGACCACCAGCCTGCGGTGCGGGATCTATGCGTTCTGGGTCAGTATTTATGTAGGCATTAATCACTTTATCGAAACCGCACGCGAGCGGCTGCGGCTGTCCCAGCTCGAGATCGAGTCGCGAGAGAGCGAGCTGCGACTGCTGCGGGCCCAGGTCAATCCGCATTTCCTCTTTAACGCCCTCAATGCCATCGTCGCCGAGGCCGGAGACCCGCAGCGGGTCACCACCATCACCCACGCGCTCGCCGTCTACCTGCGGTTTTCCCTGAAGCAAACCAACGGTCTGCACCCGCTCGGCCATGAACTCGATGCCTTAGAAAACTACCTACGGGTCGAGAAAATCCGCTTTGAAGAACGCCTTGAGTACACGCTGGTCGCCGACGCGGAGACCCGCCGCCGGATGGTTCCGGGAGCGCTGGTCCAGCCGCTGCTGGAAAACGCCATCAAATACGGCCAACACACCAGCGAGCCGCCGCTGCGGCTGTCCATCCGCGCCCACAGTCGACCCGATGGCGGCCTCTCGCTCGTCGTGGACAACAGCGGACTGTGGGTCGAACCGGGGCATTCCGACTCAACCGGCCTCGGGCTCGCCAATTTGCGCCGCCGACTGGAATTGCTCCATGACGGACGCGCCACGCTCGAGATCGAGACGGAGGTGGGTCGCGTCCGCATTTGTGTAGAACTGCCGCCGCCCGTGGCGTCGGCCTGCCCCGAACCGAAATGAACCGCCTCCGCGCCATCCTCGTCGATGACGAGCGTCTTGCTATCAAGCAGATGAGGAAACTGCTGGACGAGCAGCCGGGGATCTCCGTCATCGGCACGGCGGGCGGTCTGGTCGAAGCGGTGACCCTGCTCGCCCAAGAGTCACCAGATGTCGTATTTCTTGATATCTCGATGCCACCCGCGAGCGGGTTCGACCTGTTACCTCATCTATCGGTATGGACGCGGGTCGTTTTTGTCACGGCGTATTCCGAGCATGCGATCCACGCGTTTGAGGCCCGAGCGCTGGATTACTTATTGAAGCCGGTGGATCCCGAACGCCTGGCGCAGGCCATCGAGCGAGTGCGTGAAATAGTGATGTGGCAGCGCGGAGCTAGCGCGAGGCCGAGTGCGAAGACGAGTGCGAAGACGAGTGCGAAGACGAGTGCGAAGACGAGTGCGAAGACGGGCGCGGATGCAGGGACGGGGATCGGAGCGGGGACGGGTACGGGGATCGGGGAAAAGGTGTCGCTAGGAGACAACCGGTACTGGGAGAGGATTCCGATAGAGGAGATTGCTGCGGTGGCGAGTGAAGGCAATTACAGTTGCGTTCACACGCTGGACGGGAGCAACTTTTTTATCCGCCGTACGATGCAGGAATGGCGGACGCGGCTGACAGCAGCCGGCTTTGTCGGGCTCAACCGCTCGCTACTGATCCAGCCTGCCGCCATTTTACGACTCGAAGTCATCAGCCGCAACGAAACCATGATCCACCTGTACGGCGTGCCCGCGCCCTTCCGACTCGGCCGCACCGCCTCCCTCCGCGCACGCCGCTACCAACTCGGTTGAGGCAGAACGGAATCGAACCGGGCTCAACAATCGTTCGGAGGGACGTTCGGCGCCGCTACCGGGGTCAGCGACCCACGGCTACAGTAGACCCAAATACGAAACAACAACCCAGGCGGCCAAGCCGCCACTGTAGCCGGGGACGATGGCCCCGGTTTCCACAACTGGCCCCCAGGCCACATCCCTCAAGACAATGGCTCCGAATCCGCTTTTGCGCAGCCGGTCACCTGCTCAAAAGACGTTCGGCACCGCTACCGGGGTCAGCGACCCACGGCTACAGTAGACCCGAATTCGAAACAGCAACCTAGGCGGCAAAGCCGCCCCTGTAGCCGGG
>CAJBME010000060.1 GCA_903954065.1 uncultured bacterium
ACCCGGCCAAAAACCCGCAAGTTACCCCCCGGCGATTCCCGAAGCGCCACCGAAATTATCCCAAAAAGGCTCTCCTGCATTCGGATAGGAAGGCGGAGGCGGAATCTCCAGTCCCCGCAGCAATCCGAGGATTTCAAGAAAACGCGAAGGAACCGGATACCGCAAATCCGCGATCAATTGCTCGTCGGTCGGAATCAAATTGGAAAAGGTCATACCCACATGTTTTGATCAACGACACGCGTAGGCAAGGCCATTCGCCTGGCGCTTTTATCGAGACTGCCTCCCGGACTTATTGCTCTGTTAATTAGGTGTGTTGGGAACACCCCAAAGCCACGCGCCTGTGTTTCCTGAGAGACAATAGCTTTTAACTGGCCAGACGTTCAAGCTTTTCCAAGGAAAAGGCATCTCCACCGCGCAGGCGGAAGCGGGTGATGCACTCGCGGAGGTGACGGTAAAGGGCGGGGTCGGAGTGGATGAGGGACTGTGGGGCGTCCTGTTGGGCGTAACGAACGAGGGCGGCGAGTTTGGCCCATTCCTTGTTTTTGAAGCACACGTCGATTTCCTCCTGATGTTCCAGAAGATGGCGGGCGATCAGTTCTTCGTCGCGGGAGTTCATGGTTCGATAACGGTGAGGTAGATCAGGTTTTCGGATGCCTGCTCGCGGTTTCGGGGTGACAGATTGGCGATCAGGCTTCGAATAGTTGCTTCATCGGGATGGTAGTGGCTGATGAGAAATCGAATGTCGCTCAAATCGCGTGGTTCGCAACGGATGAGCTTGGAGACGATCAGGTTTTCGATGGGCGGGCGATAGAGGCGCAGGCGTCCGATGCGCTCAAAAAAGACGGGCTCGAACGTGCCCAATTCAGCGGGAATGGGATCGATCAATTGAAGGTAGGGACGGTCAGGCAGAAGATCGTATTTCGGGTCGAACAGGAGACCGGCGGCTTCGGCTGCCCCGGCGAGTTCACGTCGGTCGTAGTCGCTGGCGGGTTTCCAGATATCGAGGTCGCGGGAGGTGCGCCCGTCCATGCCGCCGAAGAGGCAGGCTGCGGAACCAATCAGGCAGAGTTTGACCTCCGGGCCTTCGCCCAGCGCATCTGCCAACTGCTCAAGCACGGTGAACCATTGGTCGCGGTCCAGCGTGGAGGTCGGGGGATTCATGCGTCAGCTTTTGGGATAAAAATTAGGCCCTGCACGCCGGGGGGCATGCAGGGCCTATATCGTTTAAACGCTCAGGGCGCTAGTTTTACTTCTTCTTCGCGGCCTTCTTGGCAGGAGCGGCCTTTACGGGGCCAGCGGCGCGTTTTTCCTCGATGGCGGCCTGGGCGGCGGCGAGGCGGGCGACGGGGACGCGGTAGGGGCTGCAGCTGACGTAGGCGAGGCCGGCTTTGTGGAAGAACTTGACGGAGTCAGGATCTCCACCGTGTTCGCCGCAGATGCCGAGTTTGATGTCGGGGCGGGTGGCACGGCCTTTCTTGACGGCGATCTCTACCAACTGGCCGACGCCGCTGGCATCGAGGGTGGCGAAGGGGTTCTTTTTGAACACTTCGTTCTCGACGTAGGGCATCAGGAAGTTGCCCATGTCGTCGCGGCTGATGCCGAGGGCGGTCTGGGTGAGGTCATTGGTGCCGAAGCTGAAGAACTCCGCGTTCACCGCGATTTCGTCAGCGGTGAGGGCGCCGCGGGGGACTTCGATCATGGTGCCGACCTGGTATTCGAACTTCACTTTCTTCTCGGCCATGACCTTGGCGGCGGTGGCGTGAACGATTTCGGCCTGGAGGTCGAATTCCTTCTTGAAGCCGACCAGCGGGATCATGACTTCAGGCTTCACCTTGATCTTCTTCTTCGCCACGTCAGCGGCGGCTTCGAAGATGGCGCGGGCCTGCATCTCGGTGATTTCCGGATACGCGATACCGAGGCGGCAGCCGCGGTGACCGAGCATCGGGTTGAACTCATGAAGCTGCTCGACGCGGTGGGCGATCGCTTCGGGTTTGACGCCAAGCTTCTTGGCGAGTTCCACCTGGGACTTGTGGTCGTGGGGGAGGAATTCGTGGAGGGGTGGGTCGAGCAGGCGGATGGTGGCCGGCAGTCCCTTCAGAGCGGTGAAGATACCGGTGAAGTCCTCGCGCTGGTAGGGGAGGAGCTTGGCGAGGGCTTTCTGACGGCCTTCGAGGGTGGTGGCGAGGATCATCTCGCGCATGGCATCGATGCGGTCGCCTTCGAAGAACATGTGCTCGGTGCGGGTGAGGCCGATGCCGGTGGCGCCGAACGCGAGAGCGATGCGGGTTTGTTCCGGGGTGTCGGCGTTGGTGCGGACGGCGAGCTTGGTGGCCTTTTCACACCAGGACATGAGGAGGAGGAAGTTTTTGAACTTCTCGGTCTTCTGGGCGGCTTTATCGTTGCTGACGATACCAGTGATGATCTCGGACGGAGCAGTCTTGAGCTGGCCGCCGTAAACGGTGCCGGCAGTGCCGTCGATGCTCATGAAGTCTCCTTCTTTGAAAGTCTGGCCAGCGGCTTTGACGGTCTTCTTGTCGTAGTCGATCTCGAGGGCGGCCGCACCACAGACGCAGACCTTGCCCATCTGGCGGGCAACGAGGGCCGCGTGGGAGGAGACGCCTCCTTTGGCAGTGAGGATGCCTTCGGCAGCGATCATGCCGCGAAGGTCTTCCGGAGAAGTTTCGTTGCGGACGAGGAGGACTTTTTCACCACGGGCTTCGGCGAGCACGGCGCGGTCGGCGTTGAGGTAGACCTTGCCGGAAGCGGCGCCAGGGCCGGCGGGGAGTCCAGTGGCGATGCACTTGGCTTTCTTGACATCGGCCAGGTCGAAGATAGGAGCGAGGAGCTGGTCGAGCTGATCGGCGGGGTTGCGCAGGACGGCGGTTTCCCAGTCGATGAGCTTTTCCTTCACCATGTCGGCGGCGAACTTGAGCGCGGCGGCGGCGGTGCGTTTGCCGTTGCGGGTCTGGAGCATGAAGAGCTTGCCTTCCTGCACCGTGAATTCCACGTCCTGCACGTCCTTGAAGTGTTTCTCCAGAGTGGTGCGGACTTTCATGAGTTCAGCGTAGGGCTTCGGCATGGCGGCCTTCAGCTTGCTGACGGGCTCAGGGGTGCGCACGCCGGCGACGACGTCTTCACCTTGGGCGTTGATGAGGAATTCACCGTAGAATTCGTTGACGCCGTTGGCTGGGTTGCGGGTGAAAGCCACGCCGGAACCGGAGGTGTCGCCGGTGTTGCCGTAAACCATGGCTTGGACATTGACGGCGGTGCCCCACTCGGCGGGGATGTTATATTTGCGGCGGTAGACGATGGCCCGGTCATTCATCCAGGAGGAGAAGACGGCTCCGGCGGCTCCATTGAGCTGTTCCCACACATCGTTGGGGAAAACGCGGCCGGTGCGGGTTTTGACGAGAGCTTTGAAGCGCTTCACCAATTCCATCTGGTCGGCGGCGGTCAGTTCACTGTCCACCAGTTCGCGGTGATACTTCTCGTGTTTGTAGGTTTCGATGACGACTTCGAAGGGTTCGTGATCTTCGCCTTCGACCTTCTGGACGCCGAGCACGACGTCGCCATACATCTGGATGAAACGGCGGTAACAGTCCCAGGCGAAGCGCTCGTTTTTGGTGGCGGCGGCGAGGGAGAGCACGGTCTGGTCGTTCAGGCCGAGATTCAAAATAGTGTCCATCATGCCGGGCATGGAGTCACGGGCGCCGGAGCGCACAGCCACGAGAAGGGGGAAGCCCTTGGCGTCGCCGAACTTGTAGCCCATGATTTTTTCCATGTTCTTCACGCCGGCTTCGTTTTGAGCCTGGAGGGAAGCGGGATAGGTCTGTTTGTTGGCGTAGAAGTAGGTGCAGACTTCCGTGGTGATGGTGAAGCCGGGAGGGACTGGCAGACCGATGCGGGTCATTTCGGCGAGGTTCGCGCCTTTGCCGCCGAGGAGGGGCTTCATGGAGCCGTTGCCGTCCGCCTTGTTATCACCCCAGGTGTAAACGTATTTGACGGATTTTCCGCCGGACTTGGCCGGGGCTGCTGCTTTTTTCTTGGTAGCCATTTGTTGTAATGCTAGTTGGGTTGGGTTGTGGAAGTGGAACGGGGAGAAAGCGCTACCGGCCGGAAAAGGCGATGAAGTTAGCGCCCGAAACGTCCGGTCCGGGAAGGCGGGACTTTAATGGGGGCGGCCTGGGAGTCAAACCGGGAGTTGGGGGGGCGCCGGCCAGGTTTGTTGAGGATATTGGGGATCGGCGATCCAAATGGCGGGCCAGTTCCCACGAGACGGTGGAAGCTGAAACCCGGAGGAAACTTGCTGGTGATTGGCAACCGTGTCCCGTGGGGCCGGTTGATGGAGCGCGCGCGCCAATGGGGTCGTCGCTGTTGCGGGGTCTGCAGTTGGCGGGTGGCGCCGGCATGGTTCTGGAGAAGCGTCTCCAAAAACAAACCGGGCCGTAGTTGCCTGTCCGCCTGACCGGACCAAGGGCAGGAGCCCAGCGGACTGGCGTGCTTTCGACGGGTGTGATGGATAAAACGGTAACGCCCAAGGAACCAGGTGGGACCGGCACACGATCTGCGGGATTCACCCATCGGGTGCTGGAGAATATCGCAGCACTCCAAGAGCACCGGGCCACCGGGTATGACCCTGGTCGCGCCTGCGAGGGGGGCGTCCGATGAACCGGAACTGTGCGGTATTATTCCGCTTTTTTCCGCTTCTTGGGCCGCCCGTTG
>CAJBME010000061.1 GCA_903954065.1 uncultured bacterium
CGCTTGCTCAACACTCGCTTGCTCAATAGATTACATTCTACTTCAATAAATCAATACGCCCTAGGATCAACTCTTTCAGCCGACACACCCAATTTCAGCCAATCAGTCTAATTTTTTTAAACTCTGTTGTCTTTTTAATGTGACAATGAGCCATATTTCACCAATTTGTCCCTCCACCTCAAATGCCCCACTCACCCATCGTCGCCAGCGCAAGAACGAGGAAACAAGTTCCTGTGATGAGCAAGGCACACATTCGCCCCCTAACAGCCCTCCGGTTCTACGCGGCCTTCATCGTCTTCTCGCTCCATGCCAGCATGTTACCAGGCCTAGAATGGCTGGGGCATCCGCAGGCTCCGTTGCAGGGACACCTCGGGGTATCGGTGTTCTTCGTGCTCAGCGGATTCATCATGACGCATGTTTACTACGGCGATGACAACTACGTTCCTACCCTCGCTAATTCCGGTCGGTTTATTATCGCCCGGATCTCTCGCATCTTCCCGTTGCACCTAATCACACTGTTGATCTGCCTGCCGCTGGGGTTAAACAGCAACACCGCCCCAATTCAGGTGCAGAACCTACCGTTCCACATCGCGTTGTTGCAGGAATGGAGCCCCTTTGGCTTTGTCGGTTTCGGTCCCAACAAGGTTTCTTGGACCCTGAGCACCGAGATGTTCTTCTACCTCAGCACACCGATCATCTTCGCGTTGATGCTAAGATCCGGGCGACAAAAGATATTGATACTCGCTTCCTTGTTCGCAGCGATAGCCATCGCCACTATGTATTTCTACATCGAACCAGGCGACCCGAGTGTATTGGTGCATGCCGAGCGCGCGCCGTTTCGCCTAGCGGATTATATACTCGGCATCATGGCATTCCTTTTCTACCAGCGGTTCCCCACGCATGACAGGTCTTGGATGAAATGGCTACTGCCACTGGGCATTCTGTGGTTCGCGAGTCTCATGGCCGTGGAATACTACCGCAATGCGCCCACCCCCGGAAGTCCTTTATTCCTACCCGGTTGCCTGCTTGTTGTGCTAGGCATCGCATTCCGGAGGGATACAAAAAGTTGGTTCCTAACCTCCGATCGCATAGTCTTCCTAGGAGAGGCCAGTTTTGCGTTCTACATGGTTCACGAACTCATCCTGCGGTACGGCCGCCAGATCCTTCTGAAGCTCAACTTCGAGATCCACGGACTGCTCTACATCCCTTGGTTCATTTTTGTCTACATCATGATTCAATTGGTGGCCAATCAGATACACCTGCATGTCGAAATACCCCTGAACACGAAAGGACGCAAATGGCTCACGAAAATTTTCAGATTGGAATAAATAAGAAAGCTTATGGCCTCCTAATTAGTCCAGAGTGGCACTTAAAAACGTCACGTTTATTGTCGCCGGCACATTGAGCCGGTGAAACGAAAGGATCCCGTCTTTGTGACTCTCTAAACTCTCTGCAGCCTGCCAGATTCTGGCTCTTTGAGGTATTTAGCCAACACTTTATAAGCCTCTTCTCCCCCCGCTGCTCCCTGAATGCTGCGCAGCCGATTTATGCGAAGCACAGTGAAGGTGAATCTGAGACACCCGTTTTTACCATCGGACTGGAATCAAATGAATGGGTGGGTGTCTCGCATGTGTCGCCCGCGCTTCACCCACGCCCGCCGGCCCCTACGTTAGTGTATTTAATCTCCCGTGAGATCGAGCCAGAACGCAATCGCGCGCTTCCCGTGCCTCTTTAGGACTTATTGTCTTGAACGCCGTTGCGTTTATCCATCGGTGTGCTACACTTGCACAAAGCATTAGACGCACGACACAATGCTCGATTTTGTGATATAATCGGAGCAGAGTATAAAGATAGGAATTATCATCGTACAAACATAATCACTCAATTAAACAGCGTTCTTAATTACATCATTTTTGCATTTTTGATGAAAAGTCTCTTACCAACCATAGTAAAATGGTCTCAGTGTCGTAAAACGATCAGGATCACTCTCAACATTTTTTATGGTGTGGCGGTATGTGCAGGCGTCAGTTCAGATTACGGTATGGCGGCTGAGGTTCGATCGCACAGAGGAAATCTCTGGGGCCATCCTGAGCACACGCTTGAGAGTTATGCCGCGGTGATTAAGGCTGGCGCTCAAGTTATCGAGCTTGATGTTCAGATGTCTGCGGACCGTGTGCCCATTTGTCTGCATGACGCAACGATCGACCGAACAACCGACAAGAAAGGTCTTGTGGCGTCGCTCACGTGGGATGAACTTCAGCTGGCAGATGCAGGGATCAAATTTAATCCTCAGTTTATTGGCCGGAAAATACCCAGCTTAAGGTCCTCTCTTGAGTTTTTAAAAACTCAGCGTGCACGAGTCTTGATCGAACCGAAAGTCAATGAGACAGAAGCTATTATTGCCGCAATTGAGGCCGCTGATTTCCCCGAAGACCGTGTCTCTATCCTTCTTTATACACCTGGTTCGACGAGCCCCGCAGCTGCATTGACTCAATACGTCGCTCTAAAACCAAACTATGCCTATTGGCTGGTGTCTGGGGGCACCCCCACTTCTCTAGGATCCGCATACCTTTCATCGATGAAGCTACAAGGGTGGGATGGATTGAGTTTCTGGCCGAACAGTTTCAGCGCTGACGATTTCATTCTGGCCCACAACCATGGCCTACAAGTCGGTGTGTATGGAGTAGATGCAGGAAATGTACTCAAATACGTGCGCGATGGAGCTGACCTTCTTTTAACAGATAATCCTGGAATTCTTGCGAATAGCCTCATGGAAGGATTCATCACCGCCACGTACAATGAGTTTGCGACCAAATACTCACTCCCTGAATTGCTCGGAACGAGGGGTGATGATGCAGACGGTGATGGCTTGTCTAATATTGAGGAGTTATCGTATCAGACTGACCCCATGACCGTCGACAGTATCCCCATTTCTTCTTTGCCGATACTGTCCCTCAACAGTTCCTCGGAGGAAGCTTTTTTAACCGTATCAATGCCAGTCCAATCAATGGAGACTTTATGGATGAAGCTCGAACAATCATCGGATCTGGTTGTATGGACAGAAGCTGATCCGAATATTATTTCAGAAGATCATACAGAATGGCCACTGAATAAGGTGTGGAAGTTTAAGATATTGTTGGATGCGAATTCCTCAACAAGCCGCGCATTCTTCAGGGTCAAACCACTTACGTTTCCCCGGCCCTGAATGGCGTTGCTCCGCAGTCCCTCACCGCCACTTCCGCCGATCCACGCTGCTCGGACTCAACTGTATCCCTGACTTTGATCACAGCCTCTTTTTTGGCTCTTCGGCCCCCACAGCAAGAATTTTTCCCTCGGTCCCGGAAGCGTGGAATTCAATAGCTCCATTCTCAGTTTCATCTCCAGCCACACAGCACCTGATGTCTTATTGGCTGCCCGGTGGAACTATTATTTCAAAGAGGAAAATGCCCCAATTCAAGGCTTCGCCTTATTGGCATGAAGTTTGAATATGAAGAGTCGTATCTTTTCGTGACCTCACCACATCATAGTCAACACAAGGTTGATTTACATCATAAGATTCATGCCATGACTTTCGTTCTTAGATTGCGCGAGCATCGCCCAACGCGTCCACGAACGGCAATCCCCTTACGGTAAATGGCTAATGCTTTAAAAAGCCCTGTGATTTCCGACCGAGCAGACGCCGTAGTAATAGCATTTCCAACCGCCTCACTGTTCATGCAGTGGCGCGGTTTTTTTATGCAGTTTTTTATCGATTCTTTAATTCCCGATGAGGTTTTTGACGGCGGTGTGGAGGGTGGGGAAGGAGTGGGTGAACCCGTGGTCGAGGGCGACTTTGGGGGTGACGCGTTGGCTGTCGAGAAAGAGTCCGGCTTGATCGCGGAGGAGGGTTTTGAGTAGTGGGGCGGGCACGGGCAGGATGGCGGGGCGGTGCAGGGATTGGGCCAGCGTGCGGGTGAGTTCGGTATTGGTGACGGGATGGGGGCTGACCACATTCATGACCCCGTGCCACTGCGGGTGGGTGGCGGCGGTGAGCAGCAGGCGGGCGACGTCATTGACGTGCACCCAGGATGTCCATTGGCGACCGGATCCGAGGCGTCCGCCGAGGCCGCTGCGGAAGACGGTGTGGAGGATGGGCCAAGCGCCGCCGCCGGATCCGAGCACGAGGCCGATGCGCCCGCACACGACGCGGACGCCGGCGGCTTGGGCGCGCAGGGCTTCGACTTCCCACGCTTGAGTGACGTCGGCTAAAAACCCTGTGCCAGGAGCAGAAGATTCGGTCAATTCCTCATCGCCGCGGTTGCCGTAAAAGCCGATGGCGGAGGCGCAGACGAAGGAGGTCGGGCGCGACTGGGATGGGGACTGGTGCAGGGCTGCGACCAATTGGCGGGTGCCGAGGACGCGACTGGAGCGGATGGCTTCGCGTTTTTTGCGAGTCCAGAGGCCGAGGACCGAGGCGCCGGCGAGGTGGATAACGGCATCCAGTCCGCTGAGATCGGGCGGAGTGTCGGCAGACCATGACCGAACCTCGCGGGCACCGGCGACTGGCGCCGTGGGCTGGCGCGAGAAGGCGACGACCTCATGCCCTTGGGTGAGTGCGAGGGCTGAGACGTGGCGTCCCACGAATCCGGTGGCTCCAGTAATGCCGATGACCATGTCAGACTAGATACGCGGCGGATCCTCGACTGGACGATCGGACAGGGTGGAATTGTACGCGGCTTTGAGAACTTGGCCGGCCAGCGGGGCCCGAGAGGCATCGCCCACGACGGCCGGGATAATCCCGATTTTGGCCCGGGCGTAATCGACCAACTCGGTCAGGGCGCGCAGCTGGGCGGCGGTGGGTTCGCGATGGGCAAAGTCACCGACGAGGGCGATGACGAGTGCGTGAGAATCCATGGCCCGTGCCGTGCGCTCGATGGTTCCGTCACCGGAGCGGGATCCATTGCCAATGACAAAATGGGCGTCGTAAAAATCTGATGAGGCGGGCGGGGTAGCCGCCGGACGGGCGGCGAGGGCAAATTGAAGGTCAATGGCGCTCCCTTCGTGTTCGCCGGTCCCTTCGATGACCAGTTGGCGCCACGGCGGCCGTCCGCCGGCGGCGCGAGCGGCCTGATCCAGGCTGAGACGCACCGGAGCCGTCAGCGAATACCAGGAACCACCGCGGGATGAAAGCTGCTTTATCTGCGCGGCGGCATCTAGGACGGGCGGAGGCGGCGCTTGGAGGGCGGAAGGCCGGTAGGCCGGCACGGGCGGCGTCCAAGCGGTGGACAAGCCTTCACTCACAGTGCCGAGCGACGCTTGGGCGGTGGCCGGCACCACCCCGTCATTTTGCAACACCGCTTGGGCCATCCAAACCCAAGCACCCGCCGCCCACAGCCACGTCTGCCATCGGGCGGGGTGGCGTTGCGGCGAGGAACGCAGCAGGGACATTCGACTGGGAAGAGAGAGTTTGATGTGTGACTAGTATTTCACTAATCTTAAGTTTTCAAGAACGACTCGGCGTGCCATGCTAAAAATCGAGTTTTTTCCCTATTGCTCGTTCCATGTCGACCCCCCGTGTGCTCATTCTCACCGCCTCCTTTGGGGACGGACACAACAGTGCGGCGCGGGGGCTGGCGGAGGGACTGCGGCGCGAAGCCGGGGAGAGGGTGCGGGTGGACGTGAGAGATTTTATTCGAGAGAAACGGCCGTGGGCGGGCGGGATCCTAGAGAGAGTGTATGGCTGGCTGATCACGCATGCGCCGTGGGTTTGGCGCTGGCTGTACTATTCGCCCGGACTGATTCCGCCGGAGAGCGATCCATTGCAGGCGTTGCAACCGGTGCGGAGCGCGCTGGCCGCGGATCTGACGCGCGACCCGCCGGCGGCCATTGTCTGCACTTTTCCGTTATTCCCTCATTTGCTGAACCAGTTATTAGGGCGGTGGCCCATCCCGGTGTATTCGGTCGTGACTGACTCGATCAGCATCCATCCGATCTGGCGGTGTGACGCGGTGCGTGCTTATTTCGCTGCGGACGAGGTTTCGGCTGGCCTGTTGCGGAAATGGGCGGGGCCCGAGACCGCGGTGGTCGAGACAGGATTTCCGGTGGACCCGGTCTTTGCGGAATCGACCAACCCTCATCCCGCCGGCGATCTTCCCCGCCGCGTGTTATTTTTTCCAGCGGTCAACCGCGCGCATTTTGCCACGTCGTTGCGTTCACTTTTGCGGGATGGCCCGTCGTTTCTGGAAATCACGATTGTCTTAGGCCGCCACGTCCAGCGCCTCGGCGGCGTGGTGCAGGACATTTCCGTCGAGTATCCTGACCGGACGGTTTCGGTACTTGGGTGGACCCGCGATGTCCCCCGCCTCATGATGAGCCATGATTTGATCATCGCCAAAGCCGGCGGAGCCACCACTCACGAAACCGGCGCCGCCGGGCGTCCCAGCATCCTCGTCAAAGTGGTGCCCGGCCAAGAAGAGGGCAACGTCGAGCTCGTCCAGCGACGCGGCAGCGGCCTGCTTGAGGAAGACCCCGCCGCGCTCGGATCGACAATCCAGCAACTGGTGACATCCGGCGCCTGGGGGACAATGCGCGATGCCGCCTGGAAGCATCGCCGCCCAGCGGGAGCCTTGATCGCCGCCCGCGCTATCCTCGACGATTTGGAATCCGCCGCACCGCCTCGCCTTTAGCTTTCGATCCGCCGCCACTCGCCAACCACCACCCGTCCATCATGTCCGCCACCCCCATGCTTTCATCCCTGTTCTTTGACATCGGTAACGTGCTGGTGACGTTCGACTTCACCCGGGCCATGAAAAAGCTGGCCGAGAACAGCCCACTCGGGCCCGAGGCACTGGAAACCACGCTGCGACCGTTGATCATTCAGATGGAGGACGGACGGCTCAGCAGCGAAGAATTCGTCGCTCAAGGCCGCGCTCACACAAGTTTCCGTGGAAGTGATGAAGCCTTCGTGGCCGCTTATTGCGATATTTTCGAAGAAAATTCCCCCATGGTGCAGGTGGTCGAGCACCTAGCTGAGCGGCTACCCTTGTATTTGCTTTCCAATACCAGCGGGCTCCATCTCGATTACTTGCGGGCGGCTTACCCCGTCTTCGGCCATTTCCGCGGCGGTATTTATTCGCATGAAGCCGGCTCGGCGAAACCCGAAGCCAAAATCTATCAGGATCTCATTGCCCTGGCGGGTGTCGACCCGACCGCCACTCTGTATCTGGACGATGCTCCCGCCAATACCGAAGCCGGAGCCGCCCACGGATTACAGGTGTTTACTTACGATTGGAAAGACCACGCCGCCTTAGAATCAAAACTGGCCGCCTTAGGAGTGTGGCCACGCTCCGCCTGAGGCCGGGATACATCAAACGCCACCGGCGAGCGGGCCCTTCCTATACGGTGTTCCTTCAGAACACATCTATTATTATAGGATGCGGTTCCCAGGGCGATGCCCTGAGCTGGTATGCGTTGCCCCGTTAGGGCAGATGGGACGATGGCGTTTCCGATCCGGCGTTTGAGGGATGTGGCCTGAGGGCCAAGTGTGGAAACCGGGGCCAGCGTGCCCGGCTACAGTGGCGGCGCCGAACGTCTCTCCGATCGTCCTTTTGGGGCGGGTGCCGGGGATCGGATTCGAATCAATGCGTTCGTGTCCGGCGTTTGAGGGATGTGGCCTGAGGGCCAAGTGTGGAAACCGGGGCCAGC
>CAJBME010000062.1 GCA_903954065.1 uncultured bacterium
AGGAACGCCGCATAGGTTGCGTGCCTCGGACCTCGGCTCCGAATCCGCTTTTACGCGGCCGGTCACCTGCTAAAAAAACGTTCGGCGCCGCGACCGGGGTCAGCGACCCACGGCTACAGAAGATCCGCATTAACGGCGACTGCCGCTGTCATCACTGCGTCCATTCCGCGAACCCGACTCGGATTTTTTGGAATCCTTGCGATCATCCTTTGAGGAATCCATGTCTTCGTCGGCGCCGCCCTGAGCGGAGGGCATTGGGATGGAACCCATGGACGCTCCCGGTCTGAATTGTTCAGGATCATCCATCATGCCCCCGATCAGCAGCGACCCACCCAGCGAAAGCAACCCAGCAAAGAGCGTGACCATCACCATTTCCCCGGCCTTGGGGCGGAATCTCGGGTGCGGATGGCGCCGGTAGTACCAAAAAAGGACAGGAACAGCGCACACAAGACTGATCACAAAAAAGATGGTCTGATAGCTGGGCATAAGGGGCAATCGGCGCGGGCCAGAGCAGAAAATACCGCCCCGCCCGATAAAGAAAGTGTACCGCAAAAATCATCGACACGCAACGGACATCCCCTGCCACTCGCACGCAGAAAACTATTCCAGAGGCCCCGATGACGGCTTGCCGAAAACCGCTTTCGTGAACATTTTGGGTCGATGACTGCCGCCGTCACTGCCGCTCATGAATACATGCGCCCCCGGGTGCGCGCGGGAGGGATCGGGGTCGATGCCACCGCTGGCCGTGGTCACGACACTGTGTTTCTGGCCCGCCTGCTGGGCCCGGAGGGCGTCGTCCACGCCTGCGATGTGCAACCCGCAGCGCTCGCCGCCACCCAGCAGCGCTGGCTCACGCTGGCCGCTCCCAAAGCCGCGCTGCAACTTCATGCCTGCGGACACGAATCCATGAAACAATCGCTGGCCGACCAAGGCGTCACCCAGCTGCAAGCCGTCATCTTTAACCTCGGCTACCTGCCCGGCACCGATCACGCCATCACCACCAGCACCGCCACCACTCTGACCGCCCTGCAGGACCTGCTCACACTCCTCACCCCGGGCGGCATCCTCACCGTCGTCGCGTATCCCGGACACCCGGGCGGCCGGGAGGAATTGGACGCCATCCTGACCTGGGCTCGTCAACTACCACCCGCCATCGGCCTCGCCCGCCACCTCCAATGGCTCAATCTGGGGCCTGATCGCGCAGAAATGATCGCCATCGAGGCCGACCCCACTGACTGGTCCGCCTAACGCTGACCGTTGGTGCGCAATAAGTCAGAAAAATTGACACCCGACGACGAAGGCGCCCCCGCCCCGCCCGACGGCGGAATCGGCAACGAGCCCGCTCCCCCCGCCACCCCAGAAAATGCCACCACCGGCGGCAACTCCACCGGGGGCGTCGACCCCGTGGACGCCTGAGCCGCCCCAAAAAAGGGAGACGTCGGCCAGCTGGCATGACTCGCCCCATCCCCCGAAACCGCAGGCACCGCCGCAACTACCGAAGGCTGCACCAACTGAAAGGGTGAAACTACCGGAGCACCCACCGGAAGTGGCGGCGCCGCGGCCACCAAAGCCGCCGGAGCCACCGTCGCCCCCGGAATAAAGGCCGAATGAGGGGTCGAAAACGGCCCCGCTGGCGGCGGCGAAACAAGCGTAAAGGGCGAATAGACCGGTGGCGGCACCACCGGAAGCGCCGACTCTCCAACTTCTCCCAGCTCCTCCGCCATCTTCATGACCGGAGGCCGCTCCGGGGCCCGCTGCGACCATCGCACTGGCTCCTCCGCCTCCACCGCACCACCTAAATCCACCGAAAAAGCCAGCGCTAAGGCTTCATTCAGCCGCCCCTGTTGGTCCGGTGACATCACCGCCCTCGGCGACACCCCAGTCTCAATCTGCCCTAGAGGGAAAGCCCGACCCGGCGCCCCCATCGACCCCGCTAACCCCCGCCCCACGGAAAACCTTCCCAAATCCATCGCCAAGTCCCCAACCGCTAACGCCCCACTCGAGAGTTCCCCACCCGCCGCAGGCCCCTGCGCCGGCGCCACCGCCTCCATGTATTCGTGAAATGACCTCAATGCCGTCTGCACCGCAGCGTCCAGCGCCGCCCGCAAATCCGCCACCGGTCGACCCGTCGCAGCACCAGCCGTCGAGACAGGTTGTTCTTGAAAGGGAAAATTGGGGATCGCTCCCGGATGATTGGTCTCTCGATGCACACTCATAGGCACGTGGGGCGCACACACCCCGGTTCAAATTGAAAATGAAAATACAAGAATGAAGGACTGAAGCCAACTCATAGCAGTATAATCTTATAATTTCAATAATTTTTGTAATAATTCTACCGAACCGCCCCTTATTTCCACTTCTCCTCGCGTTCTTCAGCGCACTCAGCGCCCCGGAATGGCTGATTTTTGCGTCTGTTGTTCATTCCCTGCACTCGGGAGTTGCAGACGAGCGAGCTGCGGATATGATGGTTCCCACAGGCCGACGTGGTGAAATGGTAGACGCGCTAGACTCAAAATCTGGTATCCTCACGGATGTGTCGGTTCGAGTCCGACCGTCGGTACTTTTATTTTCCGCCAAGCTCAGCTTGCGCCCGCTCTCTCCGGACTTCCGTCCATCCTTGGGAAATTGACAAGCCTCCCGACTCTCCCTCAGTGGGCCTGCTCCCATCGCGGCATCCCCGACGCTAATCTTGGCCAGTGCGCAGCGCTTCACGCAAGGCCCCGGGAACGTCAGTGGTAATGGAATCCACCCCAAAGGCGACAAAACGACGAGCCGCCACCGGGCTATTCACTGTCCAGATATGTCTCTCAAATCCAACGGCCCGCAATTCATCGAAGTATCGCGCATCAAGTGACTGGTCCGCCTGCAACCCGACCCCCTCGGCGGACAGTCGACTTAAGGTGTCGAGCAGGGCAAAAATCGATGGCTGCGGCGCCCCCCCGGCGTCGGGCTCGACTGAGACCAGCCATGAAGCACGCCAATCGGGCGCCTCGGCTTTAAAGGAACGAATCATATTATCGTTGAACGAGATCACAGTCACCTGTTCACGGGTCAGCGGACCAGCTTCCAAGGCGGCGAGAAGAGCCGGCACAATTTCCGGCCCACACTTAACCTCGAGAAAAAACGCCTTCCCCGATGGAACAACGGCCATCACTTCTTCTAGAGTAGGGATAGTTTCACCACGAAACGCCTCTCCTTTCCACAGTCCGACATCGAGCGCACGCAGTTCTGCCAACGTCGACTCACGGACGTTTTTAAGCACCCCGCCTGCTGACGTACGTTTGGTGTCGGCGTCATGCAGGCAGATGATGTGACCATCCTTCGTCAGGTGAAAGTCTCCTTCAATGCCGTCCGCTTCCTGTTCCCAGGCCAGCTTGAACGCAGCCAGCGTATTCTCCGGCGCATGCCCAGAGGCTCCGCGATGAGCGATGATCAATGGCAATACCCGCGGCGGCGGCACCACCGCTGGTCGCGGCGTGCACGACACGCCCGCGACCGCCACCCACAAACCCACCACCGCAGTCATGCCAGCCAACCCAGTCCGGTAGAAAAGATTCATGAGGAAAAATACCCGGCTCGCCGCACTCCGCAGTCGAAACCATAGAGCAACCTCGATCGCCCGCCCAGATGCGCAAATGCGGATTTGCG
>CAJBME010000063.1 GCA_903954065.1 uncultured bacterium
CGAGCCCTGCTCGAGGAATACAAGCGCACGGCCCGCGCCCGGCTCGACATCGATTACCTCGATCTCAACCGCGAGCCGAGTCGGCGGCTGGAGATCGAGAAAAAATACGCTCTGAGCGTGAATCAAAATGGCTTGATCGTGAGCAAGCAGGCGGCCGCGCCGAAGGCTGGCGTCGGCACCACCCCCACCGGGGAAGTCGCCGCCCGCCGGACCCGCTTCGTCAGTGCCGCTCAAGTTTTCACCTACGACGAAGAAGGCCCGCAACGCCGCCTCATGGAGTTTCGCGGTGAGGACTTGCTGACGTCCTCGCTCATCGGAGTCAATCAAAAATCCCCGCCTGTCATCTACGTGCTGACCGGCAACATCGGCAACCTGCCGTCCGCCCGCGGCCCCGGAGGACAACCCATCACCGCCGAAAACGTCCTTTGGGACATGGCCGCCAAACAAGACGCCCACGTGCGCACTCTAGGCCTGACCGGACTCGCGGAAATCCCCAGCGACGCCGCTACTCTCGTCTCCATTCGCCCAGGTCTGGATTTCACCCAGCGTGAAATCGAGATGCTCGAAGCCTGGTGGACGACCCGCAAAGGAGCCGGACTGTTCCTGCTGCTCGATCCAGCCACTGACACGCCCCGCCTCGACTCCTTTCTCGCCACCTACGGCGTGCGTCCGCGGCCGGACCGGGTCCTCAAGGTTCTGACTACGGCCCAGGGGACACGCAAAGAACTCGAGGTCCCAGCCGCCTTCAACCCGGAGGCAACCATCACCGCCCCCCTTGGCGGCACGGCCATCACTTTTCCCGAGCAAAGCAAAACCCTGCGGCTCGAGGAAGACAGCCGCCGCCTGCGCGCCGGCGCCCTCGAGGTCACGCCTCTCTCCTTTGCCCGAACTGATTATTGGGGCGAATCACGCCCCGATGACCCCACTCCACGTCGCGATGAGGCCGATACCGGCGCCCCCGACCCACTCATCCTCGCCGCCTCCATCGAACGCGGCGCCCAGCAAGACCAACGCCTCAGCGCCGCCGCTTCGCGACTGGTCGTCGTCGGAAATGCTGCCCTCATCGATCCCGATCGCGAAACGACCCGCGTCAATCCCGTCGCTTACGACTTCGTCTCGTCCAGCCTCAGCTGGCTGCTCGATCGCGATGATCTCATCGGCATCGCCTCCCGCCGCCTGCCCGGCTACCACCTCAATCTAGCCCCCGGGCACACTGCCAAAATCCTCGGACTCTGCCTCGGATTGCTGCCAGCCTCCGTGCTCAGCCTACTCATCGCCGTCTGGAGCGTCCGGCGGTCATAAAGTCATCCGGATGCCGGGCGGCTCCCCAGCGGACACCGCCCGCCGTATGGCTAAAAGTGATAACTCACTCCGGAAACCCAGAGGTTACTTCTGAAAGCCGGCGATGGAAAGGGATGCATGGGTCATGTGAGGAAAGTGTGATTTCTGGCAAAGGAGCAATAAGAATTGGTTCCGCGTTGTCAATGCGGTTCTACCAACGGTATTTTGGCCTGTGGGCCCGGAATGCGGAGACTTACGACGGGGCCATCACGAGGGTGCGTTCGTCCTCGAGGCGCCCCGCCGAGTGACAACGACAACGAGGCGGAAGGCGTCTTCGCAGGTGCGTACGCGGGGCCATTGGTGCGTGGGCCAAGTCAGGGCATTTGCAAAGCAACGCAGGATGAATGCGGAAGGAGATATTCTGCAGACCCAAGCCACGTCCTTCAAACCACGGACACGAATATACTGATTCGAACCCGGTCGGCGGCCCGGCACAAAAACACGTTCAGAGAAACGTTCGACGCCGCCGCTGAGCCGGGTACGCCGGCCCCGGTTTCCTTACTTGGCCCCCAGGCCACATCAATCAAAACACGGCTCCGAATCCGCTTCCTCGCATCCGGTCACCTGCCAAAAAGAAGTTCGGAGAGACGTTCGGCGCCGCCGCTGTAGCCGGGTACGCC
>CAJBME010000064.1 GCA_903954065.1 uncultured bacterium
ATGCGACTGGGGGGCGGGCTAGAGGCCGACCAATCGCACGGACGTGACGTCCGGCAGGGCGCGCAAATCGGCGAGCACTGTTTCGGCGGGCTGCCCGTCGAGGTTGAGGACGACGAGGGCGGTGCCGTCTTTAATATCTCGGCTGAGGCTCATGTGGGCGATGTTGACGCCGTGCTGGCCGAGCAGGGTGCCGTAGGCTCCGACCATGCCTGGGCGGTCTTTGTTTTCGAGCAGCAACAACCATCCTTCGGGCACGATTTCCATGCGGCGGTTGGCTATTTTGACGATACGGGGGCTTTTCCCGAAGAAGGTGCCGGCGACGGTGGTCCGTTCGCCTTCGCGGCCGACGCTGATTTCGATGAGGTCGGCGAATTCGGCGGCTTCGGCGAGGCGGCTTTCGGTAAAGCGGAGGCCTTTGCGTTCGGCCATGCTGGGGGCGTTGAGGAAGTTGACGGTTTCCTCCGAGCTGGCGCGTTCGAGAAACCCTTTGAGGGCGGCGCGAGAGATGAGGGCGGTGTCGAGGTCGGCGATTTTGCCGGCGTAATTGACGCGGATGACATCCGGTTGAGACGGGGCCAGCTGGCTGAGCACGCGTCCGAGGGATTCGGCGAAGGCGAGGAACGGGCCCACTTGTTCCATGGTTTTTGGATCGATATTGGGCATATTGACCGCATTGACGACGGCGCCATCGAGGAGGTAGTCACGGATTTGGCGGGCGACCTCGATACCGACGTTTTCCTGCGCTTCGGCGGTGGAGGCGCCGAGGTGTGGGGTGAGGACGACGTTGGGCTGTTTGAAAAGCGGGTGGTCGGCGGCGGGGGGTTCGACTTCGAAGACGTCGAGGGCGGCCCCGGCCACCTTGCCGGATTCGAGGGCTTCGAGCAGGGCGGTTTCGTCGATCAGGCCGCCGCGGGCGCAGTTGATGAGACGCACGCCGGGTTTCATGGAGGCCATGCGGGTGGCGTTGAGCATGCCTTTGGTTTCCTTGGTCAGGGGCATGTGAACGGTGATGAAGTCGGCCTCGGCGACGGCTTCTTCCACGGTTTCCTTTAATTCGACGCGCAGGGTCTGGGCTCGTTGGGCGCTGAGGTACGGGTCATAGGCGACGACGCGCATGTTAAAGGCTTGGGCGCGTTTGGCGAATTCGCCGCCGATGCGTCCCATGCCGAGGATGGCGAGGGTTTTGCCATTTAATTCCACACCCTCGAATTTTTTCCGTTCCCAGCGGCCATTGATCACGCTGGCGTGGGCTTGCGGGATGTGGCGGGCGAGGGAGACCATGAGGGTGAAGGCGTGTTCTGCGGTCGAGATGGTATTCCCTCCTGGGGTATTCATGACGACGACGCCGGCGGTCGTGGCGGCGGGCACATCGATGTTATCGACGCCGACGCCGGCGCGGCCGACGGCTTTGAGCTGAGTGGCTTTGGCGAAGACCTCGGCGGTGATCTTGGTTTGGGAGCGGACGATGATGCCGTTGTATTCGTGTGCTGACGCCAGCAATTCATCGGGTTTGATGCCGATGCGCACGTCCACTTCGAGACGTGGATCAGCCTTCAATTCTTCAATACCGATCTCAGAAATGGGATCGGCGACCAGGATCTTCGGTTTCGCCATCCATGTCATTAGCCATCGCGTCCACAGTGTCAAAAAAAAGCGCTACCGGATCACGGGATCTGCGGAGCGGGTTGGGGCCGAGTTGGGGCCCGCTGCAGCGGTTTTTTCGGGTCATGGGGGTGATTTGCGGAGTTGCCAGCGCTCGTTTTTTCGTGGAGACAGGGGGACTATGAAAAATCTTCTTTATTCCTTGTCGGCGGCGGCGGTGGCGGCGGCCGGAGCGGTGACTGGTTTTGCTGAATCGCCCGTGGCCTCGGGTCATCCTGACGTGGCGGCCTGGCCTGCTCTCTTTAAAGCGGATTTATCGGATGCGTCGTTTAAGGATGGCGTGTGGACGGTGGCGGACGGCGTCATGACGGCCAGCGAGGATGAGGCGATCTGGACGACCCGCGAGTATGAAAATTTCACGCTCGATTTGGAATTCAAAACGGCGGATGGGACCAACAGTGGAGTATTGGTCTATGCGACGGACACGGTCGACTGGATTCCGAATGCGGTGGAGATCCAGATTGCGGATGATCATTCCAAGCAGTGGAGCGCGGTGGCCAAGACGTGGCAGTGTGCGGCTGTTTTCGGGCATTTGGCTCCGAAGAAAAGCGCGGTGAAAAAGCCTGGCGAGTGGAACCGGATGACGGTTTCGGCCATGGGACAGAAGCTCACGGTGGTATTAAATGGCGAGACCGTCACCGAGATGGACATGGCTCTTTGGACCGATGGCAAAAAGAATCCGGATGGCTCGGAAATTCCTTCGTGGATGCCGCGGCCATTTGCCACGCTGGCCACGAAAGGGAAAATCGGTCTGCAAGGGAAGCACGCGGGGGCACCGATTTTTTTCCGCAACGTCCGAATCAACAAGGCGAAAGCGTAAATCGTGGGAGCTAGTCGGAATGGGTGGGGCCGGTGATGTCGACCGGCTGGCGGCTTAGGGCGTGCGATCCGTTGGGTCGGTGACGACCTGCATGGCGACTATGCTAGCGGGCGGGTTCTGGTCGGGGAGGCGCCTTGGAGTCGGTTGGCTCGCGGTCTGGCGGGCGGAGGACGTCGCTTGGGCGGAGAGCAGGATGGCCATGATGATGATCATCACGGGTGGGCGCCATGACCAGATCCGGCTGAGGCCGGCGCCGGCGAGTAGGGCGGTCCAGGGCAGGGCTGGGTAGAGCTGGCAGCCGGTGGTGGGTTGGAGTTGCAGGAGGATGAATCCGGCCAGCAGCGGCAGCAGGGTGAGGGTGAGCAGCAGGCTGGTCCCGCGGGTGCGCCGCCATCCTAGGCCGGCGATGGCGGCCAGAACCAGCAGGGCGAGGGCGGGCGTGGCGAGTGTGGATGCTGATTCCATGCCGACGCCGGTGGCGGCCGTTGGGGTGCTGAGACCGACGGGCCAGACGACGTGGAGTGCCCAAGCCCAGAAGAGGGTGGATTGGGTGGCGAGACGTTCCGGCCAGCCTGGGGACTGGATGAGGCTGGTGACGGTGACGAACCATCGTTCCAGCAGCGGACCGAGCAGAGCCGTGGTGGCTAGCGAGCCGATAAGAACCAGCCGGTGTTCCCGCGCCCAGAACGCCCGCAGGTGGGACCAGGGCAGATGAACCATGGCGAGCACCAGCGCGGCCACCACAGCACTGGCGCCGGCATGGATAAACCCGAGCTCGCCCCCATACCCTGCGATCAAAACGGCCGGTCCCACAACGGCGAGCCATGATAGTCGGCCGGTCAGAGCAAACCCAGCCACCCCCGCCACCGCCAGCTGCGTGAAAAGCGTCACCCATGGCAGCGAAACATTCTGCGCATCATACAAGCCGGCATTCATCAGCGGATGACAGGCGAAAACCGCCGCTCCGCACCAGGCCGCCCGCCGGACATTCATCCGCCCCAGCCCCGGCCAGACCGCCCGTAACACCAGCGCTCCGCCCGCTCGCATCATCAGTACGTTGGCCACATGCAGCCCGATCATCCCTGCCGGAAAAATCATGGCCTCAGGACCAAAAAGAAATCGTAAACCTAACCCATGCGCCACCAGCGCCACCCCCACCAGCCCAGCCCACCCCATCCACCACGGACAGCTCCGCAGCCAAGCCACCGCATCCTGCTCGCCCCACACCGAAGGCGGCGCGCGCTTCCACTCAGGGAGAACCGGAAAATCGCTGGTCATCATGGGACATAATAATCAGACGCTATTTACAAATTACAAGATTTTTCATAAAAACAATAAAAAGCAAGACCGGCGGACACTCTTCTTGCGAGGGTTTGGTGTGGAGGCAGTTGCTGGGGAGGGGAAGAGCCGCTAGAGTGCGACCTCATGACGTGGATGTATGTCTCAACGACGGGTGAACCCTTGGAAGCTGACGAGGCGGAGCTGGGAGGATTGGCGCGGCATGGTTTGTTGGGGCCGGCGACGTTGGTGTGGCATCCGGGGCGGCCGGACTGGGTGCCGGTGGCGGAGGTAAAACCGGAGCTTTTTGGAGCTGGGGTAGTGGCGACGGCCGGGTTGAATCTTGGGCGGGCGGTGATGGAGCCGATGTGGCAGCGGCGCGGCTGGCTATTGGTCTTAGTGGCTGGGTTGTGTGGGGTGGCGTTGTTACGGGCCGGGGTCGCGGCGGTGGCGGTTTGGCCGGATGTGGCTCAACTATCGGGGATTGGGGCGTCCTTGTTGGTGAGTGTGGGGGTTGGGTGGGTGTGTCTTCGGTGGTGGTGGCTACTCGGGCGGGCGGCAGCTACCAACGGGCTGCAGGAAGCGCGGGAGGCGGCGCGGGCGGGCGGGCATGTGATGGTCCTTTGCGGCGTGATTGGCTTGATTTTGCTTGTTTTGACGGCCTATGATTTGATCAGTTTAGTGGCGCGTGCGGTTCTCAAGGGGTAGCGGGGGCCTCGGGTGTGGCGGGGGCGCATGCGGGGCAGATGCCGAAGAATTCCAATTCGTGATAAACGTGGGAGTAGCCGCGGCGGGCCATGATTTCGCGTTCCAGCGGTTCCACGGGGCAGGTTAATTCTACGTCTTCGATTTTCCCGCAGCGGGTGCAGACCAGGTAATCGTGGTGGTGGCCGGGTACGACGAGTTGGAAGTAAGTGGCGCGTTCGTGCAGTCCGAGGCGGCGGACGAGGCTGGCGGACTCGAGTTTCATGACCAGGCGGTAGATGGTGGCCTGATCCAGACTGGCGAGGTCTTGGACGCGGGAGAGGTCGGCGAGAGTCGCGGGGCGGTGGTGGGCGGCCATGTGGTGGAGCAGTGCTTCCAGACCTTGGCTGCGGCGCAATCCGCGGGATCGAAGTTTAGCCACGCAGTTTTCCACCAGTAAGTTGACTTCCTGAGGTTGTTGTGGGTGGTGGCAGGCGGTGGCTTTCATGACGATGGGTGCGGCGCAAACGCCATTGATACGCTGGCTGGGGCACTGGCAAAGCGGCAATTTTCCTCATCGTGAGGGTGGGTTGGTTTTTGAGGGTGGGGTGGTGGTTTTGTTATTTTTTGCGTTCGTTCCCGGGCATTCGTGGTTTAGAGAGAGGGCTAGTCTGGCGGGTGCTGATTTTCGGTGCCGGCCGGGTTTCGCCATTGCCCTGACTTCTACCGACTCTTCATGGACCCATCGTCATCTGAATCTGCCGCTCTTGTTCCCAGTGAATCTGAACTGTTGGCTCTGCGCCGCGCCAAGCTCGAGGTCATTCGCGCGCTGGGGGTTGACCCATTTGGCGGACGCTTTGATGTGACACATCGTCCGGGCGAGTTGCGGGCCGCTTTTGCTGAGGGGCTGGCGGTGCGGGTGCTGGGACGCATCACGTCGTGGCGGGACATGGGGAAAACCCAGTTTTTTGACGTCTCCGACCTCGGCGGTCGCATTCAGGCATTTTTCAATGCGAAAAACGTCGGTGAGACGGAATGGACGCTGCTGAAAGACGGAATCGACATCGGCGACTGGGTGGGGATCGAGGGCGAAACATTCGTCACTAAAATGGGGGAACCATCGGTCAAAGTGACCGCGCTGACGCTGCTCTCAAAAAGCTTGCGGCCGCTTCCGGACAAATGGCATGGAGTGACCGATCCTGAGATCAAATCTCGTCAGCGATATCTTGATTTGGTGGCCAACGAGCGGAGCCGGGATACATTTCTCAAGCGCAGCTTGATGGTGGCGGAGATTCGACGGTATTTACAGGACCGCGGGTTTCTGGAGGTTGAGACGCCGATGTTGCAGGCGGTGGCTGGGGGGGCGGCGGCTCGGCCATTTGTCACGCATCACAATGCGCTTAATATGCCGTTTTACCTTCGGATTGCGCCCGAGCTTTATTTGAAGCGGCTGTTGGTGGGAGGGTATCCCAAGGTGTTTGAATTGAACCGGAACTTCCGCAACGAGGGGATCTCGCGTCGGCATAATCCGGAATTCACCATGCTGGAAGCGTATTGGGCGGGAGCGGATTTCCGGGTCATGGCGGATTTGGTTGAGGACATGGTGTGCCAGCTGGCCGAAAAATTCTGCGGCGGCCTTCGCCTTGAGCATACGAATGCGGCGGGTGAAGTGACGCGCACCATCAATCTTGAACGCCCATGGCGCCGCGCCGCTTACAAGGATTTGTTGCGTGAAATCGATCCCAGCTGGTTCGATTATTCACCCGAACGACGTCGCGAGCGGGCGGCGGAGCTGGGGGTCGAGATCTCTCCAGCCATGGAAGATTATGAGGTGACCCAGCAGATCTTTGAAAAATTGATCGAAGAAAAAACATTCGATCCATTGTTCGTCACCCACGTGCCCAAAGAACTGGTGCCGCTGGCTCGGCAAAATGTCGACGATCCGTCAGTGGTCGACGTCTACGAACTCGTCATCAATGGCCAGGAAATTTCCCCGGGTTATTCCGAACTCAATGACCCAGTGGTGCAGCGCCAACGGCTGCTGGATCAGGCCGGCGAGGAAGTGCAAAGCTTGGATGAAGAATTTCTGTTGGCTCTTGAGCATGGAATGCCGAGTGCGGGCGGGCTGGGGCTCGGGGTCGATCGACTGGTCATGATGCTGACCGGTGCGGAATCGATCCGCGATGTGATTTTGTTCCCGCATTTGCGGGCCCGTGATCAGGGATAGACCTCGGGTGCGAGGGGAGCGGTGGTTCGCCACAGTGGCGGCGTCGCCGCTGGTAGGTGGTTTCGGATGCGGGTTTTTTTGTAGCTGGGGTCGCTGACCCCGGTCGCGGCGCCGAAGGCCTCTCCGAACGTCTTTTTAGCATGGGACCGGATGCGAAGAAGCGGTTTCGGAGCCATGTCTTGAGGGATGTGGCCTGGGGCCAGTTGTGGAAACCGGGGCCAACGTACCCGGCTACAGTGGCGGCTTGGCCGCCGGCGTCGTTGTTTCGTATCGGGGTCTTCTGTAGCTGGGGTCG
>CAJBME010000065.1 GCA_903954065.1 uncultured bacterium
CAACCCCCACAATCCCCCTCTCAAACCGAGCCGTCAGGCTCCCTCCTCCTTCGCGGACCAGCGTGCAGCGCCCTCATGAGCCCTCATGAGCCCTCATGCCCCCTCATGGCCCCCTCATACGCCCCCCAGCTCTCCCTGAGGCTACAGTCCTCGGGCTACGCGGAACCCGAAGGTGAAGAGCTTGAGCGACGGGTCGTGGCCGTTGCGGAAGGCCACGCGGTTACTCCAAGCCTCGCCGTGCCACGAGCCGCCGCGAAGGATCCGATACAGGCCCGAACTCGCACCGCGTGGATCTGTCCCCCCGGCATAGGGAGTACCATACCAATCCCAACACCACTCCCACACATTTCCCGCCATGTCATTGAGACCGTGCCGTTGGCGCCGGCCTGTAAAGTTTGACGGCCAGCCGTCATCCGGCAGCCGCTACCGCTGAACTTCAAGTTTCACCACACTGACGCCGCTCGCGTAACCGCCAATCTCTTTGGCCGCAGCCACCGAAAGATCAATGACCCGCCCGCGGGTGTATGGCCCGCGATTGTTAATGCGGACGATGCAGCTCTTACCGGTTTTCAGGTTGGTCACACGAACGCGAGTATTGAACGGAAGTTTTTTGTGGGCGGCGGTCATGGAATGTTGGTCATACCGTTCGCCACTGGCGGTCCGCCGGCCATGCCAGCGCCCGCCATACCATGAGGCCTTGCCCGACTCGTACGAGCGCCATCGACCATCCGGCTTTTGACCCGTCCCTCGCGCCGTGGCGGTACTCGAACCCGCGCCAGCCGCCGGGCGCGAGACCGTGCAACTGGCCATCAACACCACCGAAGAAATGATGAGCCATCCAGAGAGAGTCCCTTTCACACAAAACGCCTAACCAAGAACAGGCGGTTTGTCACCCCCCATTTCACCACCGCCCCGACGCCGCCACGTCCAGCCGCTCACCGCGCTCCTCCTGCCATCCCCCATCCCACCGGGGCCCCCAAGAAAACCCATGCCCACCGCAACCATCCCGCAAGGCCGGGCCTATCGCCCCCCCGACCGCACCCCGACCGCTCAAGGCCGCGCCAGCAACGACATCACTGCCTTTTGGGCATGCAGGCGGTTCTCCGCCTCCTGGAAAATTGTCTCCGCATGCGCCTCCAATACCTCCTCGGTGATTTCCTTGCCTCGATACGCCGGCAAACAATGCATGACTATCACCCCCGGCGTGGCCGCCCCCACCAGTTCCGCATTGATCTGGTACGCTTTTAGATCCTCCAGCCGGCGCGCTCCCTCCGCTTCCTGCCCCATGCTGACAAAAACATCCGTATACAAAACATCAGCCCCGGCCGCCGCCTTCTGGGGATCCGTCTCACACGACACCGCACCACTCTTAAAACCAGCCAGATACGAAACCGATGGCTGGTACTTTTTCGGCGCGCAAATCACCAGCTGAAACCCCAGTCGCTCGGCCGCCCACATCCACGAACGCGACATATTGTTGTCGCCATCCCCCATAAAAACCACCTTGCGCCCGGCCCACCCACCCAGCTTTTCCTGCATCGTCTGCAAATCCGCCAGCACCTGGCACGGGTGCTCATCATCCGTCAACGCATTGATCGTCGGCAGCCCGCTGTAATGCGCAAAATCCACCACATCCTGCTGCGCAAATGTCCGAATAATCGCCCCATGCGCAATCCGCCCGAAAACCCGCGCCGTGTCTTTAATCGGCTCGCCTCGGCCCAGCTGGGAATCGGCCGGACTGAGAAAAAACACATTCCCACCGAGCTCGCGCACCCCGACCTCAAAACTCACCCGGGTCCGGGTCGACGCCTTCGTGAAAATCATGGCCCACGTCTGGCCAGCCAGTGGTTGGTGCTGCACCGCCGCTTTGGTGCCCCGTTCCTTTTTCAAGGTCGCCGCCAGGCTGAGGATTTCCTCCATCTCACCGGCGGTGAGCTGTTCCAGAGAGAGCAGGTGTTTCATGGCTGATCGTGGAAAAAGAAGTGGGCCGGTTTTTCCATCCACCACAGACGGAAAAATCGGCCCCAAAATCGCAAGTAAAGCGTGAGCCTAGCACACAATCTCCGTGCCAATGCCCTCTTTTGTAAAAATTTCGAGCAGCAGCGAATGCGGAAGCCGCCCGTCAATCAGGTGAACTTTGGCAGCCCCCGCTTCCAGCGCCGCCAACGCCGACTCAACCTTCGGAATCATCCCGCCAGAAATCGTGCCATCCGCCACCAGCGATTGCACTTCCGCGCGATTCAGATGGGGCATCAGCGTTTTTGGATCTTTCGGATCCCGCATCACCCCAAGTACATCACTGAGATAAATGAATTTCGCCGCCTTCAGCCGACCCGCCAGCGCCGCCGCCGCCACGTCCGCATTGCAATTCAACGCCTGCCCAGATCCAATTTCAGAAGCAATCGGCGACACCACCGGCACTATCTCCCCCTTCAAAATCGCCTGCAATTCATCGAGCCGGAAATCAACCACCTCCCCCACCCACCCCAAATCCGCCAGAGCCCCGCTCGCCTTGTCCACCACCGGCGCCGACTTCTTCCCCAAAAAGACTCGCTTGCCATTAATACCCACCGCCAGCCCCCCAAAATCATTCATGGCCCGGACCAGCCGGGGATTGATGTCCTGCGTCAACACTTTTTCCACAATGCCAATCGCCGCGTCATCCGTGACCCGCAACCCGTTGACAAATCGCGCCTCCAAGCCGGCCTCACTCATGCCCTTGGAAATCGCTTTGCCTCCGCCATGCACCAACACCGGATTGATCCCAATCCCCTCAAGAAAAACCACATCCCGCAACAACCCCTCAATCAAGGACCAATCATCCATGGCACTGCCGCCAATCTTGATGACAAACGTTTGGCCGCGGAATTGCTGCATGTACGGCAACGCTTCAATCAAAACCGAAGCCTTGCCAATCTGTTGATGAAATGCCGTTGTCATGAATCACTCCGCCGTAGGAAAAACACTGTTGAAACTCACTTCGCCACCCGAATGGCATACTCCTGCGAATTAAACTCCACATACTCCTGCGAAAGATCGCTGGTGTACACATGATAGTCCGCCGCCCCCAGATTGAGATCAATCGTCACCGTAAAATCACGCTTCGCCGTGACTTTTTTCAACTCGCCAATCGGCGTGCCCGCATACAAACCACCCCGCGCCGCAATCAATCCATCAAAATAAATGTCGATCATCTCCTCCTTCAGCCGCGCCGCCCGAGAATACCCCACCGCATGCATAACCCGCCCCCAGTTCGGATCCCCTCCATTCCAAGAACACTTGACCAACATCGAGTTGGCCACCGCCTCAGCAATCCGACGCGCATCCAAATGCGTCGCCGCCCGAATGACCCGGATCGTCACAAACTTCGTCACCCGCTCGCCATCGTTGACCAACATCTTCGCCAACGTCAACATCACATACTGCAACGCCGCCCGAAATTGCCGAGCCATCGGCGTGCCACTCTCAATACACCGGTTCCCGGCCTGCCCGTTGGCCAACACAATCACCGTGTCATTCGTACTGGTGTCACCATCAATCGAAATCCGATTAAAGGAGTTTTCGACCGCACACAACGTCGCCTTCTTCAACTCGTCAGCCGCCACCGCCGCATCCGTCGTCACAAAACAAAACATCGTCCCCATACTCGGACAAATCATGCCCGCCCCTTTGGCCGTCGCCCCAAACCGCACCGGCGTCCGCCCAATCATGACCTCGATCGCTATCGACTTCGGATGCGTGTCGCTCGTCATAATCGCACGAGCCACCCGGTCTCCATCAACATTCTGTAAACCAGCCGCCAACGCGGGAAAATGCGGCGTCATCCGCTCAATCGGCAAGGGTAACCCAATAATGCCCGTCGAACACACCGCCACTTGCGATGCCCGTAGCCCCAACGCCTTCGCCGATTCCGCACACATCGTCTTCGCATCCTGAATCCCCCGCGGACCGGTACACGCATTGGCATTGCCACTGTTGGCCACAATCGCCTGCACTTTGCCCCGACGAATATGCTCCGCCGAAACCCGCACCGGCGCCGCCTTCACTTTGTTGCTCGTAAACGTCGCCGCACACACCGCCGGCACCTCTGAATAAATCAACGTCAAATCGAGACGCGGCGCCGCCCCATCCTTGATGCCCGCCTCCACCGCATGACACCGGAATCCCCGGGGCGCCACCACCCCGCCCGGCACCGGCTCAGGTTGATCTTTGGAAAGTCGCTGCACATCGTCATCGCTCATAAGTGAAAGCGTTCCATATCGAAGCAGAGAGCCCATCGCGCAAGCCCCTCCTGCATCCAGCCCGCCACCAAAGACATTTTCCCGTCCCCTCACGGAAAAATCACCAACTCCACTTGCCAACCGCCCAAGCCCGCCTATACAGTGCCGCTCGCCAGAAAAGCGACGGGTAGGTTCCAGAGTGGCCAAATGGGGCAGACTGTAAATCTGCTGGTTATACCTTCGATGGTTCGAATCCATCCCTACCCACCATTTTAAATGTCAATCGGTTTGAGACGGAAGCGTCATGGCAAGGTGACCGAGTGAAGTCAAGCCTCGCACATTCCGACCGATCAGGTTGAGTTTCTCTCAATCCGTCCGACCGCCTGTTGTGCGGCAGCGTATTGTTTAATCTAGGATCGGCGAGTTCGATATGTAATCACAGGCCAGTCAGCCCCCCCCCCAGAAGCGCCTCAGGCCCAGCCTTCACCGCGGAATGTTGATCAGCACGCAAAGCCACCATGGCCTGAAGGCGCGTGGATGAGGAGGGAAGACAATCAATCGAAAACACCCACCCAATTTCGGTCATTCAGCCGGAAAAAGTGGGTGTCTGCCATTGGTGCGCCCCTCGAGTTCCCCTACGACGGCCTTTCCCGCCGCGTGCAGAAAAAAACCATCAAGAATGGCGCAGCCGAGATGGAAGGCTATCTTTACGACGGCTGGAACGTTCTCATGATCTCAAACCTCAATCCCACTCATGGCGCCCACCTCGCCCGGAAATGGTCGTGCGTCTGGCGCCCCGACGTCGGGAGTCGGCTTTATGCCCGGGATTCTTGGCAGGCAGCCGGTGGGGTTGGTGGTCTCGCGTGGCTGCAGACGGGCCTTGCGCAAACGGCCGCCATGTACACGTATCAGTCGGTGAGCGGGAACGCCGAAGTCCACATCCCCATGATAGACCACATGGGCAACGTCCGGCACTACTACCAGATCAAAGCCACCGGCAGCGCCGGCCCGTCCCCCGCCACCGTCACCGGTCAGGTCACCGCCAACCTCAACTACGACGCTTTCGGCCGCGAGATCCGCGCCACCGGAACCAAAACTCCCCGCTTCCGGTCAGCCTCCCGGTCTCGCCCCCGGCGAGCCGTGGGTCGACAACCTCCCGTTCCACTTCAGTACGAAATTCACCGACCGGGAGTCGGGGCTCAATTACTACGGGTACCGGTTTTATGATGCGGTGGATGGGCGGTGGCTAAACAAAGCCCCCATTCAAGCTCAGGGTGGAATAAACCCATATGCTATGGTATCAAACTGCCTGCTAACGAGAACTGACTATTTAGGCTTGTGGCCTTGGGATCCAGTCGTAAAAAAAGCTAAAAAAAAGTGTGAATCATACTTATACATCGGACATGGTAGCGACAAGAAACCCATTAATTGGGATAACGATCTTTGTTCGGTTGGCGGAGCGATTACATGTCAACCTGGGGCAAATCAACCGTTTGTCGTTCCGTTGCAGTTTCCAAATGTTCCGACACATAATGATCCGATGATGGGACAGACAATGAACGCTGTAACTAGAGCAACGGATAACGATGCGATTGATAGACATGTGCCAAACACATATCCTCCGATCCAACGAGATCCCCGTAAGGCAATTGACAATGCTTTGTCGCCAGATTCCCTAGATGACACAAATTCTTAAACGCCACGAGTTTAACTTTTCGCGATCGGGTGTATGTCAGCGTCTTTGTTGTTGAATAAAGTAACCCTAAATGGCCCGGCGACTGGTTTTGAATACGACACAATTGAGTACGCGCCAAGCGTTCGCGAATGGCAGGTTTATTTGGTTCAGAAAGCCATCGATCTGCGTCGACGATAGCATAACCCCACACCCA
>CAJBME010000066.1 GCA_903954065.1 uncultured bacterium
ATCCGGTCGCATCTTACTCCGGAGCAAATTGCGGTAATGTACGAAAATCCCGCGGGGGAGCCCGAGCGCGGCGAAAAGGGAGCTGCACAATAATAATTTGTTATTGTGTAATAGTGGTCCTCGTATAGAATGCTCCCGCCGGGCGGAAAATCCCCCGGCCCACACCGATGAGCAGGGCGCGGCTGGCAAGCCTCCGGGCTCTCTCCTTTCTTCAATGACTCACCGTAATTCAAACCCCCACCCTGCGTTCCACGCGCTGCCCCGCCCGGAGGCAGCCAGCGCTTGAGCGTTCTCCAAGAAATGATGAAGGTTGTTTGCGGCATCCTGAGTGTTCTCGGCCTTTACTGGGCATGGACAGCCTTCGCCATCTATTTCCTGCTTGCCATAGTGATCTTCGAGGGGAGGGATCGTGAGTTCAGCGAGATCGCGTATGTCGTTGTCGGGAGCCTACTGGCGACTGTCGGATATTGGATCTGGACGGGCTGGATTTTGAGAGTGCTAAAGGGGCGGTATCATCGGGCATCCCCACGAACTTTCTGGACTGTTTCTCTGTTCCAGCACACGGGATGGTTCCTATGGCTCTACATGTCGGACGGGCCAGAATTGAGCTGGGATTGGGCACCCCTGTATTTATTATGGTGGAACGTCAGCCTCATCGCTGTTTCTGTGATTGGACTCCTACTGGAGGGAGGCAAGCCGTCACCCCAATAAATCCAAGCAGAATCGGGTCTGGGTGACGGGATTGCGCCCGTCACCCCTCCCACACCACCCGGCATGCGGGTGTGTTATTGAAGGCGAAGCGCACGAGGCTGTTTTGACTCATGCGCCAATACCCTTTGCGGCTGCGGCTGGCACGGCGCACCTCCTTGGAGTTAATCCCCAGTTTGATGAGGTTGCGCCGCCGCGCTCTCGGTCTCTGCCATTGTTTCCAGTGGTAGAGACGCACCCGTCACCTGATCCATTCGTCGAGTTCCAGCACCGCAGCATAGGTTGTCGGTCACACCGAATTCCCGCTTTAAGGCTTAGCCGCCGGCGTGTGGAACCACGACGACCGGTTGATGAGCCTTGTTCATGACGGCATGGGTCACTGACCCGAGGACAGCCGCCCCGAGGCGCGACCGGCTCGGACTGCCCACACAGATGGCATCGGCCCCAAAGACATCGGCGGCCTCCAGAATCGCCTGTGCGAGGTCAGTGTGAACCAGCACCTCGCTTTCAATTTTGATTTTCGGAATTTGTTCTGATTCTGGGATCAGGTCGAGCAGCGATTCTTCGGCCTCGAGGGTGACATCCGCTCCGAACCGGCTCTTATCCGCCGGGAGGCGAGCGGCCAGCGCTGGTTGCAGTGCTGGGAGTACGGTGGGGCAGACATGGATGAACCGCACGGTACCGCCTTCCGGCAGGAGGGAGCAGGCGTATCGCACGGTCTCGGCATCACCTTTACTGTGCATACAGTCGGGAGTAAGTTGTTTTTGTCTTGTTGGATTGACCACCAGATAAAAATTCATGATCGCGCGCGCCCTTATTTTAATGCTTGCTCAGCCGGAACCATCGGGCGGTTGGCCGGCTTCGGAATTTCTGTCATGTTGGTTTCCGAAAGCCGCCCGTGCATGAACGGGCGTGACAGGAGGGATGGGAAGCGCCCCGGCGGCGGCGCCGGGCCCATGGCCTCACTCTGACTGGACGAGGGAGGAAGGGAGGAAGCCAGTCATCGGACCATGAACCCGGCAAAATGGTTCCGGGGCGAAAAAATGTTATTGCACCTTGATAGCGATCGCTTTGGGCTTCGCCTTTTCGTCCTTGGGTAGATGCACCTCGAGCACGCCATCTCGGAAATCAGCACAAGCTTTTTCGGCGCTCACTCCCTCAGGCAGGGTGAAACTGCGCATAAACGAACCGTAAGAACGCTCGATACGGTGGAACTTTTTTCCTTTTTCTTCTTTCTCGAGTTTTCGTTCGCCCGTGATGGTTAACTCGCCGTTTTCCACGGTGACATTGACATCTTCTTTTTTAAGGTCTGGAAGTTCCGCTCTCAAGAGATATTCCTTATCATCTTCTGAGATATCCACCAATGGGGCCCATTGGGTGACCGTCATTGCTTCTTTTTCGCCGTTGCTCAGAACGCCGCGCGAAAAGGGAGCGTTGAAAAAACGCTCGAGCCG
>CAJBME010000067.1 GCA_903954065.1 uncultured bacterium
GATCCCAAAAAGAAAGGCGACAACTTCCAGATCGATCTCACCAAGGTGAACGCCTGGACCGCCAATGGCGCCCGCCCGTCCGATACCGTGGCTTCCTTTATCAAAAGGGCCCGGCTGCAAACGTCGTAGGACGACCGCTAGAGCGGAGCAGACCAGACTGGACACCGGCGCTACTCTCGCCGACACTTAGCCATGGACGTACCACTGGCTCTTCGTGAATGCCTCGAGTTCGTGATCGGATCGTTGATCACTCACCGGGATAAGGTCTCCATTACCCAGTCGCAGCAGGATAACCGCCTGCTCTACGACGTCCTCCTTCACCCCGAGGACGCGGCCAATCTTATTGGACGCCATGGTCACACTGTCAAAGCGTTGCGCAACGTCATGGCCGCTGCCGCGCAGCGCCAAAACCTGCGCGTGGCCCTCCGAGTAGAACCGTTCACCGACTCTCCGGACACTCCCTAAGCGACGAGCGCCGCCTCGTCACCCTTGCCCGGAAACCATCCGTGATCCGGAGTCATACGGCTCCTCGGCCCCGCAGATACGCCCTCAGGGCCTGCCTCATCGAAGGAAAAGCGATTTCCTCTGGATCAACCGTGCCCGGGTCCAGCCATTCCACCCCGCCCACTTCCTCGGCATCAAGCGTCATCGTCGTGGTGGCCGCCTCGGCTCGGAAGAAAATGTCGAGCACATGAACGAGGAATCCACCGGCGTAATACTGGTTGGGCCAGGCTCCGACGAACGTGAGTCCGGCCAGTTCCAGGCCAAGTTCTTCGCGAATTTCCCGCCGGGTCGCCTCTTCCCCAGTTTCACGCGGATCAGTGAATCCTCCGGTCAAAGCCAGCTTCCCCCTCCCCGGTTCCCGCCCGCGCCGGATAAATAAAACTTTTCCATCCCGGTCCTCGATAAAAACCGCCACCGCGCTGGCCGTGTTAAAATAAAAGGTAAAACCGCACGCGCCGCATCGGTATGGATTGGCTCCCGCCGCCGCCGCCCGCTCCACTCCACACCGAGGGCAGAAATGAAAGTGATCTTTGGCCTCAAGCAGCGCCTCAGCGCCCGCTCTCACGGACGTCTGGCCGTGGGCCTCCCCGGTCCCGCGCGGCAAATCGGAATCAACGTGCACTGTGACGCCTGTCACGTGTTGGGCAGATCCTGTCGTTGGGCTGTTTTCTGTTGATGCCATGCTGGAGATTTCGAGGGGACTGACGGAAAACCAAATTCAAATCCAACGTATAGCTTCGATTTATGGTAAGAAATACGGGGGATCTCTGATGAATCGGTTGAGCTCAGTCTCGGCATGACGGTGCCCCGCTGGCGGACGTCCGTGGGTCTCCCCCCCTCAGGGAACCTCCCCGCACCCGACTGCCCCGCGCCCCCACGGCGCCACAATGAGGCACTCAGCAATCCCCACTCGCTCGTCTCCTCCTCTTCCAGATAAAACCCCTGCTCCGCCAGCCACGGTCCAGGATCCGTCAGTCGCCGCGCCGAAATATCCGTGATCCACCGGAACACGCCATGCGCTAACGCCAACACCGCCACCGCCCGCCAGCGCGCCAGCCCAGTCGCAGGGACCCGGAAATCACACACCAACCAGCACGCCTCCTCCCCCGCCGCCTCCGCTAAACAAGCCACCACCTCAGCCAGCGGACCCGGAGCAAAACAATCGAGAAAAAAGGGCGTCACCACCAAATCAAAACCGCCCGCCACCACCGGCACCACCCCAGGCATACTGGCATGCACAAACCGAATCCGCTCGAGATCACCGCCCGCCCGTAACCAGCTCGCCTGCGCCTCCCACAACATCCCCGCACTGGCATCCACCACCGTGAAACGCGCCCGCGGCAACGCCTGACACGCCGCCTCAATCCACCGACCCGGCCCCTCCCCCACCACCAACACTTCCCGCACCAGCCCCAGCCGCGGCAATAACACCGTCCGGCAATGCTGCAGCTTGCCTCCCGCCAAAACCCGTTCCATGGCCCGGTAAAAAGGCGCCAGCCGCTCAAAACTCATCAGATAGGCGCCCCTCCCAGCCGCCCGCCCACACGCCGCCAGTGCCACCACCCTTGGCTCACCACCGCCCCCGCCACATAACACGCAACATCCAACCCATCCGCCGTGCCCATATTCAGCCAGCGCGGCCCCGCCCACTCACACACCCAACTCCACACTACACAGTGAAATGCCGTCTCCCCAACCCGCGGCTCGACCCCAGCCGGACGCCACCCCAACCATACATGAATCTGTAATACAAGCGGCAATACTACCGGCACAAACAACAAATCATTGAAATAACTCTGGAAAAAAACCGCGTCGACCCGCGGCTTCACCAGCCAGCGGTTGCCCGCATACAACCCCAGCGCCACCCAAAAGATAAGATCCCGCCACACCACCCACCGCCCGTTCATAACAACGCCACCAACATTAAAACCGCCGCCAGCATCGCCAACATCAGCTTGCCCAACAAAAGGAAAATCGACATCCCCCACCCTGCGCACAGTCCGCCCGCACTCAAGCAACTGTTTGCTCCCCAACAAAATCACCCACCGCATCCCGGCTCACCACCGACTTCATACCCCTCCCCAGCGCCCGACCCGCCGGGCACTTCACCCCCGCGGCCCACTCTCACGGCGTGATGTCATCCACCCGATAAAACTGGGCAGCCGGTGTCATCAGGTCGGTTGTCGACATGACTTCGCCCGCACCGGTGGCCACTCCGCCAAAATCCACCCAGCCGCGCAGTCCCGCGGAAGCGCGCACTTGATACTGCCGGCCCACCACCCCGGGCCAGCTGATGCGTACCGCTGGCGCCGCACTCGCGGCGACGGTGACCGAGGTACCATCTTCCAGCAACGTGCCCTCAGACAAGGAAACATCGTCAATCAAGGTCACCCAGTGGACGTTGGGTTCCGCACTGGCCGCCTGAATCCATCCAATCGTCATTTTAACCGCATTCGTCGGCGGCGTCACCGCTGCGGAAAACAACGTCCAGTCAGCCCCAATAGAACCAATCCCCGGCGTAAAACTGTTGCTGATCAAGCCCCCAGCCTCATCAAAATAAAACAACGAATACTGCGGATTCGCGCCCGCCACTTTGACCGGATTAGCCACCCAAAACGACAGTGTATACGGCGTTCCGCCCGTGATACCAAACTCCACACTCCGCACTTCCACATTGGGAGCCGGAGCGCCCGGGCCGGTCGATTCCAAAATCAACATCTTGGAACCACGATGAGGACGCATAGCCCCATAAGCATCAGCTACCGTCATGCTAGCCCCCTGATTCGGTCGAATCGGAATTGTCCAGTCGTCAGCCGGATTGGAGGAAACGTCGGACGTCTCAAATCCCGAATTTAATACAGCATTATCAAAAACGGGCGGCGTCGTTTGCAACACCCGGTAGAACGGGGACCGCGAAGCATCGAAGGACGTCGTGACCGTACTGCTGGCAATCGGGGTGCCCAGATTGACCCAAACCGTGTCATCCTGCGACTCCTGCGGCTGATAAAGGCTGGTCGCGCCCCCCTCAGGCCAGCTGACCAGCGTCCCCGCCTGAATAGTGACCGCCGGCGGAGGGGGCACGCCCGGCAGTCGCGTCATCACCCGGATGTTGTCGACCGCCAGCGACCCACCAGAATTTACCACCGCCCCGAGCGCAAATTCGAAGGATAACTTAAACGAGGTGGTCGTGCGAAACCCTTGGCCCAGCGAAAACACCCGCTTCACCGTCGTGTACGCCACGTCGTTCATCTCGTTCATGATCGCTCCGACAAAATTGCCGTTATAACGGACATGAATCGCCGTTCCAGGCTTGAGATTGAGCAGCTTGCCATCGAAGGAAATCTCAACCGGACCATCGCCAAAATCGACGTCCTCGGCCGTATAGGTGAACGACACCGCCGCCGGCGCTCCCGCTGGATTGGTCGCCGTCAACACCGTCGCCCCGCCAGGATTCCCTGCGCTGCCACTCCACTCCAACGAACGTGTCAGTCCCGCCCCGCCCGTGGGACCCGACCAGTTCGTGCCCGCCACCGCAAAATCATCTTCAAAGACTAAATCAGGCGCCACCACCACCGGCACCACCGGCGTCGTCTCCACCCCAATATTGTCAAATGCCACTCGCGACTTCTCCCCCCACAACGGCACCACCTTGATCCCAGTCGCCCCCGCAGGAATAGCCACCGGATACTCATACCGCGCCCAACTCCTGCCATCACCACTCCGCGCCACCCGAATGTCGCCCGTCGTCCCAGAGGGCACAAAATCAATTTTAAACCCACCCACATTGGCGCCCGACAAAATCTTCATGTCCTGGAAAAAAACATGGGTTCGACCCGCCTTCAGCCCAAGCGAATCAAGGGGAATCGCCGCATCCCCGGCCCCCACCCAAATCCCCCAAGCCGCGGTCGTCGCGTCAATCACCCCGTATCCATCCGGATTGCCCCCGGAACCAGGATAAGCAAAGGTCGACGGGCCCACTTCCTGCCAGGAGGTGCCACCGTCGGTAAATGTGCCGTTGGGAAACAATACCGGCGCTGCCGTCAGCTTTCCCGCCATCCCGATGAAGGCGCAGCCTAACAGGGTATTAATCATCGAGTTCATTCAGTATCAGATTCAGGGGGTTTTTCAGCGCTGGCAGGGCGGACGGCTCGTCCTCTGCTCCTTCGCCTGCCACACGACGGCACACCCTGCCGGCTCGCATGGCGAATTCCCATCACCATAGGGATTCCAACCACCTTGCGACCAATTTTCTCAGATATCGACGCCCTACCCGCACGCGCCGGGTCCAGCCCACGCCCCCAGCCATGGGCCGACCCTGCTCAAGCAGCCCCGCCCCTCGCTCCCGCCGTCTCCACCCGCACCCAGCTTTGAGTTTGGCTGCTCTTCAAGATCGCCTCACACAACTCCACCTCGTGATGGCCGTCAGCCGCCGTGGCAAACAGTCCAGCCGTCTTCTTGCCGCTGACAATATGCTCGTAAACCGCTCGGTAATGCATCTTGTGCGCATCCGAAAAACCTTCGGGATGGCCGCCCGGATAGTCCGTAAACCCAGCCACATCCTCGCTGAACCCCGCTGTCCCACGCTGCAAAATCTGGTTCGGTTCGTCGCGGCGCCCCACCCGTATCTCGTTGGGATCCTGAAAGTTCCACTGCACACTGCCCTTCGTTCCGTAAATGCCAATCATGGCATCACATTTCCACCCGGCCGCCACTTGGGAAATCGACGCATTCGCATGCACCCCACTGACATAGCCATGCTTCGCCTTGCCAAACTTCATCAAAACACTGCCAAAATCTTCCGTGTCCACTTTGTAGGACACCATCGATTCCGGATCGACTTTGGCAAATGTCTGAACCGACCCCTGCGGCCGACGACGGGTCTTGTGAAAGGTCTCCAGATGCGCAAAAACCGACGTCGCCCGCGCCCCCAAGATAAACGAAACCGCGTCCATCCAATGCGTACCAATGTCGCCGACGGCCCGCAACTTCCCCCCTTCGCTGGACAGCACCCGCCAGTTGAAATCCGTCTCCTGCAGCAGCCAGTCTTGGAAGAAATGCCCTTGAACATGAATGATTTGACCTAGATCACCGCGCGCAATCATGGCCCGCATCTGCAAGACCGCCGGAAAAAATCGGCACATGTAATTCACCGCGAAAACCGGCCCCTTCGCCCCTCCCTTCTTGACCGCAGCCACCACCGCCGACGTTTCTTCGGACGTCATACCCAACGGCTTTTCGCACACCACATGTTTTCCGGCCGCCAACGCCGCCAACGCCTGCTCCACATGCGCCTTGTTGGGCGAAGTGATGTGCACCACGTCCACGCTGGGCGAAGCCAATAGCCCGCGATAATCGTAATCGCCGTACACTTCAGGTATCCCCCACTGCGCCGCACACTCCCGGGCCGCCCCCGTGGAGCCGCAGACCGCCGTCACCTGTACCCCAAGCCGCTTCAATGCCTCAATATGCACCGGCGCAATAAAACCAGTGCCAATAACGCCGGCGCGAAGGGTATGCAGGGGTGTCGTCATCCCGCTTGTTTACCCCGAATTGATTCCAGACCAACCAAAATCAAGCCCAGCCCCAGCCCAGCCCGCCAGCCACCACCACACGCAAAAACCACATTTCTCGTGGACACAGTCACGAAAGCGCCGCATTCCATGCCTCATCCACTCATGACTCAAAAACTTCTCACACTCCTCCTCACTCTGGCCGCGGCCGCCACCACCGCCCACGCCGAGATCGAACCCTCCGCCCGCGCCCTCGCCCTCTCGGTTCAGGAAGCCCTCGGTCAGGCGAAAACCATCCGCATGACCGCCCAACATACCATCAATCCCAACCGCGGCTTCGGCATCAAACTGAAACAAGGTCCACTCGCCATCACCGTTAAACGACCCAACCAATTCTTCGCCGTCCAACAAGCCGGCACCAACACCCGGGAAATTTCGTTCAACGGCCGTGAGTTCTGCATGATGCATCCCCTCCTAAATCATCACGCCCTCGTGCCGCTGGCCGCTAACTCTATTGAAGAATTCACCGACCGCATGGACGAACAATTCGGCTTCCGCCCGCCCGTCGCTGAATTGCTCGCCAGTGACCTCTCCTCCCAACTGTTCATGCACGTCACTTCCGCCACCGTCACCGGCCGGGAATTCGTCGGCTGGACTCGATGCGAACGTCTCCACTTCGAACAGCCAGGGATGGCCGGCGATTTGTGGGTCGGCGTCAAAGACAAACTCCCGCGCCGCTACCAGCTGACTTTCACCGATCTCCCACACCAGCCACGCTGGGACATCCGCTTCACCAAATGGGAACTGAATGCGCCAACCGATGACAGCCTGTTCTCGAAACGCCCCGCCCCAGAATCCATCAAAGTCGAAATGTTTAAAAGCCGCTAGTTCACCCCCACCCCACCGACCCATTTTACACCCCGCGTCACTTACCATGAATCTCACTCTCCACCGCCTCCTGCCACCATTGATGGCCATCCTGCTTTCCTTCCCCGCACTCCCGTCCGCCGAAGCCGCCCCCAGACAACGCCCCTCCAACCCCCGCGGCGTCGCCGATCCACGCGGTGTCGCTGACCCCCGCGGTGTGGCCGACCCACGTGGCGCTCGTGACCCCCGCGGTGTGGCCGATCCGCGCGGCGTCGCCGACCCACGGGGCGTCGCTGACCCACGCGGTGCTTTTGATCCACGCGGGCCCTATGATCCACGCAATCCAGCCGGCTACATGTACGGCCTCCCGACAGGTTACTCGGTGCGCGCCTACTCAGGCGTGAAGTATTATTACTGCAGTGGGACGTATTATTATCCTTATTACATCAACGGCGCGAGCGTTTATGTCCGGTGTACCCTGACCAAGGGAGTGCCCGTGATCCCGCCGCGCCCGTACTGACCTAGGCGCAACTCCCCCGCGCACCCTCGCTGTCCCGGATCCTGCGCGTGCGGACCCTCCCCAGTTTACAGCCACGCCCGGATAGCCCTATTATGCCATGAGCTGGCTTGCCATTATCTGGTCGGCAGTGATCGGCGCCTGTCTGATGCAGGCCCTTATGCATCTACTGGTCTGGAACCATGACCGGCGGTCGTGGGCTCACCTGTGTTTCGTCATCACGGTACTCAGCACGGCCGGGCTCGCCATTGCCGAGCTGCTCACCATGCATGCGTCCTCACCCGGGGCATTTGGTCGCATCATTTTTTGGGCTCATTTCATCTACGGCCTCGGAGCTTTTGCCAGTCTTGGGTTCGTTCACTTCTTTTTCGGCAGCGGCCGAAACTGGCTTCTGGCCGTGGCCATCGGATCACGCGCCCTCGCCCTCGCCGCCAATGTTGTCACCGGGGTCAATCTGCATATCCACGCCATTCACAGCCTGAAGCAAATCCCCTTCTTAGGCAGCCCGGTCTCCGTCCTCGGCACATGGGAACCCAACCCTTGGGTGCGCCTCGGACAAGCCTCCGCCCTCCTCCAACTGCTCTACATCCTCGATGCCTCCGCTCGACTCTGGCGCCGGCAGTCCCCCGACGCCCGACGCCGCGCCACCGTGGTCGGCGGCAGTCTGGCCATCTTCATCCTGACCGCAGCCACTCAGACCGGCCTCGTCTCCGCCGGCATCCTCCACATGCCCCTGATCGTCAGCCTGCCATTCCTCGGCACGACGATCGCCATGGGCTACGAATTAAGCCGCGACGTCCTCCGCGCCGCCCGCCTTTCCCGTGAATTGCAAACCAGTGAGCGGCGGCTCGCCATGGCCGCTTCCGCCGCTCGCCTCGCCCTCTGGGAATGGGATCTCTCCTCAAATCGCATCTGGGTTTCCAACAACGGACGCGCTCTCTACGGCGTGACCGATCAGGAAGAAATCGATTTCGATCGCTTCATGCAAACGGTCCACCCAGAGGACCATCCGTTGGTCCGCACCGCCATTGAAAAGGCTCTCCACGGCCATGACTCGTATCACATCGACTACCGGGTCGTGCGGCCGGACGGACCCCTTCGCTGGATCACAGCCCGCGGAACCATTGAAAAAAACGCCCAGGGACGCGCCAACCGACTGCGCGGGATCTCAATGGACATCACCGAACAAAAAGAATCGGAAGACCGCTTTCGCCGCGTCATCGAGGCCGCTCCCAACGCCATGGCCATGATCGACGACCACGGACACATCCGCCTCGTCAATGCCCAGATGGAATCCGTCTTCGGCTACACCCGCGCTGAGTTGCTCGATACCCCGCTCGAGCAACTCGTTCCCGGCAGCCTCGCCCTCGCCCCGGCCACAGCAAGACCGTCCACGCCCATCAGCGGACAGGAACCCCATCCGCGAGCCGTGGTGGAAAAAACCGGATGGCATAAAGACGGATCCTCCGTCCCCATCGAAATCCGGCTCAGCCCGATCTCCACCCCACAAGGGAAGTTTGTCCTCGCCTCCATCCTCGACGTCACCCGCCGCCGACTGGCGGAAAGAGAGGCCGCCCACCAGCGCCAAGAACTCGCCCACCTCTCGCGCATCAGCATCCTCGGCGAACTCTCGGGCTCGCTCGCCCACGAATTAAACCAACCGCTCGCCGCCATCCTCAGCAATTCACAGGTCGGACGCAAAAGCCTCGCCCTCCCCAACACAGACTTCACCGAACTAGCCGCCATCCTCGATGATATCACCGCCGATGCCAAACGCGCCGGCAGCATCATCCATGGCATGCGCGCCATGTTCAGAAAAACTTCCCCCACCGAAATCGAATCCGTCGATCTCAATACCGCCGTCCACCAAGTCCTCCACCTCATCAATAGCGAAATCATCGCCCGTCACGTCAGCCTCGACCTCCAGCTGGCCCCAGACCTCCCGCCGGCCGGAGCGAGTCTCGTGGAAATCCAACAAATCATCATGAACCTGATGGTCAACAGTCTGGACGCCGTAAAAACCACGAACACCCCCAGATTGATCAAAATTACCAGCCGGATGCAAGACGACCAGATCGTCGTCAGCGTGCACGACAACGGACCAGGCCTTGCCCCTGTTCAACTGGAAAACCTTTTCGAGCCGTTCGCCACCACCAAAACCAACGGCCTCGGCCTCGGCCTTGCCATCAGCCGCCGTCTCACCGAACGTTTCGCCGGCACACTGCAAGGAGCCAATCATCCCGAAGGAGGTGCCATTTTTCACCTCACCCTGCCCGCAAAAATCGACTTTTAATCACCGCCGCCCGCCGCGCAGTATGGGTCCAAGGTCCAATAGGCACGCCGCACACGCGGCTAGAAGTTCGGTCCGCGCGGCGTCATCCACAGCTTCGCCGATGGCCGGATCGAGGACACCGGCCCGCTAACTCACCGATCTGAAAAAAAATCGGACGGCAAGTCACGGCTCGGCATTTATGCCGATGGCATGGTCAAACACGATGGCCATGTCGGCCAAGTACCGGACCAGCTGAAGGAGCTCGGTCTCAAGAAAACACCATCGTCATGTATTCCACCGACAATGGCGCCGAAACCATCACCTAGCCAGACGGCGACTGGACAGATGACGGCAGCGTCGCCGCCCCGTCATGTACCAAGGCACCACCGTTCACGTAACCATCGAATGAGACTTCAGTCCGCCGCCGTCTACGGTCGCCCCCTCGACGCTCGTCCGGTGCAGCGCGTGCGCACGGCTCAACGGCTCAACACGCCCCGCGCTCACCATTCGCGAAAGTGCCCCGGCACTCCGGGGTACTTTCTCAAACCCGTGAGCTGCAAGAAAGTGCGCCCCAGAAAAAGTGGATTGTTCTTCAGGTATCGTTTCCACAAGCGCTTGGGCTCTTTGAAGAGACGATACGCCCACTCCAATCCGACTTGCTGCAACCGCGGAGGAGCCTGCGGCACCCGGCCCGCATGGAAATCAAAGGCCGCTCCGACCCCGAACATCAGCGTCGTATCGAGCTTGGACACATAAGCGGCCATGAACCTTTCCTGCTTGGGCGTACTCAACCCGACCCAAAAACAATCAGGCCGCGCCGCCGCCACCTGCTGGGCCAACGCCTCTTCTTCCTGCGGTTGCAACGGCCGAAACGGCGGCGTGTACGTCCCGACTACCGTCAGCCCAGGAATGCGCGCTTCCAGCTTTTGCCGCAATTCTTCGGCTACCCCATCGCCGCCGCCATAGAAAAAATGCCGCCACCCGTGAGCCACTCCTTCCTTGAGAACCAGCAGCATCAAATCCGGCCCATACACCCGGCTGATCACCGAAGATCCCGCCAGCTGCCCCATCCAGACCATCGGCATGCCGTCAGGCGTGGACAAAAACGAACCGTTATGAATGTCCCGCAACTCGTCGTCCTCTTGGGACTCGCTCACCCCATGCACCCCCGTCACCGTGATATACCCACGGCGCCGCTCAGCAATCGCGGCGCGAATCTGATCCAGTGCCGCAGCATAGTTGATTTCACTGATGCCGACACCGAGAACGTTAATGCGATGAGGTGACTCCATGGATACCCATAGTCGTGGCCGGGCCCACGCCTTCCGCAATGACGAAAAACAAATGGATCATCAAGTCCCGCCCGCCCAACAGACTGCCTGCACACGCCCAACCCGCTCCAGAACACCACGAAACGCCCCAATCCGCGCACGTCAGCCCACACACGCCGCATGAATCTCGGTGAAAATTTCACGAATGCCGTAACGATACTGCCATTGCGGGTAATCCGCCTGAAACCGCCGGACATCTGAAACATACCAGATGTGATCACCGCTTCGATTGTCCTCAAGATATTCGTAGTCAAGCTTTTTGCCGGAAATGGCCTCGCAAAAATCAATGGCCTCGAGCATCGAGCAGTTGGAATGACGGCTGCCCCCCAAGTTGTAAACGACTCCAGATCGGGGCGCCTGATAAAATTGCCAGAAAGCCTCGACTAGGTCATGCGCATGAATGTTGTCGCGCACCTGCTTGCCTTTGTAACCGAAAATCCGGTACTTGGTGCCGCTGACCGTGCACTTCATCAAGTAACTCAGAAATCCATGCAGCTCAGCTCCGGCATGCGCCGGCCCGGTCAGACAGCCGCCGCGCATCGACATCGTCGGCATGCCAAAATATCGACCGTATTCCTGCACCAGCACATCGGCCGCCACTTTGCTCGCTCCAAAAATACTGTGCTTCGTCTGATCGATCGACATGTGCTCATCAATCCCAATGAAATACGGATGGTCGGCCGCTATCTCCCACCGTTTTTCCAATTCCACCAAGGGCAGACGGTTCGGCGTGTCGCCATACACTTTGTTGGTGCTGGTGAAAATGAACGGCGCCTCCGGACACGTCAGACGCGCCGCCTCCAAAACATGTAAGGTGCCAGTCGCATTGACCCCAAAATCAGTGAACGGCTCTTTCGCCGCCCAGTCGTGCGACGGCTGCGCCGCCGTATGCACAATCACCTTAATCGCAGATCCATACTGCTTGAAAACCTCTAGCACCGCAGCCGCATCCCGAATGTCCACTCCATGATGCGTGTATCGCGCCAACGTCTGCTCTAACTTGTTCTTCTGATCACGCGTCGACGCCCCAGCTCCAAAAAAATACGCCCGCATGTCGTTGTCCAATCCCACCACATCAAACCCCTCCGCATGGAATCGCTGACACGACTCCGAACCAATCAAACCAGCCGAACCAGTGACAAGTGCGATTTTCTTCATAAAAAAATGGGATAAATGCCGGAGGAAATGACGACGGCCCGGCTGGAAGCCGTCACTATGCGCAGACACCCGCAATCCTCAAAGAAATACACGCCCGCACTACCAGTGAATCAAGTCGACCACATCGTGATGCTCTAGCTTGAGCTCGGAAACCAGCCGCCGAACAACCAACAAACTGGCCACCGCATCAAATAACGCGTGATGCCACCGCCCGTCAGGCACCAGCCCAGCCACCTCGTCCGTCAGCTGAAGAGCAGCGCAGACGGATCCCAACGCATGGTCCGAAAGCGACGGTAAAAACCGCCTCGATAACGCCACCGTGTCAACCCACGGACCAAATCCATGCAGCGGAAAGGCCCGCAAAAACCGCTTCTCCGTACCCGCCCCGTGAGCAATCAACACCCGCCCCAACAACGCCCCACGCACCTGCGGCCACAGCGACCCAAGACTCGGCGCCCCATCCAAATCAGCCGACGTGATGCCGTGCACTTTCCGAGCTGACCACGTGATAGGCGCATCCGAGCGTAAATAACTGACAAAAAATGTCTCGGGCCGAACCACCAGACCCCGCATCCCAGCCCACGCCACCTGCACCGGCTCGTCCGTCGCTCCGCGACTCGCCCCCGCCGATTCAAAATCCAGCGCAACAAAATCAGTCTCTTGAATCAAAGCCATGGCATCAAAGGACAGAGCCCGCCCTTCACAGCAACGTCTCCATCCCCCTCACCCAAGCCGATGCACCCGCCGCCAGCTAGTCCAAAAAAACCACCCCCTGCCCCAACGGGGCGCAATGCGAGAGCCCGGGCAACGCCCTGGGAATCGTTAACTAAACAATATCAAGCCCTCGTCGGGAAGTTAACTGACCTGCGTAGTTGTTTCGTATTCGGATCTTTTGTAGTCGTGGGTCGCTGACCCCGGTCGCGGCGCCGAACGCCTCTCCGAACGTCTTTTTGGTATGGGGGCGGATGCGGAGAAGCGGATTCGGAGCCGTGTCTTGAGGGATGTGGCCCGAGGGCCAGTTGTGGAAACCGGGGCCAACGTACCCGGCTACAGCGGCGGCTTGGCCGCCTGGAAGGTGCTTGCTCAAACGGTTAATCCGTTTGTGAAATATTGGCGCGCGCGCCAGATCCGGTGAGGCTGTGGCCTGGGGGACGAATCCATGCATTCGTCTGCCTACTTTCAGGACTAGATCAACCCGCTTTCGCGGAAGCTGAAGAAACCGGGGTCCTGGGGATGTTTCGGGAGGCCGATGATGAGGTGATCTTGGAGTCGCAGGCCGAGCAGGCGGCACGCTTCATGCAGGCGCCGGGTTAATTCCAAATCGGCCTGACTGGGGTGGGGATCACCGCTGGGGTGATTATGGACGAGGATGAGGGAGTGGGCGGTGTGGACGATGGCGGGGCGCAGGAGTTCGGCGATGCGGGCGGTGCATTCGTTGATGCTGCCCAGCGCGACATTTTCCATGTGTTGAAAGCGCAGTTTGGTATTGAGCAGGATGATCCGGATGACTTCTCTGGATTCAGCGCGGAGGTCGGGGGCGACGAAGGCGGCGACTTCGGCCGGGGTGCTCAGCGGGATGTGGGGGGACGACTGGCGGGCTAGGCGTTTGCCGAGCTCGAAGGCGGCGGCTAGATGTTTGGCCTTGGCCTCGCCGATACCCGGGACCGAGCAAAACGACTGCCATTCCAGCCGGGAAAGCGCCTGCAGCGTGCCATACCGCGCCAGCAACAGGCGGCTCATTTCCACCACATTCATACCGCGCGTCCCCGTGCCAAAAAAGAGTGCGAGTAGCTCGGCATCGGTAAGCGACGCGGCGCCGTGCGCGGTGAGTTTTTCGCGCGGCATCTCGGCGGCGGGCAGGGCGCGCAGCGGAGGCGAAAGCGGGGGGATGTTTTCCAAGTGAGCGGGCTGGGAGGCCGCCTCGGACTCGCTTAGTGAAGGCATTTTCGAAGTCGGGCTTCTAAGTAATGAGTGACCTGTTCCAAAGCCGTGAGCGATTCGGTCGGTGGCAGAACCATCAGGTCCGCGCGGGCTCCAGCCAAGATTTCACAGCCGGTTTGCACAGCTCCGCGAATGGCTCCTGCGTAATCAGCAATGCCAGCGAGTACGCCGACTTCCACCGGTTCCTGCTGGAGCAGCAATCGATTCAGGGTGGCCCGCTGCGATTCGGTGGCGCTCTCGAGCAAATTGAGAATGGGCAAGGTGAGTTTACCTTTTTCCAGATCGGTTCCCAATGTTTTTCCGACTACTTCCTCATCACCAACCAGATCCAGCACATCGTCGTAAATCTGGTAAGCCATGCCCAATTTGTCGCCGTACCCGTGGAGACGGTGTTGAATGTCCTCGTCACAGCCGTTGAGGGCGGCGGCCAGTTCACCTGCACAAGCAAACAGCGCGGCTGTTTTCATGCGGATGATTTTGAAATACGTCTCTTTGCTGAGGTTGAGGTCGTATCGGCGCTGCGTTTGAATGATCTCGCCGGTACAGACGTCATTGGCCGCATGAGCAATCTTGCGGGTCAGCGCATTGCCAAAATCAGTCGAAAGCTCGAGCGCATGGGCAAACAGCGCGTCGCCCAGCAGAACCGCCAGTGAATTTCCCCAGCGCGCACTGGCCGTGGGTGCACTGCGCCGCAGCTCCGCGCCATCCATGATGTCGTCGTGCACCAGCGTGGCAATATGAATCAGCTCCAGCACCATGCCCAGTCGCAGGTGCGGTTCCTGCACACCGCCGGTGGCCCCCGCCGCCAGCGCCACTAAGGCCGGACGAATTCGCTTGCCGCTCGATCCCGCCACATAACTCACATACCCTTCCACCGCCGGATCAAAGGCCCGAGCCTGCTCCAAAATGGCGGCCTCTACCTTATCGACATGCGGGCGGACCAGCTCAAAGGGGAAATTTTCTTTTTTAAGGCGGGTCAGCATGAAATTGGGGGGCGATGGAGTAGGCGGGTTAAGGGGCCAGCAAGCAAGTCAACGGCTTTGGATAGACACCCAGTACTACGACCGCCACGCACAAGAGGATGATGGCCACGCGGGTGAGTTGGGAGAAAACGAGGGGCGGCGCCTCACTGACTGGATCGTTCCAATACATGCAACGAATGACTTTAAAGTAATAATAGAAGCCGCAGGCTGCGGCGACCACGGCCACGGTCAGCAATGCCCACTGGCCAGCGCCGGCAATCAGCACCAACGAGAAAAACTTACCGAAGAAACCAGCCGTCAGCGGCACCCCAGCCAGCGAGGCCATGGCGAGGACGAGCGCGAAAGCGAGGAAAGGCGAGCGCTGGGACAGTCCGTTAAAGGCCGTCAATTCATCACTGCCGCCCGCCTTGCGCACGATGACCAGTACGGCGAAGGCCAGCATCGTCATGACCAAATAGGTGCCGAGATACAGCGCCACAACACCATTCGGGGAGACGCCGCCTGCAGGTTGGCCGGCGGCCAATGCCATCAGCAGGAAGCCGGCATGGGCGATACTGGAGTAAGCCAGAAGGCGTTTGAAATTGGATTGGCTGATGGCGGCGAGGTTGCCGACGATCAGGGTGGCCCCGGCCAGCACGCCGAGCATCAGGAGGACGGCGTGGCGGATGGGTGAGGCCAGCAGTGGTTCCAGCAGGCGGATGAGAACGATAAACCCAGCGGCTTTTGAGCCGACCGAGAGGAAAGCAGTGATGGGGGTGGGAGCGCCTTGATAGACATCCGGGATCCAGAATTGGAACGGGGCGGCGCCGACTTTGAAGGAGAGTCCGACCATGAGCAGCGCCATGGTAAAGAGCAGGGGAGTGGTATCACCTTTCCAATCGACGAGCACTGTCTGAATGGCGGCGAGGTTGGTTTGGCCGGTCAGGCCGAACAGCCAAGCCAGACCGTAGAGGAGGAAGCCGGTGGAGAGGGCGCCGAGGATCAGGTATTTCACCCCGGCCTCGAGCGATCCCAAATTGCGCCGCATGTAGGCGACGACGACGTAAAACGTGATGGTGACGGTTTCGAGTGCCACGAACAAGCCGAGCAGGTCGGTCATCGAGGCCATCCACATCAGGCCGGCGCAGAGGAAAAGCGGCAGGCAGAGGAACTCACCCAAGCCGCGCCGTCCGGGCCGGCCGTCGCGATAGGATTCAAGGACCGGGGCGTATTCAAGGGCCAGCACTAGCACTAACAAAGTGCAGACCAGAGCCAGACCTTTGTAAAAAAGCGCCGCGGTGTCAGTCGCGTAAAAACCCCAGAGCGGTTCGCTCGCGGAGCTATCAACCCCGAAAACAAGGCCGGCTAAAACCGCAGCCACCCCAGCGATGCCGAGATGACCAAGGAGCCGGCGGTCCAGCGTGGTCGCAAACGCATCAACCATCAACAGCCCCAGGCCGAGAAGGACGATGGCGATTTCGAGGAAATAAGCGGGCATGGGCGGTGCGAAAATCTGTGAAACGGGAACGTGAAGTCAGGGTCTACTCAGGAGCTTATCCATGGAGGGCGGCGAGTGCCGGACGGACGAGATCAAGGAGCAGATTGGGGAAGAAACCAAGAAGCAGGAGAGGGATGACAAAAACGAGGGCGGTGAGAAGGCCGGTGGTCGTCAGGTCGGGCACGGTCGCCGGATTGGCTCCTGGCTGGCCCATAAAAATCGAACGATACGCCCGCAGGCCATAGACGGCCGACATGACCACGCCCCAAAGCGCGAGGATAGTGGCCAGCGGCAGCCACAGCGTGCCGCCCGCAGCCACGTTCTTGAAGGCACCGAAGAAAACGAGCAGTTCGCCGGAGAAGTTGGCCAAACCAGGCAGTCCGATGCTGGCGAAGGTGGCCAGACCAAACATCAATCCGAGACGCGGCGCTTGCTTGGCGAGGCCGCCAAAGCGGTCGAAATGCGTGGTACCGGCGGCTGAGCGGATGACGCCATTGAGGAAAAAGAGCAAGGCGATAGACAGGCCATGGGCGAACATGAGGAGGACGGCGCCGGTCAGGCCGATCAGATGGTGACTAGCGATGCCGAGGAAGATATATCCCATGTGCATGACCGAGGAATGCCCGAGCATGAGGTCCAATTCCCGTTGCGCGATAGTGACGAGTCCAATCCAGAGGATGTTGCCAAGCAGCGCGAAGAGCAGCAAGTTGAGGACCCACGCTGATTGTGATCCGAGCGGCAGGAGCGGCAGGGCGACTTTGAGCAGGCCGTAGAGACCGAATTTTTTGAGCACCCCGGCGTGCAACATGGCGACCGGGGTAGGGGCGCAGGCGTAAGCCTGAGGGGCCCATGAATGGAAGGGAAAGAGGGAAATAAGAATGCCGAATCCGATCAGGAGGGTGAGGAAGATCCATGATTGCGTTCCGGCGGCCATGGGGGTCGTCTGGGCCGCCACGGTCAGCTTGGCCATGTCAAAGGTGGTGCCACCGAGGTTCAGGAAAAGTGCGGCCAGACCGGCAAGCAGGATCAAACTTCCCAGTCCGAGGTAAATGGTGATTTTCCACGCGGCGGTCCGGCGGTCGCCGGTTCCGAAGAGGCCGATCATCAGGAACGTCGGGATGAGGGCGAGCTCATGGAAGGCGTAGAAGAAGAAAAGGTCGGTGGAGACGAACGCTCCCATCGCTCCGGCCGTGATGAGAAGCACGCTGGCGTGATACAACCGCAAGCTGCCCCGGGCGACGGTCGACGGACTGGCGAGCGCGGCGCCCAGGCTGACCAAGGCGGTGAGCAACACCATGACCAGCGACAATCCATCCACCCCAACTGAAAGTTTCAGATCGGGTGAAGGAAGCACGGTGAACAACGTGGCGGCCAGCTGGTAGCCGACCTCGCCCGTTTTGAACGCCATGAGGGCGGCCACGGTCAGGACGGCATTGAGCACGGCGGCAGCCAGCGAAGTCAGGCGCGCGGGGGCGCCTGCGGCCACCGCCACGGCGGCCAGCAGGGGGATAACAATCAGGGCGGCGAGAATCACGTCAGTGGAGCGAAAGAGCGATGAAGAGTAGGACGACGACCCCACAGCCAAAAAGGAAGCCGTAGGCCTGTAAATTGCCACCTTGCAGGCGGCGCAGTCCGCCGCCAACCACGGCAGCCAAACCGGAAAGTCCGCGGACGCCGAGACCGTCAATGATCAGGATGTCCACATAATGAATGATCCTGGCCACCGCGTCCTGACCCCAGGAGACCAAGGAGGCGTAGAGTTCGTCGATGAAGAATTTGCGGGCCAGCAAGCTAATGCGGACCGGGTCGCGGTCGCGGCCGCGATAGAGGAGCCACCCGAGTGACACCCCCGAGGCCAGCGCAATGAGTGAGGCGATCATGGGCACATGGGAGGCGTGATCGTGATCCGCCGGGGGCAGGGTCAGGAAACGGCCGGCAAAGAAGCTGAATCCACCAATCACCGATGGGACGGCGAGGATAACCAGCGGTAGCAGCATGATCTTGGGGACCTCGTGAGCGTGATCAGCACCGTGGGCGCGGGGCGTGCCTAAGAAGGCGACCACGCACAAACGCGTCATGTAAAAGGCGGTCAGAAAAGCCGTGCCAGCTCCGATGTAGAACAACAGGCCCCCATGAGCATGGGCTGCATGCAAAATTGTTTCCTTTGAATACCACCCGCTGGTCACAAAAGGCACCGCAATCAAGGCCGCCGTCCCAATGAGAAAGGTCAGCGTCGTCCTCGGTAACTTCCGGGCCAGACCACCCATTTTCCAGATGTCTTGTTCATGGTGACAGGCATAAATGATGGCGCCCGATCCGAGGAACAACAACGCCTTGAAAAACGCGTGCGTGAAAAGGTGGAAAAAGGCGGCTTCTTTGGCGAGCAACCCAACGGCCATCACCATGTAGCCGAGCTGCGAGAGCGTCGAATACGCGAGGATCTTTTTGATGTCGTTTTGCTGAGTGGCGCAGAGAGCGGCGAACAAGGCGGTCAGGCCTCCGGTCCAAGCGATGACATGGGCGGCGGTGGCGGCATCGGGCAAGGCGAGCAGGAACGAAACCCGGATCATCATGTAGACGCCGGCGGCGACCATGGTGGCGGCGTGGATCAAGGCGGAGACGGGAGTCGGCCCTTCCATGGCGTCGGGCAGCCAGACATGCAGCGGCAACTGGGCGCTTTTGCCGACAGCTCCGCAGAAAATACACAGAATCGCGGCTGTCAGCCAGCCGGGGTCGACCGTCATGCCGCGCACGGCTGATTCAATGCCGTCAAAAGTCACACTGCCCGTCGCTTTCCAGAGCATGAGAATGCCAATCATGAATCCGAAGTCGCCAATGCGGTTCGTCAGAAAGGCTTTTTTAGCGGCTTCGGCTGCGGAATTCTTTTCAAACCAGTGACCGATGAGCAAATAACTGCTGACACCGACGAGTTCCCAGAAAATGAACATCATGGCCAGATTGTCGGCCAGAACGATGCCGGTCATCGAGAACATGAACAACGACAGCCCGGCAAAATACCGCGCTTTGCCGTCGTCGTCTTTCATGTAGGCCAGCGAGAACAGGTGGACCAGGGTGCCGATGAACGTGACGACCAGCATCATGCCGGTGGCGAGCGCGTTGATCTTGAACCCGATGTTCAACTGGAGCATGTCGCCCAGGTTGATCCATGACCCGAGGGTGACGGTCGTCGAGTCGCTGCCGGTTTTCGCCCAAAGGACGAGGCTGAGGATGAGAGTGAGCACTACCGATCCGACGGACACGGCCGGAGCCAGTCCTTTCATCGGTTTGGGCAGAAGCAGGATCTTAGCTGCGGCGAGGAGCGGCAGAAAGAGGATGGTGGCGGGCAGCAGCGCGGTCACGGAGCGGGCGGTAAAAGATGGGGAAATGAGCGGTGGGACGGAGCTGGGCTAGCCGCCCAGGGATTTGAGATCCTCCACGTGGACAGTCTGTTTGGCTCGGTACAGGGCGACAATGATCGCCAGTCCCACCGCTACTTCGGCGGCGGCCACTGTGATCGTAAAGAAAACGAGGAGCTGGCCGTGGTGATTGGGCAGTCCGTTGACGAGGCCGAATCGGGAGAAGGCGACGAGCGTGAGGTTGGCGGCCGAAAGCATCAACTCCAAACACATGAAGATGATGATGATGTTTCTTCGAACCATGACCCCAGTCAGGCCAATGGTGAAGAGCAGTCCGCTGACGAGAAGATAGCCGTTGAGCGTGCCCATGGGAATTATTTAGACGCCTCCTTTTTGCTGAGCGCGACCACGCCCACGGTCGCTCCGAGGAGGAGCAGGCCAATGACTTGGACGTGGAAAACGTATTCGGTGAAAAGCAGAGTGCCCAGCGCCTTAGTATCTTCATACGTCTGCCCCTCGGGCACGACCAGCGGGGGCAGGGTGGCTTCCCCTTTGGGGAATGTGCCAAGAACATGCAGCAACGTGCCAACGAGGCACAGCGCGACCACCGCCCCGCCGGCTACCGCCCAAGCATTCAGCGCGCGTCGGGCCTCCTCCTTGAGGTCGAGAAGCATGATGATGAAAAGAAACAGCACCATGACGGCCCCGGTGTAGACGAGGATTTGAATGATGCCGAGGAAATGAGCGTCGAGCGAAATGAACAGCGAGGCCAGACCGACAAAACTGACCACCAGGCAGAGCGCGCTCGCCACGGGATTACGGTTGACCACCACCCCCACTCCAAAGAGTAGCATGATGGCGGAAGCGATGGTGAAAACGAGCGAGTCCAAGGGATGAAAAGTGGCAGAGGGGCCGGGTGTGCTGACGAAAATGAATCCGTTTATTTGAGATCATTCCATTTGTTGACCAGACCGGTGCGGATGCCACCGATTTCGTACAAACGGGTTTTGTCGTGGACCATTTCGGCGCGGGACGTGCCGGTAATGGCGTAGTCTTTGCGGAGGAAAATCGCTTGTTCTGGGCAGACTTCCTCGCACATGCCGCAATAAATGCAGCGAATCATGTCGATCTTGAATTCCCGCGGGGCTTTTTCGACTTTCGCGAAGGCGTCGTCTTTGGGGAGTTCCCCTGGGGTGATGGTGATGGCGCGGGGTGGGCAGATGAACTCGCACAGCTGGCAGCTGACGCAGCGTTCGCGTCCGTGTTCATCCGTGACGAGGGCCGGGGCACCGCGGTAATAATCCGGAAGCTGAGCATCCCATTTTTCTTCGGGATACTCCATGGTGAACTTCGGTTTCTTCGCGTTGATTTGCAAGAACGTGCGCACGGCATGCCCAAGGGTGATGATCAACCCTTTGGCAATGGCAGGGAGATAGATTTTCTCCCCGAAGGTAAGTTTTGGACGCTTGAGAAGTTTGGTGGCCATGGCGGTCGGGAAATTAGCTGATGTACCACAGAATGCCTGCCGTCAGCAGCACGTTGGCCAGACAGATCTCGAACATCCAGATCCAGCCGAGACGCATCAGCTGGTCGTAACGGAATCGAGGCAGGGTCCAGCGCACCCAGATGAAGAAAATAAGAAAGGCAATCAACTTGCTGAAAAACACGGCCGTATGCAAAAGGCCAACCCAGACGGTCCCTTTCGGCAAATAGTTGTCGAGCCCCAGCGGAAGCGACCAACCGCCTAAGAACAGCGTGACCGTAATACCAGAACCCACAATCATGGCCGCATACTCACCCATGAAAAAGAGGGCGAATTTCATCGAGGAATATTCCGTATGGTAGCCGCCCACCAGCTCGGTTTCACATTCAGGCAGGTCGAACGGCAACCGGTTGGTCTCGGCAAACATGGCAATGACAAAGGTGACAAAGGCCAGGCCCAGCGGAATCAACAACAACCAGCGGTTAAGATCAAATCCGTCTCTCAGTGAATACGGCAGCAAGTTCCAACCATGCTCGGATTGTTGCTGGGAAATCGTCACCAGATTCAGCTCGCCCATGACCAACAACACCGGCACCAACGACAAGCCCAAGGAGATTTCATACGAAATCATCTGGCTGGTCGACCGCACGCTGCCGAAAAATGGATATTTCGAGTTCGACGACCACCCGGCGAGTACGATGCCGTAGACGCCGAGGGAGGCGATGGCGAAGACGAAGAGCGGGCCGACGTTGAGGTTGGCGATGACGAGCGGGATGGTCCGCTCGGATCCATTCCAAGGGATAGTGATGCTGCTGCCGAACGGCAAGACCGCGCAGGTCAGCAGGGCAGGTACCAAACAGAGGGCAGGAGCCAGCCAGAAATAGAATTTTTTGACGTGGGCCGGCGTAAAATCTTCCTTGAGAATGAACTTAATACCGTCCGCCAGCGGCTGAAAGAGCCCCAAGAAGCTGACATCTTTTTTGAATCCCAGGAGGGTGAGCGGCAGGCCGACACGGTTGGGGCCGACGCGGTCTTGAATGATGGCGCTGACCCGCCGTTCGGCGTAGACGGTATAACTCACCAGTCCGAGGATGGCCACAAAGCACAGTCCAACGATCTTGATCAGGGTGGTGATGAGGGTGAACGAGAGCCAGTCCATGGAAATGATGTTTTCGAGGCGCAGCGCTCAGGCGCGAGTGAGCGGGGATGAGGCGCTGGGCATCGAAGGTGGTGGGTGTGATGGCCGGGTCAGGCAGGAAAAAAAGGCGGGTGAAGGCGGGTTATCCGACGATGATGCCCCGGGTTTTGCGGTCTGCTTCGCGATGGAGCAGGGGAATGACTTCGGATGACGGCAACAGTGGCAGGCCAGCCTCACCGATTTTGCCCAGACTGAGTCCGCCAAGTTCTGGAATTTCAGTGGCCATCGATTTGAAGACGTCCTCGACCAGATACAATCCGTTGGTTCCGGTCAGGGCTTGGGTCAAATCGCGCAGGACTTCCCAATCGTCGCGGGCGTTGCCGGGGGGCTCGCTGGCTTTGTTGAGACGCTGCAGGCGGCCGGTGGCATTGATCATCGAACCGCGTTTTTCCGACCACGCGGCGGTCGGTAGCACCACGTGGGCCAATTCCGCCATGGCGTTGGCCATGACATGGGCCGCGACGAGTACCTCCAGCTGACTGAGTTCTTCCACCGTGAAGCCGGCCTGTTCTAAGAGGTTTTCACGCCACGCGATCACCGCTTTGATTTCGCCAGAAGCGACCTTTTGACGGATCGTCGCCAGCGTCGAGCCCGGACGGTCACAGAAAATCAATCCGGCGCCCGCCGTATTCGGGTTGCGGTCGGCCGATACCAGATAGTTGTCCGCCGCGCCTGTCCGCGGGACAATGTCAAGCGACTCGGTCTTGAGCGCCGCCGCCAGCTTCTTCAGCATAAACAACTCTTCGTTAGTCATGCGTCCCGATCCAATAATGGCAATCTGGTCACCCCGTAGGCCGCGAAGTTTGTCCGCGACCGCACTCACCGCCTGCGGCCACGTGGTCGTCCGATGATGCGCCCCGTCTTTGAGCATCGGATCAATCAACCGCCGGTCACTATTAACCCAATGAAAATCTAAACGCCCCTGATCGCACATCCACGTCGAGTTGACGTCGTCGTTCTGGCGCGGGGTCTGGCGGTAAATGACGCCTTCCCGGGAGCCGATCTCAGTATTGCACCCACGGGCACACCCCGTGCAGACGGAAGGGGTCTCTTTGAGAAACCAGACCCGCATCTGAAACCGGAAATCTTTGCTGGTCAACGCCCCTACTGGACAAATGTCCACCGTGTTGAGTGAATAATTGTGATCGAGCCGCTGGCCCGGATGCGTGGTCAACACCGTCTGGCTGCCCCGCTCGGTAAACCCAAGGACATCCTCATCCGCAATTTCACTGCTGAATCGAACACAACGACTGCACATAATGCACCGCTCGTCGTCCAACACAATCCGCGCCCCAATATCTTGGTTCTTCGGCTTGTGCACTTTTTCGTCCTGAAACCGCGACTGCCCGCGCCCAAATCCTACCGAAAATTCCTGCAGCCGACACTCGCCCGCCTGATCGCAAATCGGACAGTCCAACGGATGGTTGATCAGGAGAAACTCCATCACCCCTTTGCGAACTTCCTCCACCATCGTCGAGGCCGTGCGGATTCCCATGCCCTCACTAATCGTGTTCGCACAGGAAATAGCCGGCCGGGGAATCCACTGGATCTTGGCAAATCCATGCTCGTCCTTCTCTGGTTCGGACTGGCCCGGCGCCGGACGCGACGGCATGCCCATCTCCACCAGACACATTCGACAGTTTCCCGGCGAGGATAACTTCGGGTGATAACAATAATGCGGGATCACCTTGGCCGCTTCCTCCAGCGCCTTGATCATGCGCATACCTTTGGGAAATTTCATCCACACGCCGTCCACCTGCACGTTGACCATCTCAACGGAAGGCTTCGCGTCGGTGGCGGCAGGGGCAACAGTCGGCTCGCTCATCGGGTCAGGAAAAATACCTAAGGGTTCAATATGGAAGCTGGGATGTCCGCAGCAAGCCCCTTTTGTGAAATTTTTCACAAGCGGCCTGCGGGCCATTATTTTTGGGTGAGCAGCCCCCGGCTACCCAGCCAAGCGGCCAGTTGGCGCGGCCATTCGGCGGTCACGGGATGGGGGGAGGCGAGCTGACCGAAGCCATGGCCGCCTTTTTCCCAGATGTGGAGTTCCCCTGGGACGCCGTGAGTGAGCATCGCTTGGTAGAAGGCGATGGCGTTTTGCGGCGGGACCCCCGTATCGTCCTGCGTGGCGACGAGGAACGTGGGTGGGGTGTTCGGACTAACGAACTGTTCACTTGAAAGCTTACGGCGATCCTCGACGGTCGCTTGAGCACCGAGCAAAATATCTCCGGAACCGCGGTGAGACCATTTTTCCACCAAAGAGATGACCGGATACATCAAGATGCCAAAATTCGGTTGATGCGCCTTGGCGTCCGCCGCGGCCGCCGCGTTTTCGCCCGGTAGTGCCTGGTCGCCCAAAGTAAGAACGGTCGAGGCCAGATGCCCGCCGGCGGAAAACCCCATGATGCCGATCCGCTCGGGATCAAGTCCCCAGTCGGCCGCATGGGCGCGGGTCAGGCGCACCGCCTGCCGCGCATCCAGGAGCGGCACCGGATGGTGATACGCGTCACCCATCTTGTCCGAAACCCGGTATTTGCAGACGATGCCCGCCACCCCAATGGAATTAAGCCACTCTGCCACCTGCCAACCTTCATGATCAATCGCCAAAATCCGATACGCGCCGCCCGGACAAATGACAACCGCCGCCCCCGTAGCCTTCTCCTTGGGTGGGAGAAAAACGCGAATATCAGGGGTCTGAACATGCGTCACCCGGGCAATAGGGTCGCCTTTTGCCTGCACAAATACTTCAGGATCAGTCGATAACGGAGCGCCCGGAGGCGCGCCCGAATACAACGGCAAATCAAAGGGCTCGGCACTCACCGAAACAAAGCCGGCCATCAGAAGCCCCGCCACCACGCCAAGAGCGCGGCCAGTGCGGCGCCTGAGGTGATCGGTGACGGGACCGGTGGCATGACCGGTTATCGGGCCGACGGCGGGACCGGCAGGGGGATTGAAAATACTCATGGCAAAAGTGAAGGGCAAAAGGGTGGGGCGGTCGGTGGGGCGGTCGGTGGGGCGGTCGGTGGGGCGGTCGGTGGGGGATCGAAAACCCGGTCCACTCGTCTCAGGCTTCCAAGGCGCGCAGCTGTGACTTGGTGGCCAGAGCATAAACGGGCACCCCGCGGGCTTCAATGGCGGCGCGTCCGCCCTCTTCGCGATCGACCAGCGCCATCACGAAGGCCACGGTGCCGCCCTCTTCTTGCACGGCTTCGATGGCCTGCAGGGTGGATCCACCGGTTGTAATGACGTCGTCGACCACCACCACCGTCTGGCCAGCGGCAAAATTCCCCTCAATCCGCCGCCCGAGGCCATGAGTTTTGGCGGTTTTGCGCACCGCGAACGCATGCAGCGGTCCGCCGGCGCCCTCACGACCCGAGGCCACGGCCACCGCCAGCGCCACCGGGTCGGCCCCCATCGTCAGCCCACCCACCGCTTCCACCGTCACTCCCTGCTGGGCCGCCGCCTTCTGAATCAAGTCCCAACCGAGTTCGCCAATCAGCCGCGCTCCGATCGCATCCATGGTTGTCACTCGGCAATCGACGTAAAAATCACTCTTGGCTCCCGAGGCGAGCGTGAAGTCTCCGAAACGCACCGATTTGCGGTGCAGGAGTTGCAGGAGGGCGGCATGGGCATCATTGAGGTCGGTCATGATCCCTACTGTGCGCATTCTAACGATTTCAGCGACGAAAAAGTGCATCTAGTACTTGCGATGTCTTCGGAGTGTGGTATTGACTGCGCCGCGTCAGCCATCTGGCGAACGCATTGCCCCGTGGTGTAAGGGTAGCACAAGTGATTTTGGTTCATTTAGTCTAGGTTCGAATCCTGGCGGGGTAGCTCCACTTAAATTCAGCAAGTTGCAGTGATGGACAGTCTAAAATAAAATGGCGAACAAGCCGAGGTCGAGTGAGATAAAATATAAAAACTCATGCCGAGAGAGCTTGGAATGGAAAGACATGGGATGAGATTGGATTGAATGGGAGGCATGAGGGTGATGTGAGTGGGCGAGGCGGTTTGGCAGGGCAGGGTTGAATGACGTCCGACTCGTTCAGAGCCTGTGACCGATTTGGCGCGCCCTGCTGATTTGGCGCGTGCGCCACGGATCTTTTGTAGCCGTGGGTCGCTGACCCCGGTCGCGGCGCCGAACGTCTTTTTGGCATGTGACCGGATGCGAAGAAGCGGATTCGGAGCCGTGTCTTGAGGGATGTGGCCCGAAGGCCAGTTGTGGAAACCGGGGCCAACGTCCCCGGCTACAGTGGCGGCTTGGCCGCCTGCGCAGCGGTTTCGGATCAGGATCTTCTGTAGCCGTGGGTCGCTGACCCCGGTCGCAGCGCCAAACGTCTTTTTTGGCAGTGGACCGGATGCGAAGAAGCGAATTCGGAGCCGGGTCTTGAGGGATGTGGCCCGAAGGCCAAGTGTGGAAACCGGGGCCAGCGGACCCGGCTACAGTGGCGGCGTCCCGCCTGCGCAGTTGTTTCGGATTCGGTTCTTTTGTAGCCGTGGGTCGCTGACCCCGGTCGCGGCGCCGAACGCCTCTCCGAACGTCTTTTTGGCATGGGACCGGATGCGAAGAA
>CAJBME010000068.1 GCA_903954065.1 uncultured bacterium
AACTTTCCTGTCGAGCACTGATCCGACTCCGTCGGTTAGCGGCGCTGACGGCCAAGTACGACAGGGAGGTGAAATTCCTCCTCTTCAAGTGGCTGAATCGTCGCGGTCAGCGACGCTCCTTCATCTGGAACCAGTTCATCTGCCTTCTTCCTTCCTAGAAACTACCCCCACCTCGGATCGCCTTCCCATCACCTCAATTGCCCTTGCCCTGGCCGGACACTCCAGCCTAAAATGGCTCGCCAACCCATGTCCAATGCTCTACCTGCGCGTCCATCAGAGGAGCCCGGTGCGGTAGTTCCGCACGCCGGGATCTGCGAGGCGGGCGCCGGGCAACCGGCGTCCCTACCTTAATAGCCAAGAAAATGGATTCTGATGAACCCTCAAAGCCGAAGCGGATGCATTTCGCGCTGACGTTGCTATTGTCGTTTCTGGCGTCTCCAGTCGGATACACGATTGATCAGACGTTTCGATGGACAAATCACTGGGATGGGTTTCTGAGCGGCCTCATCCAAGGCGGAATGCTTGGAATCCCTTGGTGTTTGATATACGTCCTTCCTTGGAGCCTGATCATCTTGGGGCTTTACCGGTGGCGGCGTTGGCAGAGGTTCAGAACACAGTGGATACTTGCGCCGAGTATCTTGATTGTGATCGTCATGATAGGTTCGCTGATCGTTGATCCACCAAGTCCGACGAGGCGGTTCAAGAATTTCGCCAAGACTGAGTTGCCTGCCAATGCGCAGAACCTGAATTTCCGATTTAGTGGGGGCGGATTTGCTGACTACGCAGACACCTACTACTTCAAGACAACACCGGAGGAAGTTGACCGCATCATTGCTGATATGGGTCTGGCTGAAGACGAATTATACGGCCGTGAAGGTTTGTCGCACACAACCGTTTCCCGGCTGGATGGCTGTCCAGACTTCTCATCCTGGGAGGGTGCAAAACAGTTCCAGGGCTGGGACGATAGGCAGCATTGGTTTTACTACCTCATTACGGATTCGACTCGCACAGAGGTTTACGTAATGGTCGGCTGCATATGAAATATAAGAGGCTAACAAGCCGAGCCACTGCAACGCCTATCAGCCGCCCTGTTTACATGCTCTCCCGTAGTTTCAACCTCAACCCCGTGATCGACGCTCGCTCTCGCTGATAGGGTTGCATGCTCTTTGACGTTAGCCATGCCAAGTACTGTTGCCAGAATTGGTCGTGCCCTGAGGTTCGCAAAGTATACGCTCGGTGCGCTCGTGTGCACTGCGGTCGTGGCACACGCCGACTTATGGAGCTTCCCCAGGAAGTTGACGAAGGAGGAGTACATATTTGGCGACTTTTCCTTCCCCCTGGATTGTACACGGAACGATCCTTCGCGATTATTAAACACTGGTACGACGAAAAGAATCCAGAGGTCCAGTTCGACGTGACCGATGGTCGCCTCGTGAGCGTTTTCATCCGCGGAAGCAATAAGCAAAAGTACGATTTGCTGAAAACCGATTTGGGTTTGTCGCCGTAGTGCAATCGGATCTAGATTTCTCTCAGTTCGGGCACTCGCTGTTCCTTCAGGTAGCGGAAAAACGCCTTCAGGTCGCAATCGA
>CAJBME010000069.1 GCA_903954065.1 uncultured bacterium
ACGACATAGGAAAGTAGCTGACCTCCATGCGTGGTGGCCGATAGCGTGAGGAGCTGACATTGAGTGCTCTCACATAAAACATACAGGGCTTGACTGCCATCTCCTTCCGGGAACAGGGTGTTGTGCAGCTGTAGAGACTCCTTGAAGCGTTGCGTGAACCGATCACAGCCCAGCGTGGCCAGTTCCCAGTGACAGCGCAGGGCGATATGATGTTGTGGCGAGAGCGCTAAGTAGAGCAAGTCCCCTGTCCCCACCGGCGGCTTACCATCTCGTCGGAGATGCGGCAACGTTACTGCCCGCGGCGTAGGAGTAACCTCATTATCTGACGGGTTAGACGGTCGGCAGCCGTGGCACTTCCACTCTCGAATCTTGCGATCGGCTGGATAGTGTCCCAACCTCGGTATGTGGTCAGCAAAGGCGAAGAAGGATTCGTTGAACTCCGGACCAGACCTCGGACATCTCGCCATCGAACAAAGAATATGGAAGAAAACACCGCAGCTCATACAAGCCGAGGCGCTGTTATTATCTAGAACAAGCTGTTGACAGTGACCACACTGGTTAGAGCCCGTAACCGCCGTAGGTTTTTCGTACCAGGAGCAGCCCTTGCATAAGAGCGAGGTATGTCCCGCGGCGTTCAAAAAGGGTGCCGCACAGTGGGAGTGAAACCAGTGGGCATGACACTTGCAACATCTGCGGATGCTCGGCGGACACATCCCCGTGTTGCACCTGGTGCAGCGGTCCTCAAGCCTTTCGAGACCTCCTGTTCGGCTCGCACCTTTGCATCTCGCCGTCACAAGACGTTTTCGCGAAGGAACCACACCTAACACGCCCGGTATCACCGGCGCAAGCGCTAATTGTCCGTCCTCGTCAATAGTCCAGTGCACCGAGATAAGCCCCGCCGCGGACCACGCCAGAGCCGAAGACCGCATGGGTGCCGTGAGTGTATCCCCGTCAGACGGAGGCGCATCCTCACCTGCCGGCCAGTCCTGGTCCTCGCCAGACTCAGTTCCCGAATCAAGGCTGCAGTTATCCTCGTCTGTCGCATCAGCCCGAGTGTCGGCGTCAACCTGTCGAATGTCAGCCTCATCTTCACCCTCCGCATCCGCCCCGTGCGCCGGGACCGCCTGGAGCAGAGTCCTCGCCCCCTCCAAAGTCCCAATGCTGCCCTCGAACATGAAGGCCTCGTCCTGACCAGGCCTAATTTGCAGAGGCTGAATCGCTAACTCGAAGCGTGTGCGCTTTAGCCGTTGTCGTTTCCTCTGTAGCAGAGTCGGCACCACACCGCTCATCATCACCTCTCGCAGTCGTGGGTCGTCGTGAAAGAGATGCCTCGGTAAGCTATACTTCTCCTGCACCGCTTGTTCCGCCTTACGCCACATAACGCCGTAATCAATAACGTGACTGGACCGGAGGAGCATGCCCGGGTTGTGTTGGTGAAGATGATCGACGATAGGTATCCAGCCCCGAACTGGGTGAAACATGAGGTGCGAATTCCCTGCGGATGCCATCATTTGCTGATATGAAAGAGAGGTATAGTAGACAAACAGAGGAGTGAGGTTTAGCCCCTCGACTTGCCAGTCAATGTACAATTTGTCCATGTAGACATAGGTCGGAATTGGAGTCGAATGTAGACGAACAGTCACGAGCTGTCGTTCCCATCGAACCTCCCGCATGTCAGGCGTGCCCGCCTGGCCAAACCTTTGAATGATAGAGTCCGAGGTTTCTCCAATCATGTCTGCGTGGGAGCTCCAGGGGGGTCCGACACACCCGTGTCCCCGGAGCTAGGAGATCGGTAACCCAGGATCCGCAGAGCCTCGTTACACCGGTTAAGAGTCCTGGTCATCGCTTCCTCCGTATCTCGTTTGTTCTCAGCCAGCTGTACCTTCACACTGCTTCGTAGTTCGGACACCGCCGAGCACGTGGCCGCTCCCACTTCGCTCAGTGCCTCCTGCCCGTCCGCCAGTTTCTTAACGGACGCCGCCAGAGACACAATTTGTTCCGCGAGGCGGTTATGCTGCTCGGACATAACTGACACCAACTGTTGCATATCCGGGTTCGTGGAAACCAACGAAAGATCACTAGACGAAATAGACGTCAAATCCGACCCTTGGGAGCTGGAGAAGCTGCCACCCGACTCGGAGAACCGTCCCAGTGGTAGAGAAGGTGCAGTCGGCAGGAAACCCTGTATACGTAAGACCTTCCGTTGACCGATCATGATCGTAGGATAACCCTGAAACTCACACATCTCCAAGTATCGCTGTGGAAGCCAGAAGATTCCTCCTCCTCGTTCGGCCAGAATCGGACATTCCGAGAAGAGGTGACCATGCCCGCAAAAAGCACAGCGTGCTCTCGACACTTCATGAATTGGCGGCGGACGAAAGAGATGTTCGCAATATTTCCGCTGGTGTTCCGTAGCCGGGCCCGTGGGTGTGTTACAAAAGGCGCAGAGCCAGGCAATGACGTCGTTCCCACTCTTACCCTTCTGCCCTTTGCCGGCACCTCGGGATCCGCCAGCCTCGACCCCCGCCCTCCCCTTCCCCCCACGACCATCTCCTCGACCGCGTCCTGCCGTCTGCCATTCCCGCCCTGCAGTGTCACCGTTAGGCGCCGCCTGTCGAGCCTGCTCCTCGGCCTCCATCCCCGCGAGTTCTCGTAAAATATCGTCAGCCGCCGCATCCGAGTTAGCTGCAGCTGACGACGAAGTCGACTCAGGAACAAGTTGGGTTGGAGCCGCACGCTTAGTCAGTGGCGTTTGTTGGACTGTCTCCTCAACTAGCCCCACCGTCTGTTGCTTGGAAGCTTGCATGGAGGCCTCAGCCTCCCGAATTGCCCGTTTCTCCGCTGCCTTGGCGACCCGTCTCTGAAAGTGCGGGCAATTGACATCCCCGGAAAGGTGCCCTGTGCTACAGCAGTCTAGACATGACACCCCCGAGATGTGTCGTCGGAAGCGCTGGCAGTCGAAACAGATGCACAGAGGGTAATTGAAATATATGAGCTGCAGACCTTCCTTGTCCCATGGAAGGCTTCGACCGTGAAGTCCATCCACGATAAGCATGTGCTGTATGCCTGGTCTTACGCGAATTAGAATGCGCGCCACCGCCACCTGCCCGACCCAAACATGCTGCACTCCTACTAGCTTCAGCCAACGTTCGATAGACAGGTCCGGATGCTCAGCCGGATAGAATCCGCGCAGTGCCTTCAGGATCATCGTGATCACCTCCCCGATGATCTCGAAATCGTCAAACCCAGACGCAAAGTGGTTAAAGCTAATCACAGAGCCGCATCCAATTCTGTTTGGGTCCCGTGCAAAGACCGCATTGTCGGGAAGTATGTCCAAGAGATGCCCTGGAAGCAGGAATGGATTTTCTTCCGGCTTGTGGAGCCTGATCACCCGATTCTCATACCCGAGAGCACCACGAGATGTGTTACCAGAGAGTATAGGCCAGGCTGCAGCCCGACTGTCGAGTCCTCCTCCAGAAGCATCTGTTAGCGACAAAGGCTGCAATTGTGTTGCGAGTTCCCTCTTGCGAATAACTTGCAGCTCTGTATGGAAGGACGGCACTCCCGACGTGCCAAATTCCTCACACGATAACAGTAAATAAGCCAAGAGTACAGGGTCTACACATATCAGAATACAGCCCACGGAGGGATCATCCAGGGGTGCCTTAGTCAGTACAACCTCCGTCGGATCAACCTTGCGGTGCGTGAGCGCAGCCTGAACCTTGTTGGACATGTCCGAGAGAGG
>CAJBME010000070.1 GCA_903954065.1 uncultured bacterium
AGCGTTCGTGGAGTTCGTAGGGTTGACCATCGGCAAAATAATGGGCGACGAATTCGATCTTACCGACTTTGTCGTCGGGGCCGCCCTTGGACATCGTGATGATGGTGAGGAAGTACCAGTTTGTCTGGCGGATGGTCTGATCGAGGTGCGACTTCAGGTCGGGTTCGCGGGTGTCTGGATGGGTAGTGGAGACGAGGCGAACCGGATCAATTGAAAGGCAGAAATGAGAGAACGGGGTGGGAGCGACTCCAGCGTAGAGTGGCGGTCCCAAAGGTGGGACCTGATCTCGGGGTGAATGGCCATCGTGGAAGACACCTGTCAAAATTTTTTACAGGTTTGTGGGAGTTCCGTCACCCGCTTTTTATGAGGCATTCTGCTTTCATTCTCAATGAAATCTCAGAGATACAGCGGGGTTTTGAATGGTTGTTTGGGGAGAGGAGGGTGTCGAGATTTCTGACATATTTTAGGAGCTATCGAAGATGTGGAAGGGGCTCGAATGACTGATTAAAAAAATGTCATGAAGAAAAACAAGTCATTTAACTAGCTGAATATCAACGAAGAGTAACCACGGAATGGTGAGGGTGGAGACATCGGGTCGAAGCCCCGGCACGTCTTATGCTTTGGTAGAGGCAGCCCGGACGATGGTGTTCGGGCCAAAAAACACCTCCAAACCTCCTATGAAATTCTATACTCTCCCGTTGCTGTTGGCTTTCTCACTTGGGTCCTCCTTGCCGGCGGCTATCGTCACTTACAATTCCCGTCCGGCGTGGCTTGCGGCGGTGACTGGGGCCGTCAGTGTGGATCTAGCAGGTCAAGTGGCTGATGGCGCGGTGCTGGCTGCGGGTGCGTCGGTCCTGCTGCCGTCGTTGCAGACACTGGTTTTTAATGAACCCGTAGAAGGGCGTCAAGTTCCCACGACGTGGGGGACGTGGTCTGGCGGAGAGGAGCCGCGGGTCTTATTTGCGGAGTATGAGTCGCTGGTGGCCACGTTAAGCGGGGCTGTCGATGCCTTTGGTTTTGAGATGCAGCCGAACAATCAGGATGTGTTTTCGCTGACGATGACTCTCAGTGACGGCAGTGAGCTGCAGCAGGATGTGGATGGCTTCGGGGGCGCGGCCTTTTTTGGCTGGGTTAACACCGGGGGGCCTGGCATCACGGCGATGACATTGACCACGGATGATCTTGATGGGTTTGCCATGGGCCGGATGATTCAGGCTACGCCTGGGACGGACCGGGTCCCTGAAGCGGGTGCCTCTTGGCTCTTGTTTCTTCTGGGTCTGAGTGGGGTGGCGGCTGGGCGGCGGTTTTCGCAGCGGTCTCGCGGCGCGGGCCGCAAGGTTTTCTCCTCGGCGGCAGGATCTCGTTGGTGGACTGTGACGGTGTCGGCGGCGGCGGCGGCGGTCGTTCCCACCGCCATGGCGGTTGTGGATCCGGCGCCCTGTCGTTCCATGGTTTATACTCTGGATGCAGATTTTGATCTGGGAACGACCGTCAATCTGAACCACGATGCGCCTCATAACAACCAGTTGCAGATCAATCCACCCGGGCAGGCCAAACCATTTCCTTTTGTCAACGTGGCGTGTTCCGGGCGTGGCACAGTGGTGCGGATCGACGTTAACACCGGCGAAATCCTAGGTGAATATTTCACGGCACCCAACGGAATGGGGCGCGATCCCTCGCGCACGACTGTCGACAAGTTGGGCAATGTATGGGTGACCAATCGGGCTGAGGGAGGATTTTCCATTGATCAACCTCGAGGGTCAGTGGCCCGGATCGGTCTGGTGATCGGAGGCACCCGCGGTGACAAGAACATCGATGGTTCCTTCACTCCCAATGCGGCGGGATCGTATCTGCAGGGGCCATTTAGCTATAACACGGTGACGGACCGTGACGGTGACGGGTTGATCAAGACATCGCGCGGACTGGCGAATATCTTACCTTGGAGCAATGCCGGAGCTATCGATAGTAATGGCGGAGTGACGACCGCAGAGGATGAAGCGATTATCACCTATACGCGGGTCGCGGGAACCGGGACCCGGACGGTGGCGGTCGACTCTTTTAATGATGTGTGGGTCGGGGGACTGGGTGATCTTGACCATGAAAAACTCAGCGGGGTGACGGGCCTGCCGGTGCCAGGAACGCAGTTCAATCTTGGGGCGGGCGGTTATGGGGGACTGATTGATGGCAACGGAGTCCTCTGGTCGGCTCGTGGTGGCGCGGGGTTGCTGCGATTTGTGCCGAATCCATTGCCGCCCCCGGCGGGGGCGGGGGCGGTCATTCCCAATTTCGGCGATGGTTATGGTCTGGCGGTTGACCCGGTTTCGGGAAACATCTGGCATACGTATTTAAACGGCGGTCAGGTGGCGCGTATCCGCCCGGACGGTTCGCCCGATGGTGTTTTCTCGCATGGCAGTTATTATGCTCAGGGGGTGGCGGTGGATGGCTCGGGGAACGTCTGGGTGGCACACTCGCTGGTGGATAATTCCACGACGGTCGGTCATTTGCGGACTGATGGTACTTTTGTGGGCAATGTGGCGCTACCGGGCGGAAGCAGCCCGACCGGGGTGGCTGTGGATGCGAATGGTAAAGTCTGGGTGACTAATTATGCGACGAACAACGTGATGCGCATTGATCCATTGGCCGGACCAGTCGGGGGCGGCGGGTTTCCTGTGGGAGCCGTTGATTTGACGGTGGCGCTCGGGTCTGGAGCCAGCCCCTACAATTACAGCGACATGACGGGGGCGGTGCTGCTGGGTGGAACCTCGCCGTCCGGCAGCTGGACGGTGGTGCATGATGGCGGTGCCTCCGGCGTGGCTTGGAAGAAGTTGGCCTGGACGGGGGATACGCCAGCGGGGACGCAGATTCAGGTCAAAGCCCGGGCGGCTGATGTGGCGACGGATCTTCCCGGTATTTTGTTCGAGGAAGTGACTAACGGCGCTGATCTGGCGGGCACGGAAGTGGGAAGGTTCATCGAAGTGCAGGTCAGCCTGACCTCCGACGACAGCGCCAAAACCCCTATTCTTTATGATTTGCGGATCGGCGATGACGTCGCCCCGGTGGCGCTATGCCAGCCGTTGAAGACGAACAGCGGAAAACCAAGCTCCTATAAACGACTGACGGCCATGGACACCTGTGATGCTCCATCTGCCCTGAAAATATATGTCAAAGATTCAGCCAGTTCCTTCATCGCCGGTCCCTTCAAATCAGGCGCGCGCGTGGCCATCCTCAAGACCATGGGTGCCTCCAGCAGCGTGCCCGGCCTTGGAGCGACCGCGGCCATCATTCGGCTCAATGGCAATGCTGAAACGTACGGAATCGATAGCGATGGCAATGTCGGACCGATTCACACGTGTCTGATCCCGTAAGGTCGGCATGCCTCGGGAAGGATGACGGGTGGGGGCTTTGCGTGACTGCGAGCACGGCTTCGGGTGGTCTCACCCGCAGCCGTTTGGCGTTGGGGTGGGGGCGGGACATTTTCAGGGATGTGGGTGATTCTGAGTGACTCAGGAGGAGAAAACCGCTTTCATGGGCTATAATGAACGCATGTTCCTTCTCAACAACCGTCAAGCCGGGAGCGTGCTTGCGCGCATGGCGCTGGGGTGCTTTCGACGGTGGCGTGTGGCGGTGCGCCGAGGGTTGTGGGTTCTCTGCCAAGGCCATCGTCCTTTTCCTAGTTTCTCCGCTTCCGATACGACCATGAACAGCCTCTTTTTGCGATGTCTTTGTTATGGCTTTTTTATCGCTGGGCCGTTGGCCGCTGCGGTGGTGACATCTTTTGAGGAGGACGTATTGCCGACGGCTATCGTTTTGGATGTGCCGCGGCCGGCGGCGGGCAGCATTGTTTTTGATGCGCTCAACGATGAGCTGGATTTTCTGGCTGCAGGAAATACGGACATGTGGACCACGCGAAACAATGCGGCCATTGCGTGGACCTCGATTCCTGCGGGTCTGACGGCGGGAGCGAAGTGGGTGGTCGAGACCGAGGTGCGATTGAACAATGTCGCGCAGAATAACCAGGTGGCTGGACTGACGTTTTATGGCGGTCCGGATGGGGCCCGGCCGGACATTACCTTTGGATTGGACAACTGGGATCCGGCGGCCCGGGCAGTGCGCCTGCAGGGGCTCGGTGATAACGTGCCCAATGCCGCCGTGATCACGACGGCCAGCCGAGTGATTTTGCGGGTCGAGGTGGAGGAAGGAGGCACGACGGACACCTACAACTTTTTCTTCCGGGAAACGACGGCTGACGCGTGGGTGCCGCTGCCGGGAGCGGCGGTGAATTACCGGTCGACCATGGGCAATGCCCGAGTCGGTCTGACCTACAAGACGGCGGCAGCCAAAGCCGGGGCCTCCTTTACTTCATTTTATGTCGTGGGGGCGTCTGACCAGCCGCCCATTATCACTTCCCAGCCGGTGAGTGTGGCGGCGATTGTTGGCGGGGTGGCGCGCTTTGCGGTCAGCGAGCTGGGGGCCGCCACGTATCAATGGCGGCGCGGCGGGGTGCCCCTGCCTGAAGGCGGCGATCGAGCGGCGTTGGTCATCGATCCGGTGCAGCCGAGCGACGAAGGGGCGTCCTTTGACTGTGTCCTGACCAACGCGAGTGGGTCGACAGTCACGCAGGCGGTGACGATGACGGTTTCACCGGTGCTGGTGGGTGGTGGGTATTATGCGAGTGCGGTGCGGGCGGAGCCGTCGTTATTTGCGTATTTTCCGGTAGATGGCAGTCCGGCGGGGGAGGTGATCAACGTCCGGCACCCTGAATCCAGCGGTATTTTGAGTGGAGCGGCCGTGACGGCGAGTGGGGCTGGGCGCACGGTTGGCACGAAGAGTGTGCTGACGGACGGTGGTGGCTGGGTGGCGGCCGCTGGCGAGCCCGGATGGGATTTACCCGACGGTCGTGGAACCATAGAACTCTTTCTGTATCAATCGGCTGCGGTATCCTATAATCCGGGGCTGGTTTCTGTGCGGACTGAGACCGCGACCCGCTACACCTTGAAAGCCGACGCCGCCGGCGGGAAAGTGCACCTTACGAATGGCACGACCACGTCCTCATGGATCTTGCCCTCGTCTAGCATCGGGCGTCTCGTCCATCTCGCGGCCGTCCTCAACAACGGCAAGGCGACCCTCTACCACAATGGTGAATCCCTCGGAGAGGTGAATCTAGTGCTGGGTCCTGTCCTCAATGCCCCCGTGACTCTCGGATCAACCGGCCCAGGCGGACGCGATTCATTTCCTGGAAGTCTCGATGAAATCGCCCTCTATACCGAGCCGCTGCCGGCTGCTGCCATCGCTGCTCATTATCAGGCATGGCTGACCACGACCGCCGGAGCAGCGCCGGTGGTCACTACACCGCCAGTCCCGGTCCGTGTGAACGAAGGCGGCACGGCCACCTTCCGGGTGGACGTCGTCGAGCCCGCGGCGGTCGGATACCGCTGGCAGCGCGATGGGGTGGACATTCCAGGAGCCACCTCGTCCACGCTGGAGCTCAGCCCGGTCACTCTGGTCGACAATGGCGTGGAAATTCGCTGTGTGCTGCACAATCCATTCGGCGGTGCCCTCACGGAGCCAGTCGTTTTAACCGTCAATGACATCACCCCCCCCCAGTTGCTCGGAACCAGCGCGCCGGTGGCGACGACCCAGCTTCTCCTCACTTTCAATGAACCGGTCGAGGTGGAGGGTGCGACTTTTCAGATATCGGGCGGGTCGGTCACGAGTGTCGGAGCTGGACCGTTGCCGGGCCAGTTGAGACTCACGCTGGAGGGCGTGGCCCCAGATACCTCCTACACTCTCACCCTTCAAAGTGTGCGCGACCGCGCAGGCAATGGGCTCGCCCCGCAGGAAACAGTCTTTACGACGGCCCCGCGGCCGGTGCCCGTGCCGCTCGAACTCGTGCGTCCCCGTGCCGAACCGATTGGACCGGCCACCCGTCGCGGTCCGTTTGTCTTTTCGGAAATTCACTATCATCCATCAGACCGGGCCGATGGAAAAAACCTCGAGTTTATCGAAATCTATAATTCGCAGCCTTGGCCGGAAGACCTTTCTGGTTTTCGTATTGAGGGTGAAGTTCGTTACACTTTGCCGACGGGCACTCGGCTGGCTTCGGGTGCGCGTTTGGTGGTGGCGGCGGTGCCGGCAGATGTGATGAGCGTGTATGGGGTGACGGATGTGGTGGGGCCCTGGGATGGGTCATTAAACAACGGGGGAGGTGAGCTGCGGTTGCGGGATATTTCGGAAGCGGTCGTTTTTGAAGTCTTGTATGACGCTTCGAGTCCTTGGCCGGCGGCTCCTGATGGGAGTGGTCATTCGCTGGTGTTGGCGCGGCCGAGTTATGGCATGGGTGATCCGCGTTCGTGGGACCAGAGTGTATGGGTGGGCGGTTCTCCCGCGGCTGATGAGCCGGTTTTGGACGATCCTTATCGTGCGGTGCGGGTCAACGAAGTGGCGGCGGCGGCCGGGGTGGTTGATTTTATCGAGCTCTATAATTACGGCTTACTTCCGGTCGATTTGGCTGGGTGTATGTTGAGTGATGAAGCTGGGGTGGTGACTTTTGTGGTGCCATCGGGGGTGGTGGTAGCGCCTGGGGGGTGGGTTTCTTGGAGTGGGACCGAATTGGGCTTTGGTTTGAAGTCGACGGGCGACACGGTTTATTTTCGTGCGCCTGCGGGTGGGGTCGCTGGAGTGAGCCGGGTGGTGGAAGCGGTGCGATTTGGTCCGCAGTTGCCGGGCACGACGTATGGTCGTTATCCGGACGGGGCGCGGGAGTTGACGGTTTTGCGCAGCGGCAGTCCTGGGGCTGCCAATGTCGAGCCGGCGGTCGGGGAGGCGGTGATTTCAGAAATCCATTTCGGTCCACCGGCGGGAAGCCGTCGTCCTCCTTTTGTTGAGATTACCAATCTGTTAGCGGGTCCGCTGGATCTGAGCGGCTGGCAGCTGAGTGGGGGAGTGAGCCATGTGATTCCGGCCGGCACGGTGGTGGCTGCGGGCGGCCAGCTAGCGGTGACGGCATTCTCCGGCAGTTTAAATCGCGGGGTGGGCGAGCGGATTCGTTTGCGGAAGCCGGTGGCAGTGAGCGGGACGGATCCGGCGGACCTGATGTTTCCGGTCGTGGATGAAGTGACTTATGGCACGGGCGGGCGTTGGGGACGCTGGAGTGACGGCGGCGGCTCGTCCCTCGAGTTGAAAGACCTGCGGAGCGACGGCCGCCGGGCCGCCAGCTGGGCGGATAGCGACGAATCAGGCGAAACCGGATGGGTCACGATTGAAACGACGGGCCAGCTGGTTCATGGCTCCGGATCACCCATCAACCGCCTGCATGTGATGCTGCTGGGCGCGGGCGAGTGCTTGATCGATGATGTCGAGGTCATCCCGGCCGGTAGCAGCAACCGGATTCTTAACGGTGGATTTGAAAGTGGCACGGCCTCTTGGTTAATGCAGGGGACGCATGAAGCCAGCTCACTGGAATCCTCTGGTTTCAGCGGCCGTCGATCGTTGCATGTGCGGGCGGCTGGACGCGGCGATTTGGCAGGAAACCGGATCACGGTGCCCCTGACCAGCGAGCTTGCCACCGGCATGACCGCCACCCTCCGGGCCCGCGTTAAATGGCTGCGCGGACATCCGGAAATCTTGCTGCGCTTGCAGGGGGGAACGTTGGAGGCGACAGGCAACATCCTGCCGTCGTCCCTTGTTCCGGGCACGCCCGGGGCCCCGAATTCCATGGCCATGGTCAATGCTGGTCCAGTCATCGACGAGGTGACACACCGGCCGGTGCTGCCCCAAGCCGGACAGACGGCGACCGTTTATGCCCGGGTGGCGGATCCCGATGGCCTGGCCCTCGTTCTCCTGCAGTATCGTCTGGATCCCTCGACGACTCGGACCACGATCGTCATGACGCCGCGGGGTGCGGGGTGGTTCAGCGCCGAGTTGCCGGCCCAGCCGGCTGGCAAGCTGGTGGCTTTCACGCTGACGGCGCATGATACGCGGTCGGCGTCGTCGGTCTTTCCGGATCACGGTGAGGAAGGGTTGATCCGGTGGGGTGATCCACCCACACCGCCGGGAGCGCTGGGGACGTATCGATTTTGGATGACCGAGGCGACGCGCAATGCGTGGACGCGGCGGATGAAAAACAGCAATTCTCCGCTCGGTGTAACCTTCATTTATGGCGACTGGCGTATCATCCACCAAGCCACCGCCCAGTATAGCGGGAGTCCATGGCACACCGGTGGTTTTACCGGACCCACGGGTGATCCGTGTGATTACGATTGCACTATGCCCGACGACGACCGGTTGCTCGGAGAGACGGATTTCCTCTTCGCCGGGCCCGGCACTTTCGGCGATGATACCTCGCTCATTCGTGAACAAACTATCTGGTGGATGGCCCGCCGCTTGGGCACCCAAAGCTTGCACCGGCGATTTGGTCGCGTCTATGTCAATGGCGTGCTCCGTCAGCGCGTGTTCGAAGACGCTCAGCAGCCGAATGGCGATTGGATTGATGCTTATTGGCCGGATGATGATGGTGGACGCCTGCACAAAGCACAGGACTGGATTGAATATGAAGACGATGGCATGACATTTCAGACGACGTTGAGAGCGCTCATGACCCGGGTTCTCACGCCTGAGGGAGGCCATCAGTCGGCGGCTTACCGGTTTCAGTGGGCTCCGCGATCGGTCGCGGGGTCGGTCAACGACTGGTCGGATTTGACCACCTTGGTCGATGCGTTTAACACTGGCGCCACGGCTGCGGATCCAGCGTTTTTCAAGGCCCTAGATCCTCTGGTGGACGAAGACTCATGGATGCGGGCGCTCGCTATTCAGCGGATCAGCGGGAACTGGGATACGTGGGGGTGGAAATTTGGGAAAAACATGTACATCTATAAACCGCAGCGCGGGCCGTGGGCCATGAGCGCTTGGGATATTGATTTTAGTTTCGGACTAGTCGGAGAGGCGTCGAATTTCAATTTGTTCGATGATACGCAGGACCCGCTTTGCACAAAATTCCGCAACCAGCCGGCTTTTCGGCGCGCGTATTGGGCGGCTTTTCGTGAAGCTGTGGACGGCCCGATGTTGGCGGCCACTGTGAACGGGCGGATTGATGCGATGGTGGCCGGGCTGCAGGCGAGCGGAGTGAGCAGTAATGCCTCGCAAGTGAGCGCCGTGAAATCGTATATCGCCAGCCGCCGGAGTTATATCGTCAGCCAGTTGAATGCCGCGTTTAATACCGCGAATTTTGCGATCAGCGGCAGCGCGGTGCTGACCGATGATGACGGGGTGATGACGCTGAGTGGGACAGCTCCTCCGGGGGTGAAATTTTTGAAGGTCAACGGGGTTGAGCAGGTACCGCAGTGGACGAGCCAGACGGTATGGCGTTTGCCTTTAACGCTTTATGCGCCACAGAATGTGCTGACGATTGAGGGGGTTGACCGCCGCGGGCAGGTCCTAGGGTCGTTTCCGGTGCAGGTGACTGTGACCGCTCCGCCGAGGCTTCCAGCTGTGACCATTCACGAATGGATGGCCGATAATCCAGCGTCGAGCGGTCTGACCGATCCTGCGGACGGTCGTGCTGACGACTGGTTTGAATTGCACAATGCTGGATCCAGTGCGGTGGATCTGGGCGGATTTTTCCTCACGGATGACGAGACGACGCCTGCGGCGTTCCAGATCCCGGCGGGCACAGTGATTCCCGCGGGTGGGTATCTTCTGGTCTGGGCGGATGGCGATACGGTGCCTCATGGCACGGTGCCGCTTCAGCTGCATGCGCCCTTCAAATTGAATGGCGCCGGTGAGAGTCTTCAGTTGCGTAACAGCGATGGGACGGTGGTGGATGCGGTAGATTTTGGTGCCCAGATAGCCGGGGTATCGGAAGGCCGTTATCCAGCCGGGGGGCCGGTGATCGGAGCTCTCACGCTGGCGACTCCTGGCCAGCCCAATGCCTGGACCCGCATCAGGGAATGGGCATGGAATGGACCGGTTCTGCAGCTGACGGTCGACGCCACTGCCGGGCTGACTTACCAGCTGGAGGCCGGCACCACCTTGGCTGATTGGCGCGCGGTCGGGCCAGCCCGCCGGGCGGACGGGCCGGTGATTCTTTTGGAGGATGCCACTGCTCCCGCCGGAGGCCCCCGGTTTTATCGTGTGGTCACTCGCCGATGAAAAGGAACAACTGCCTTGAGGCCCGCACGGACGAGGGTCGTTCATTTGTTCGGTGCGGGAGGCGACACGTTCGTTTAGGATACTGCCGCGATGAGTCTGTTACCGAGTGATCTGCCAGCGACCGAGTGGGGTTTTCACGACTATGATCGTGAGGTCGTGGCGCGGGCCTGGGCGCGGGCCGAGGTGATTCCTGGTAATGATGATGAACTGTGGCGAAAAGATGAATGTGGGGCCTGGATTCACCGGCTTGATTACGGCCGGCGCAGTTCTTCTTTTGGATGGGAAGTCTTTGATCCATCGCTGGGGCGCGGTGACGGGGGGATTTCAGCGATCCGGCCGCTGCAATGGCAAAACTATCTTGATGCGATGGCGGCGGGGACGCAGAGCCGGATGACAGCGGATGGTCTTCGAAATGTCCGGCGCCTGTTATGACGCTCGCTGAGGATGCGGGCGGACCAATGGGGTGGCGGCCACGCGCTGCCTGATTAGCTGACCTTGGAGGCTTCTTCGAAGTCGAATGTGCAGCAGCCTAGATCGAGCGTGTTTCGGTTGCGTTTCAGGTGCGTGTGCAGCTCCCGAGACACGCTGTAGAGGCGTTTCTGGCCCTCCTTGGCCACCTCCACGAGCCCAGCCTCTCGCAGCGTCCGCAAGTGCTTGGACACATTGTACTGAGACTGGTCGGAAGCCTCGGCCAGCTCGTTAACCCCCATCGGCTGGGCGAGCAACAGCTTCACCAAACGCAGGCGGTTTTCCTCGCCGAGCGCTCTCAACACACTGATGCATTCGAAAATCTTCATGACAAATACCCCAGTTTTAATCTCAAGCCAGCCGCCGCCGAAATCAACCCTCGGCCCGAGCGCTTTCGGATCGCCGCTAGCCACCCCGCGTACGGGCACTCCGCAGGTTGTCCATAGCGTCCAATCTATGCTTGACAGCGCATATGCGCGCAATCACAGATTATTTTATCTATTCCTGAGTCCATCTATCCACATGAAGTCCGCGGTCTTTGTTCTAGCTCTTGTTTTCTCCGCCGTGCCGGCGGCGATGACTGTGAATGCTGAGCTATTGAAGATCAACGGATCCACCACGGTGAATCTTCCTGTGGCGGAGGCGGCGGAGATTCTTCGGGCGGAGCGGAAGATGGACATTCAGGTCGATGTTCAGGGTGGGAGTAGCGGGGGGATTTCGATGCTGGGGGAGGGGCTGGTGCAGATGGGTATGGCCTCAAAGCACGTGAGCGCGGCAGACCGGGCGAAGTTTCCGAAGTGCGACTTTGTGGAGACGCACATTGGTGAAGATGCGGTTGCTTTGATTGTCTCGAAGGATGTGTGGGAGAGCGGTGTGAAGGCGCTCACCAAGGAGCAGATTGCTGGGATCTACGAAGGACGGATCAAGAACTGGAAGGAAGTGGGGGGGCCAAACCGGCGTATTGCGTTTTTTAACAAGGAGCCGGGCCGGGGCACGTGGGAGGTCTTTGTCCACTGGCTCTATGGCGATGCGAAGAAGGCGCCGCCGGTGAGTTTCCCCGAAGTCGGCGGCAACGAGGAAACGCGCAACAAAGTGGCCTCCACCATGGGTGCGCTCTCCCAGCTCTCTTCCTCCTGGGCGGATGGCAGGAAGGTGTTTGCGCTGAGCCTCAGGCTGGATGGCAAGGACATCCTCCCCACCGATGAAAATATCGCCACCGGAGCGTATCCGCTCAGTCGGCCGCTCTTCGTGCTGACCAACGGGAAGCCAACCAGCGGGGCTCAGATGATGGTTGATTTTCTCCTCAGCGACCGCGGGCAGGAATTGGTGAAGAAACACGGCTACATGAAGCTGAGCGAACTCAAGACGTCGGAGGCAAAATGAGCCGGTGGAAAAGGCCGAGTGTGACGCTGGTGGTGTGCGCGCTCCTAACGCTGGTGGCCGTGTTTGCCTTCATGGGGATGTTGGCCGTTTTCGTGGCGCAGAGCGCGCCGGTGTGGCGTTCAGAAGGCTGGTCATTTTTCACGCAAAAACAATGGTTTTACCGCCAGCAACTGTTTGGCATTGCGCCCATGCTCTACGGCACGGTCGTTGTCGCGGCGGTGGCTCTTTTGGTGGCCACCCCCGCGGGGATTGGCACGGCGGTTTTTGCCTCGGAGTTCCTCCCTCGGCGCGCACGTCTCGCGGTCAAGGTGGCCATTGAGTTGCTCGCGGGCATTCCCTCGGTGGTTTACGGACTGCTGGGCATCGTGCTGCTTCGCGACTGGATTTACCGGGCGCTGCAGCCCTTTGATCCGCTGAGTGGCGACACACTTCTGACGGCGGGCCTGCTTGTTGGGGTGATGCTTCTACCCACCCTCATGACGCTGAGCGATGACGCGCTTCGCAGCGTGCCCGCCAGCCAGCGCCTGGCCGCCCGGGGCCTTGGCCTCACCGCCACGGAGACGGCGCTGCGCGTCACGCTGCCGCAGGCGTGGCCTGGGCTGCTCGGTGCGCTCCTGCTGGCTGGCGGGCGCGCGCTCGGCGAAATGATCGCGGTCTTCCTGGTCGTTGGGCGCCAAGACAACCAATGGCCCGAGTCACTTCTTTCGCTCCGCCCGATGGCTGAGGCCGGCCAGACGCTTTCCTCCAAGCTCGGCGGGCCGGAAATCAATATTGCCTACGGCGATCCTCTCCACTGGGCGGCCATGGTCGCGCTGGGACTGGTGCTGCTTGTCCTAGTGGCCACGCTCACGCTCGCGGGCACCCTGATCCGCCGGAGGAAACCACATGCGCCGTAGGCTCACCGACATCGCGTTTCGCACCGCCACCGGTCTCTGTGCCTGTGTCGCTTGCGGCCTGCTGGTGGTGATCGTGTGGGCTATTTGTCAGCGCGGCTGGCCGGCCCTTAGCTGGCGGTTTTTCACCGAGCAGATTCGGCTGGTGGGCGCTGATGGCGGCATCTTTTACAACGTCCTTGGCACCGGAATTTTGGTCCTGACCGCCCTCGCGGTGAGCGCCCCATTGGCCACCGCTATCGCGCTTGTTCAGGCGGTGTACCTGCGCGGCAGGCCACTCGGCGCGATGCTCGGGCTTTTTCTGCAGGTGCTTAACGGTGTGCCGAGCCTGCTTTTCGGCCTGATCGGCATGATTGTCTTCGTGCAGGCACTCGGGTGGGGTAAAAGCTGGCTCATCGGCGGGCTGGTCTTGGGGTTTATGATATTGCCGACCGTCTGTGTCGCCCTTGTCGAGCGGATCGCCGCGCTGCCCTCCCGCTACGTAGAGGCGGCCGCTGGACTCGGGTTGCGGCGCTCCCAAATCATCCGCAGCGTCATTCTGCCTCAAACTAAGGGCGGACTGATCACTGGGTCGTTGCTCGGCCTTGCTCGCGCCGCGGGCGAAACGGCGCCCATCATGTTCACGGCTACCGTATTCGCCGGCGCTACCGTGCCCCGAGGCGTGTCGGAGAGTCCGGTCCTTTCGCTCCCGTACCACATCTTCATCCTCTCGCAGGACTCCTTCGATCCCGCGGTGGTCACCAAGGTCTGGGGAGCGGCACTGACGCTGCTCGCCTTGGTCTGCAGTCTGAGCTTGATCGCCCTGCCCGCCCGACTCAAAAACCACGAGGAGGCCAACAATGTCTGATTCCGCCGCCTCTATCCTCCGCCTCGAAAACGTGAGCGTCGTTGCCGGTGCCAAGCCGATTCTCCGTGGCGTGACTCTAGACGTACCCGAGGGCTCAGTCTTCGGTCTGATCGGCCCGTCCGGGGTCGGTAAAAGCACCCTTCTCAAGTGTTGCAACCGATTGACTGACCTCATCCCCGGCCTGCGCGTGGAGGGTTCCATCACCTTCCGCGGTCAATCCGTGCTGGGCCGCCGTATCGATGCCGATGCGCTCCGCGCGAAGATCGGCATTCTCTTTCAGCAGCCCGCCGTTTTTCCGCGAAGCATCATGGCCAATGTCCTCTTCGGAGTGAGCCACCTCGGCTCTGTGCCGCGACGAGAACTGCCCATGGTGGCCGAGCGTGCCCTGCGCGAAGTCGCGCTATGGGACGAAGTGAAAGACCGCCTGACCTCCTCGGCCATCTACCTCTCCGTCGGCCAGCAACAGCGCTTGTGCCTCGCCCGCACATTGGCAACCAATCCCGACGTCATCCTGATGGATGAGCCAACCAGTGCGCTCGACCCCCAAGCGTCTGAGGTCATCGAACAACTGATCCTCCGCCTCCGCGGCCCACGCTCCGTTGTCATCGTCACCCACAACTTTGCCCAAGCGCGCCGGGTCTGTGATCGTGTGGCACGGCTGGCTCTGGTTCACAACATCGGCACCGTCGTCGAGATCGGTAACCCCGCCATCGTCGCCGCTGCCACTAGAGAAGAGGAATGAGCTAGGTCGCTCTCCAGAGTGTGCCTTAACGTCGGCGACGCCGTCGCCGTCCGCACCTCCTCAGTCCCCCGCCTTGCCACCTAAGCGCTGCCATGGTGAACCTCGGGCTGGTCAACAGCCGGATGAAGGGTTATCCCTGTATTTCGTGGTCCTTCTCTTTTAACCATCCCTTGCTGTGAAGCTTGTTCATATCTTTATTTCCGCGGAGCACGCCTACTTCGGTCATCATGGTCAACCTTCCGGCCGCGCGCCGGTGGTCGAGCTCGAGGTTGCTGATCTTGTTGAAGGCAAAGGGATTGTGGGGGATCGATTTTTTGGATGGAAAGATAATTATGCGGGGCAGGTGACATTTTTCTCACTGGAGGTACATGCGGCGGTGTGTGCTCAGTTGGGGGTGGGTGATCGTGGTCCGGACGTGTATCGTCGCAATTTAGTGGTAGCGGGTGTTGATTTGATGGCGCTCATGGGCCGAGAATTTGAGCTTCAGGGGGTGCGTTTTATGGGCATGGTGGAAGCGAAGCCGTGTTACTGGATGGACGAAGCGTTGGCTCCTGGGGCGGAGGAGGCGTTGCGAGGGTGTGGTGGATTGCGGGCGCGGGTGTTGACGAGCGGTCAGCTACGGAGGGATGTGCAGCCATGATGCTGACGGCGGCGTTGTTGCTGGGTGGTCATTCGACCCGGATGGGCTGTGACAAGGCGTTGGTCGAGGTGGATGGGCAGCCGATGTGGTGGATTCAGTGGCAAAAACTTCGTGGATTGCATCCGGTGCGGTTGGTTTTGTCTGGGCGAGCGGGTCAGGACGTGCCGGTACCGCCGCCGCCGGTGGTGGTCGTCCGTGACCGGATCGAGGGCATTGGTCCGCTGGCCGGGCTGCTGGCTTGTTTGGAAATGATCCAGCTTGATGGTCCGGGTGCGCTGGTGGTGGTGTTGGGAGTTGATCTGCCGCGCCTGCCGCTGGCTTTGTTGCAGGACTTGGTTTTTGCGGCGGACCCTGGCTGTGGGGTGGTCGTGCGTAACGGCCCTCATTATGAACCGCTGGCCGCCGTGTATCCGGCGGAAATGCTGGAAGTCGCCCGCCGCCGTGCCCGCGCCGGCCAACACGGATTGCAGGGGCTGGTGCGCGCCGGGCTCGAGCTCGGATTGCTTGAAGAAACCACCCTGCGCAGCCTAGGGGACTGGCCGGTCGAAGTCTTTGCCAATCTGAATACTCCGGAGGATATTGCCAGACTGCCGTGACGGCAGCGGGCCCGGTCCCGGGCTCAAGCCGACGCGGCCTCTCCTCGATCTGTTCCCGTTCGCGTCTTCACCACAACGACCCGGCATTCCGACTCGCCCCAGACCATTGTCCATGACGCAAACTGCCATCCCTATTGAGCGGCTGACCGCTGCCGGCCGCGAGGTGACCGTTGATGCGGTCGCGGTGGAGGCGCCGTTGGAAATTCGGGTGGAAGGACGCGCGGTGGCGGTGGCGATGCGCACGCCTGGCCGGGATCGCGAGTTAGCGGCTGGGTTCTTGCTCAGCGAGGGCGTGGTGGCGGAGCGGATGGATGTCTTTGACATTTCCAGTTGTCCCTCGTCGCAGGCTGGGGCGGATAGCGGTGGGTCGGCGGCGGTTGATGTGTTGTTGACGCGTCCGGAGGCGGTGGATTTTGACCGGCTGACGCGGCATGTTTTCACGGCCAGCAGTTGCGGGCTCTGCGGAAAGGCGGTGGTGGCAGAAGTAATTCGGCGTCATCCGCCGCTCAGCGACACCTCGCGCGCGGAGGTGCGGGTCCCCGCGGCCGTGATTGGATCGCTGCCGGATCGGCTGCGCGCGGCCCAGGCGACATTCGCCACGACCGGCGGTCTGCATGCGTGCGCGCTTTTTGATCTGGATGGCACTCTGATAACGCTGCACGAGGACGTCGGGCGTCACAATGCGTTGGACAAATTGCTCGGTGAAGCGTGGCTCACGGGCCGGTGGCCGTTGGACCGTTATGTGTTGATGCTCAGCGGCCGGGTCTCATTTGAGCTCGTGCAAAAAGCACTGGTGGCCCGTCTGCCAGTGGTGGCCGCTATTTCGGCCCCCAGCAGCCTCGCGGTGGAAACAGCCATCGCGGCCGGCATGACGTTGTGCGGATTCGTCCGCGATGGCCGGATGAATATTTATTCTCATCCAGAGCGGATCGTTTCCGGTCCGGCCTCCTGACTGCGATGGCCCGGCCCCCGTCTAGCCCTCGTCTAGCCAGGTTTTTGCCCGGTTTTCGCCCGATTCGATCACCCGGCATCCCGTGTAAAAAAACTCGCGCCAGACGCCGGGCTGCCGCTATAATACCAGCGTGATTCAGCCTGCTCCGGAAGACGATGACATTTCCGAATTTCTCCGGCGTCCCGATGACCCGGGCTTCGGTGAGAAGAAAAAAGACATTCCTGGTGGCCTGTGGCAGAAGTGCCCGGCCTGCGGGGCGGTTATCCATGAACTGCAACTGTGTGAAAACCAACGGATTTGTCCGAAGTGCGACCACCATTTCCCCATTGAGGCGCGCGCGCGCCTGATGGCCCTCTGTGATGCCGGTAGCTTTGTCTCGATGGACGACCACTTGCAGACAGTGGATGCTCTGGGCTTTAAAGATTACGCCGCGAAAGTGGCCAAGTATCGGAAGGCGACTGGTCTGAATGATGCCGTGTTGAGTGGACGCGGGACCATTGCCGGCATCAAGGTCCTGCTGGCGGCCATGGATTTCCGGTTTTTGGGGGCTTCCATGGGCAGTGTGGCCGGGGAAAAAATCACCCGGGCGATTGAGGCGGCGACCGTCGAGAACAAGCCGGTCATTGTGTTTTCCGCCAGTGGCGGGGCCCGCATGCACGAAGGGATTTTGTCCCTCATGCAGATGGCGAAAACCAGCGCCGCGCTGGCTCGTCATCATGACGCCGGCCTCGCTTTCATCTCGGTGCTGACCCATCCCACCTTCGGCGGCGTCACCGCCAGTTTCGCCACGCTGGGCGACCTGATCCTCGCCGAACCCGGCTGCATGATCGGCTTCGCCGGACCGCGAGTCGTCAAGGAAACAACGCACCAAAACCTGCCAGCCGGATTCCAAACAGCCGAATTCATGATGGAACATGGGTTGGTGGATTTCATCGTCGATCGGCGCCAGATGCGCGCAAAACTCGCTCAGGTTCTTGGATATGTGGATCAGGGAGTAGTCGCGGGCTAAGTGGGATCACGCCCGTCGCCGCCACCGACCGGGCTCGCTCAATCAAAGCCCGCCCTTTCCTCGATCATGAATGATTCAGCCGCTGCCGGTCCGCCGCGGCCCGCCGCGGGACGCCGGTCGTTTCTGGCCGGGCTGGCCGCCGGCATGGCGCGAGCCGACGCGGGGCGTGCCGATGCGGGGCGTGCGGGTGGGATGGACCTTCGGGCGGCGATCGAGGCTATTCGGTGTCGGGCGGATGTACCGGCGCTGGCGGCGCTGTCGTTTTGTGGGGCCGGCGTGCTGGAAGAAGCCGTAACGGGGAGTCGGCGGCGCGGAGTGTCGGAGGCGGTGGTCACTTCGCGGGATGTTTTTCATGTGGGTTCGATTACCAAATCGATGACGGCGGTCGTAGCGGCTTCGATGGTGGAGGCGGGGGTGATTTCCTGGACGACGGCGGTGGGGGAGGTGTTGGGTGGGTTGCCTTTGCATGATGACGCGAAGCCGGTCACGTTGTGGCAGTTGTTGCGGCATCGAAGTGGCCTGCGGCGCGATCTTCCAGAGGATTTACAGGAGCGGTTGGGACGGGAGGGGCGGAGCCTGATGGAGCAGCGGCGTGGGTTGGCTCGGGTGATGCTGGCGGAGCCGCTGGAGCAGCCACCGGAAAATGGATACAGTTATTCCAATGCGGGGTATACGATGGCGGGGCTGATGTTGGAAACGGTCGCCGGTCAGGCCTGGGAGGAATTGGTGGCGGCCCGCGTTTTTTTGCCGCTAGGTTTGACCTCGGCTGGATTTGGGGCCCCGGCGCGGACGCCGACGGTGACGGACCAGCCGTGGGGGCACCGCGCTGATGGATCCGTGGTTGACCCTGGTCCGGGCGATGACAACGGGCCGGCGATGGGGCCGGCAGGAACGGTGCATTTGAGCCTGCCAGATTTGGCCACGTATGCTCGCTGGCATTTGCGGGAGGCCACGCCCTCACCGCCGCTGGTGACGGCGGCCAGCTTGGCGCGTCTGCATGGGGTCGGCCAGCCGGACGGGTATTATGGCGGGTGGGATCGGGTGGCGCGTGACTGGGCCCGCGGGCAGGCCCTGACTCATACGGGCACCAACACGATGTTTTTTGCCGCCGTCTGGCTGGCGCCGGCCCGGGATTTTGGGGTGCTGGCGGTGAGCAATCAAGGCGGGCCGGCGGCCGCACAGGCGTGTGATGCGGCCTGTGCGCATCTCATTCAGCATCATTCTTGACGGTTATTTCTCCTGCACCGTTCCGCTTGGCGAATTCCATGAGCTCGCCTTACGTGCAAGACTCACCGGGTCCGCCTGCCTACGCGACGCCTTTCGCACCGTTCTCAGTCTTCCTGACGGCCGCCTCGCCGCCTTCGCCGCCGCCGTGCACACTTTCGGCTATCACTTCGTCATCTATCCGCACCTCCCCGTCCTCGCCGCCCATGGGCGCTTCGATGATCAGGGTCGCTTGCGCTGTCAACAAATCCGTAAGGTTTCCTTTTGGTTACGTTTTCCATTTACACACGACGCATCGCTGATTAGAAGCCCTGATTGAGAGGGGAGGGTCAGCCCCCCCACTCACTCCACCTCCCCATGACCCACTCCCTCTTCAACAGCGCCGACCTTCGAAAGCCAATTCCTTTCAGACATGACCCACTCCCCCTTCAACAGCGCTGACCCTCGCAAGCCAATTCCTTTCGGAATGGCCATTCTTCCCCGATCCCGACCCCTCGTCTCGTCCCGGAACCCGGAGAGGCGGCGCCTACCGTTGGCGGTGTTGGCGGGAGTGGCGGCGCTGGCGGGGGCGGTTCCCCTGCTGCGGGCCTTCCCTCCTGAACCTTCTTTTACCGTGTATGGCGATGCCCGGGACCAATACGGGACCTTGATCCCCGCTGGCAGTGCCTCGGTAGTGCTTTACGCGGATGCCAAGGAGACGGCCCGCGAAGCCCTCACCGATATTCCCGGGAAACATTTTAATTATCAAATCAGGGTACGGATCGATATGCTGCGGGATAATTCTGCCAGTTATACCTCCCGGGCCCTGAAAACCGGCAAGATCTTTACCATGGGAATCGAGAGCGGCGGGTAGATCTTCTACCCGATCGAAATGGCCACCCCGCCTGCGGTTGGCAGTGCGGCGGACCGCCGCCGCCTGGACTTGACGCTCGGGG
>CAJBME010000071.1 GCA_903954065.1 uncultured bacterium
ACTGGATGGACGAGAAGGGCTACGCCACCCTCGACGACTTCAGCGGCCGCGCCGTCCGCAACGTCACCGACTGGCAGTATCTCAACCTCAACTACATCACCAAGGCGAAGATCGACCAGGATAAGTGCATCAAGTGCGGCCGCTGCCACATCGCCTGCGAGGACACCTCGCACCAGGCGATCACCAAGCAGAAGGATGGCGTGCGGCACTTCGAGGTGATGGACGACGAGTGCGTCGGCTGCAACCTGTGCGTCAACGTCTGCCCGGTCGAAGACTGCATCACCATGATCCAGCTCGAGCCCGGCATGCTCGATGAGCGGACGAAAAAGGTGGTGGAGCCCACCTACGCCAACTGGACCACCCACCCCAACAACCCGATGCGCAACACTGCGGTCGAGCCGGCGGAAAGAGGTGGCTCGGTTCATCTGAACAGCCCCGCTCTATTGCTAAGTGGAGCGTCTGCCGGTTTCATGCCGCTGCGAGAAGCGGTTGGTTGAAGTAGACGTAATCGGGCGTCCTGCGGTCAAGCGATGAGTGTGGGCGTTGCCCATTGTAGAATGTCAGATACCGGCCGATCGAGGAGCGGGCTTCGCTGACCGAGCCGTATGCCCGCAGATAGACCTCTTCGTATTTCACCGAGCGCCACAGGCGTTCGACGAACACGTTGTCCCGCCAGGCGCCCCTTCCATCCATGCTGATCGCAATTTTCTCGCGGTGCAGAACGCTGGTGAACGCCATGCTGGTGAACTGGCTGCCCTGGTCGCTGTTGAAGATCTCCGGCGCCCCGAAGCGCGTCAGCGCTTCTTCCAATGCTTCGATGCAGAAATCCGTCTCCAGCGTGATCGACAGCCGCCAGCTCAGCACTCGCCGGCTGAACCAGTCGACGATGGCGATCAGGTAGACGAAGCCGCGCGCCATGGGGATGTAGGTGATGTCGGTTGCCCAGACCTGGTTGGGCCGCGTCACTGCCAGCTTGCGCAGCAGATAGGGGTAGACCTTGTGCCCCGGCGCCGGCTTCGAGGTGTTCGGCCGCCGGTAGATCGCCTCGATCGCCATTTTCTTCATCAGCGTGGAAACATGCAGGCGACCGACCTTGACGCCTTCGGCGGCGAGCAGGTCACGCAACATCCGGCTGCCTGCGAAGGGAAAATCCATGTGCAGCTCGTCGAGCCGCCGCATGATGGCGAGATCGGCAACCGAGGTCGGTCGCGGCAGATAGTAGACACTGCCGCGGCTGATCCCCAGCTCGCGCGCCTGCCGCGTTACCGGCAGCGCATGAGAACGGTCGATCATCGTTTTGCGCTCGGCAACAGTCCCGCCTTGCCGAGCGCCCCGGACAAAAATGTATGGTCCGCCCCGGCGTTGCAAGGGTTCTTGACTGCTGTCGAACGCAGTTTGCGTAAATGTATCCGGCCTCTCGCGAGTGGACTGCGGTTGCAGCCAGGCCATGATGAGATGCGCGCGCATCGTTCCCATTAAATCGTACGGGCCCTGATGCCCGTTTTTTAGATAGGGCTTACGACACGCGGATCGACTGTTTCGACATCACTCTTATACCCCGCAACTTCGAGAGAACGCGTACCTCAGGCGTGAGCCGGGTCGACGCGTTCGTAGAGATTGCCCGGCCTGGTGAGCACAGCCCACACCATGCGGGCGATCTTGTTCGCCAAAGCGACGATCACCTTGTTCTTGTGCATCCGCTGTTCGAGCTGATCTAGCCAGTTCCCAAGCCTGTCCCGCTCCCGGTTCAGGTGAGCGACGCAGGACCGGGCCCCGTGGATGATCAACCTGCGCAGATATGAGTTCCCCCGCTTGCTGATACCAAGCAAGGTCGTCTTGCCTCCGGTCGAGTGCTGTCGCGGGACAAGGCCCAGCCATGCCGCCAGATCGCGCGCCTTTCGGAACTGACGGCCATCCCCAACTGCAGCCAGCAATGCGGTGGCACCAAGTGGACCAATCCCCGGGATGCTCATCAACCTCCTGGCGGCATCCAGCCGTTGAGCGATGGACTCGATCTGCCGGGTCACTGCAGCCAGCCGGGTGTCGACGAGCGCGAACTCATCCCAGAGTTCCTTCAGCATGGCGCGCATCATCGGCGTCAGGTCGTTGCTTTCGTCGGCGATGACTCGGGAGATGTCGATCTTGAAGACGCCGGCTCCCTGTCGCATCGCAATGCCATACTCGAGGCAGAATGCGCGCATCTGGCAGATGAGTTGGGTACGGTTGGAGACGATGCGATCCCGCACCCGGTGCAGCGCCTGGAGATCGACCTGGGCTTCGGCCTTGATCTCCACAAAGCGCATCGTCGGACGAACGACGGCTTCGGCGATCGCCTCCGCGTCACGGGCGTCGTTCTTGTTGGACTTAAGGAACGGCTTCACAAACTGCGCCGGAATGATCCTGACCGTGTGTCCCATCGCGGCCAGCTTTCTGGCCAACCACTGCGCCCCCGGGCAGGCCTCCATACCGATGAGCGCAGGCGATGCGGCTTCGAAGAAACGAAGGATCGTGTCGCGTCCCAGCTTGACCCGCTGGACGGGCTTACCTGCTGGATCGCTAGCGATCACATCAAAACGGGTCTTGCCTAGATCAACTCCATAGATCGCGGCGGCAACGGGACGACGAACTGGCATCTGGCTCTCCTTCGGTTGGGACCTTTCCGACCTGCATCATCGCAGGAGGGAGCCGGGGCGGGCCATCTCAATAATCATTCACCAGCGTCAACTCGCCGATCTTGGCGTGCAACGTCTTCACGTCGATCGCAGGCTCCGCCGGTTCGCTGTGGCCGTCCGATCCGAAAACCCCGGCAGCGCCTTCCATGAGCTGACTGCGCCAGGTCGTGATCTGGTTCGGGTGAACGTCAAACTGCTGTGCCAGTTCGGCCAGCGTCTTCTCACCCTTCACGGCAGCCAGCGCTACCTTCGCCTTGAATGCCGGACTGTGGTTCCGGCGTATACGCTTCGTCATCTGATCTCCTGTTCGGCAGCCATCTTGGCCGCCTTCAGGCAGAAACTCCACTTAGCCCGCTGTGCGGATTTACCGAGCCACCTCTGTTCGGTCAACCGGCTATGTCCTCGACACGTTGGAGGCAGCGCTATGGGCAGTCGAAACAACAGGCTCGTTTGAGGATGCGTTGATTGCAGCCGTGAATCTCGGGCACGACGCGGATACGGTCGGCGCTGTCACAGGCCAGATTGCCGGCGCCCGCTACGGATTTGAGGCAATTCCACAACGGTGGCTCGACCATTTGATTGGCCTGTCGGACATAAAGGAGAGGATAGAAATTCTATGGCAGCGCAGCCCAATCTCAAGCTGACTTTGCCGAGCGCACCTCACAAAGCCCTGTCACCAGTCCTGGCCGCATTCCAGCACGCGAGAGGTGGCTTTGCCGAAAGCGTGGTATCGAGCCCGGTCAATTAGGAAGCAACATGGGTGTGGGCCGCGACCAG
>CAJBME010000072.1 GCA_903954065.1 uncultured bacterium
GAAGAAGCGGATTCGGAGCCATTGTCTTGAGGGATGTGGCTTGGGGGCCAAGTGTGCAAACCAGGACCGGCGTACCCTGCCAGCGGGAAGTCAAGTTCCCTATCGAGCACTGATCCGACTCCGTCGGTTAGCGGCGCTGAAGGGGCGAAATCCACGCCGTGAAATTCTAGGCTCAGGTCCTCGGCCAGAAAGCCACCCTTTTATTGCGCCCCTACAGGGCTTGTAAATGTTTTACGGCCCAAACCCAGGGCGATGCCCTGGTCTTTCACACGGCGCCCCGTTGGGGCTGGAAAGGCAGGGTTCGTTGCACGGGCTCTTCCCGTGGGGCTGGGAAGGCGCGGTTCGTCTCATGGTTTCTCGCCGTACGGGTTGGGAAGGCGTGGTTCGTCGCGCGGACACTGGGAGGTGGGAGGGATTTCACGAATTAGCGTGGGGGACCGCCGAAGGGCGGGCCGCCGCCACCGAAGTCCCAGCGTGGGGCTTCGCTGGCTTTTTGTTGAGCTTCGGGCGAGAGATTGGAAGCGGCCCATTGGGTGGCGGCATCGGCATTGGTGGCGCGCCAGCGCTGCACGACCTCGATCTGGGCTTTTTCGCGTTGTTGTTCATTGCCAATGGCTGACGTCCATGTGATGGCGTCTTCCGGATTTTCGCGGGCGATGCTGCGGCTGAAGGAGCCGATGGACTCGTCCTTCTTTGGTCCTGCGGTCATGGCATTGAGGGTTTCGCTGGCGGCGGTGGGGTCACTGCGACCCCATTCGCGAAAGACCCGACCATAGGCTTCGTTTTGGGCGGTACCGGCGGGCAGGGTTTCGGCCCACGTGGCGGCGGCTTTGGGATCTTTTTCGGCGTATTGGCGGGCCACGCTGCTGACGGCGTCTTTGGCGTAATCGGCGCTGGCGTGTTCTTTGATCCAGGCGGCGGCCTGCGCCGGATCTTGGCGGGTGAATTGGTCGGCCACGCGTTGCAGGGCGCTGGATTTCATGGACGGGTCATTCAGGCCGAGCGCCCAGTCGGCGGCGGAGGTGATGCCATCCTTGATTTTTTGTTCAGCGAGAACTTCGACGTAGGCGCCCCGGTCTTTTTCCGGCAGCGACATAATGTAGGCCGAGGCGGAATTAAAATCACTGCGGGCCAGACCGGTGACGAGAGCGCGGTCAAGAATCCAGCGGTTTTCTGGAGTGCCGTTTTCAGTGAGCCACTTTTTGGCGGCTTCAGGATCGCTGCTGGCGAATCCGGCGAGAGTGGCCGCACTGTTAAACATGCCATCGCGTCCGCCAATTTCCTTCATCGCGGTCAGCGCCTTCGTCCCGTCGAGAGACCCCCATTGATACGTGAGCATGGGGAGAAAACGCATGGATTCAAAGCCAGTGATGGTTTCCCGCACGGTTTTGAAGGCGGCATCGGCGTTGTCGACCGACAGTTCTTTGATCAACTGGGCGAAGTTCATCATCGATTTGACAGGATCGGTCTCACGAAGCGCCTCGCGGACGGCTTCGGACATTTTTGAGGATGAAATCGTGCCATCGGCGTCGCGGAAGCGGGCGGCCCAGGCGGCCGGGTCTTCGGCCAGAGCAGCGGCGCGGTCGGCGGCGGCGGTAGCGGCTGAGCGGGCGGCCGTTGGGGCGGGTGGCGGGGTGACGACGGTGGCGGCGCCAGCGGTGGCGGAGCCCGAGCCCGCGGGCTGGGTGCTCAACCGGCCGACAGCGAAGGCGCCGGCGGCGAGGACCAGCCAGAGGCCGTGGATAAGAAGAGACGATTTCATGAGCGCACGATGGATTACGGTCGATATGACATCGCAGGATGCTGCGGTGTTCAACAGAAATGGGTTTTAGTTACCCTGTTGGTTGGGGTTGGGGCGGGGCCGGGACTCTCCGCGGGCTTGACGGGCGGCTTGGGCGGCTTGGCGTTCGGTTGGGTTCAGACGGCCATCGCCATCGGTGTCAAAAGCCTGCATTTTTTGCGGGAGCGGTCTGGCCGCGGCAGGGCCTTTTTTTCCGGTTCCTGGTGGTTTCGGGGTCCCTGAGCCTGCGAGTTTTTTACGCACTGGGCCTTGGAGGTTTTTGCGGGCGGCGTCGCGGGCGGCTTGTTTTTCGCTGGCGGACAGCGTGCCATCTTTATCAGCGTCAAAGCGTTCCAGCATTTTTGCTTTGCGCCCGGCCTCGGCGGCCTGTTTTTCCTCCGGATTCAGAGTGCCATCTTTGTTGGTATCAAAACGCTCCAGCATTTTTTTTCGGCCTTGCTCGCGGGCGGCGTTGCGTTCGGCGGCGGAGACTTTGCCATCGGCATTGGCATCGTTGGTGGTTGGTGTGGCTGGTACAGCGGCCGTGGCGGGCGTAGCTGGTGCGGCGGGCGTAGCTGGTGCGGCGGGCGTAGCTGGTGCGGCGGGCGTGGC
>CAJBME010000073.1 GCA_903954065.1 uncultured bacterium
GTGACTGGAGTTCAGACGTGTGCTCTCCGATCTGCCCGGAATCGGATGGGTGTGATTGGTGTCGAGCACCAAAAACGAAGCGTAATCACCGCAATCAAGGGCGTAATACGACCGATTCTCCGGCAGCGCGAAAAATCCGTAAAAATACGGCGCCGCCGCTGGGATATCGTAATTGGTGCCGCCCTTCACCTCATGATTGCCAATCCCAACAATCATCGGAATACAACGCCCGTCTTTGTCCTGGGCATGCAACGACCATGATTGCAGCCAGTCGATCCACCGCGAGGCGTCGACACCGTTGGCATAGGCCAGATCTCCTCCCAGCACGGCAAAATCCGGCTCCAAGGCGGCGGCCCGTTTGTTCATGGTATCGACATATTCCCGGGTGTGCATCATGTCGCCGCCGGCCACGAAGCGCAGCGGACGATTCAGAGTGGCCGGCAGGGTGCGAAACCGCCGCACCCCTTTCGCCTCCGGGCCGGGTTTTTCAGCCAACACAAATTCGTGCAGGGTATCGGGCTGCAACCCGGTCAGTTCGACGCGCCGCACCTGCAGGCTGGACGGAACGGCGGCATGATGGGTGCCAGTGGCGCTTTTCCATTCCGCCTCACGGCTGTCGCGATACCAGACGGTGGCCGGCGTGGCCGGGTACAGATTCACCCAATTGACCGTCATGGTGGTCGTCGGATCTCGTTGCCACGTCAAATACACCCCGATGACGTCCGTGTGCGCCCTGACCACGGCCGTTGGCAGTCCGAGGAGCAGGAGGATACAACAAAAGAGATGCTTCATAAGTGGGCCGGTGAGGTACTGATTCGACTCCTAGAAATGCACGCGCATCGACTCCGGCGCAATGGCCGAGGCCCAGTCCCGCCCCAGTCGGCGCATGGGGAAATCCACCAGCCCCCGACCCGCCAACAAGACCCGACAAGGCCCGGAAAAAAGCCAGCGACCCCGCCACCCACGGCCGCCCGGCGCCAGCCGCTCGCCAGCATCAGAGCGCGTCGTCACCGCCACCGAATCGCTCACCGCCGCCGCCACCCACCAAATCACGCTGGCCAGTGCCGCCGCTGCAGGTACAACAGGGCACGCCATGGCGCGACCGGACCCCGGCGCGCCGACACCAGCCGCCCCATGAAACTTTCTGCTTTCATCCCCCGCCTCCTCATCCTGCCCGTAATGGCAATCGCCCTGTGGATCCAGATGGCCGGAGCGACCGCACCGCCGCCCAATGTCGTTTTTATCATCTCGGATGACCATCACTGGCGCGATTACGGGTTCATGGGGCATCCGCAGGTGCAGACGCCCCACCTTGACCGCCTCGCCTCGCAAAGCGTCGTTTTCCGGCGCGGTTACGTGCCTTCCAGTTTGTGCTGCCCCAGTCTGGCTTCGCTGATTTCCGGACTTTATCCCCACCAAAGCGGCATCACTAGCAATGATCCGCCTCGCCCTCCGGGAGGAAAGCACCCCGCGCCGAACGATCCCGCCTTTCAGGCGTCCCGCGAACCATACAACGTGCTCATGGATCAACTGCCCACCCTGCCTCGACTCCTCTCCCAGCGCGGGTATGTCAGCCTGCAAACAGGCAAATGGTGGCAGGGCGACTTCACCCGCGGCGGCTTCACCCACGGCATGACCCGAGGATCGCGCCACGGCGACGAAGGCCTGAAAATCGGGCGCGAGACGATGCAGCCGATCTGGGACTTCATAAACGAGGCACAACACGACCAAAAACCGTTTTTTGTCTGGTACGCCCCCTTACTTCCCCACGACCCGCACACGCCGCCGGAACGGCTGCTCGCAAAATACCGTGACCTCGCTCCCTCGCTCCACGTGGCCCGCTACTGGGCGATGATCGAGTGGTTTGACGAAACCTGCGGCGCCTTGTTGAAGTTCCTCGACGACCGGAACCTCGCAGACAATACCCTCGTCGTTTATGCCGCGGACAACGGCTGGATTCAGGACCCTGAAAGCCCGCGCTACGCGCCGAGATCAAAACAAAGCCAGTATGACGGCGGTCTGCGCACGCCGATCATGGTGCGCTGGCCAGCCCGGGCTCAGCCGACCGATTCCCCGCATCTGGCGAGTTCCATCGACTTGGCTCCCACCCTATTACACGCCGCTGGAATTTCCGTGCCCCCGGCCCTGCAAGGCATCAACTTGCTCGATGCCAAGGCCGTCGCCAGCCGCCGGTCGATCTACGGAGCCGTTTTCACCCACGATTCGCAGGATATGGCCCGACCAGCGGCCAGTGTGCGCTGGCGGTGGATCATGGAGGGACACCGCAAACTGATCATCCCAAACCCCGCCCGTGAACCCGGAGCCGTCCCGGAGCTTTATGACGTGGCCCTCGATGACGAGGAAACCCGCAACCTCGCCGCAGACCGCCCGGAAGAAGTCAACGCGCTCACTCGCCGTCTGGATGAGTGGTGGACGCCGTGACACGCGCACGGTTCTGCCCCCGGGCGAAAAAACACATTCATCCACGGCCCCCCGGGACCGACTCACCGCTCCGGCTCGGCGGCCCGACCCTCCCATAAAATCCGCCTTCCATCTTCCCTCGTCCCGCGCATTTTCCCATGATGGCTGACACACCGCACTCCGCTCATGGATCGTCCCGACGTTCTCCTGGCACCGTCTTCCTCGTTGGGGCCGGCCCCGGCGATCCGGGGCTGCTCACCCTGCGCGCCAAAGAATGCATCGAACTGGCAGATGTGCTCGTTTACGACTACCTCGCCAACCCGCTCTTTCTCCACTACGCCAAGCCCGGTGCAGAAAAAATTTATGCAGGCAAAAAAGCTGGCGATCATGCCCTCAAACAGGGTGATACCAACGCCCTGCTCATTCAGAAAGCTCTCGAAGGAAAAACGGTGACCCGGCTCAAGGGGGGCGATCCCTTTGTCTTCGGCCGCGGTGGCGAAGAAGCGGAAGAATTAGTCGCCGCCGGCGTGCCCTTCGAAATCGTGCCCGGCATCAGCTCCACCATTGCCGGCCCCGCTTACGCCGGTATCCCAGTCACCCACCGCGCGTTCAATACCCAACTCACGCTCTTCACCGGCCACGAAGATCCAACCAAAGGGCCATCCACCCTCGATTATGCAGCCATCGCCCGCGCCCCCGGCACCAAAGTCATGCTCATGGGCGTCGAACGCATGCGCGCCATCACCAGCCAGCTGATCGCCGCCGGCCTCGACCCCACTACGCCCATCGCCCTCGTCCGCTGGGCCACCACACCTCGCCAACAAGTCATCACGGGCACCATCGAAACCATCGCCGATGAAATCGATCGCACCCAGTTTAAAGCCCCCGCCGTGGCCGTCATCGGCGGTGTCGTCAACCTGAGAAACACGCTCGCCTGGTTCGACCGCCGCCCGCTCTTTGGAAAAAAAATCCTCGTGACCCGCACCAGGGCCCAAGCCGGCGAACTCAGCCACCAACTCGCCGCCCTCGGAGCCGATGTCATCGAGCTGCCCACCATCCGCATCGAAGACCCGGAAGACCGACTGGGATTCGGTGAATTAGTTCAAGATGCTCACAAATACGAATGGCTCGTGTTCACGAGCCCGAATGGGGTCGAACGTTTCTTCACCCTCTTCCATAAACTCTACGAAGACGTGCGCAGCATCGGCGGCGTACGCATCGCCGCCGTCGGCACCGGCACCGCCGCCAAAATCCGGGAAAATCACCTCGGCGTCGACCTCGTCCCCAAAGTCATGACCGGCGACGGCCTGCTGGCCGCTTTGCTCAAAATCGATGGCGGCGTGGACCACCGCATGTTCCTACTCATTCGCCCCGAAGAAGTGCGCAATACCATCAGCGCCGGCCTGACCAAAGCCGGGGCCATCGTCGATGACGCCATTGCCTACCGCACCGTGCCCGAAACCAACGACGAAACCGGCGCCCAAGCCCGTTTCCGCGAAGAAGGCGCCGACGTCCTGACCTTCGCCAGCGGCAGTGCCGTCGATCACTTCGTCGCCCTCAACCTGCCCATCCCAGCCGCCACCAAAATCGTCAGCATCGGCCCCGTCACCAGCGAAGCCCTGAAAAACCACGGGCTGCGCATCGATGCCGAAGCCACCACTCACGACATCCCCGGCCTCGTCCAAGCAGTCAAAAGAGTGCTGGCCTGAAATTTTCCGACGCCCCACCGCAGAGCCAGAGTCCCGGCGCGCGCTCTAGGCGCGTGCGAAATCGCCGCGCACTACGAAACGCACGCGGCGACCAGCAACCGATGAGACGACCCGCACGCGATGGGGATCCTCACAGCCATGGGGAACCCATCACCGCCATGGGAACCCATCACCGTAGGAAACCCATCCCCTGACTCACTCCTGAGCCAGCGCCACATCGACGCTAGCGCCTTCGTGGACAATCGCTTGCAAAGCACGCGCCATCCGCCGTGGCTGTTCCTGGGCCCAGACATTCCGTCCGATGGCCACCCCGGCGGCCCCAGCATCAATCGCCTCCCGCACGCCCTGTAAAAAGACGCGCTCATCACCCGAGGCTGCTCCGCCCAACACGATGACCGGCACAAAACTCGAAGCGACAATCTGCGCAAAAGCGTCTTGATCCCCGGGATACGCCGTCTTGACGACATCCGCCCCGAGCTCAGCGGCCGCCCGGACGGCAAAGCCGATATTTTCAGCGGTATAATCGGCGGGGCGTCCGATGCCGAAGGGCAGGGCCTCCAGAATGACGGGGATGCCGACCGCATGGCACTCGGCAATGAGCGCGGCGGCTTCTTTGAACAGCCTATCCTCTTCAGGATGATGCGTATACAGCATGTTCATGACCGCGTGCGCGCCCAGCCGCATCGCCTCCGCCGCCCCGTAAACACGATAGCTGCCATGATTCGGGTTGCCGCCATGGGCCGGCTTGTACACATCCGTCCGCAAACAGAGGCCCCGTCCCCCCGCCGCGCGCCCCGACGCACACACCGCGCCATAATTCATGACATACCCGTCGTAAAAAGGATTCATCGACGCCACCAGCCCGGCCATGTCGTGCAACCCCGCCACCGGAATAGCGGTGCCATGATCAACCGGCAAAATCAACGCGCGGGACGCTCCGTCAGACGAGGAGCGGAAAAAATGGGCAAGATTGGAAGTCACAGTAAGCATGGGGTCATCAAGGTAAAAAAGTAACCTCCTCAGTATCCAGATCGTACAGCCCTCCGACAATGGTAATTTTCCCTTCGGCTTCCATCTTCGCGAGCAGCGGACTGATCCGGCGCAACGTCTGCACCGAATGAATCACATTCGCACGGGCCACCCGATCAACAAAGGCAAATCCTCTCATTCCAGACACCCACTTTCATCGCTTCCGCGAAACAATGGGTGTCTGCAAATGGGCCAAATGGGCAATATAGGCCGAGCGGGCCGCAGACTCACACCGTTGCCCAACGCTCTCGCAGTGTGCTTAGTTAGAAACATGCTGACTTTGGAATGAGCTGAGTCGCTGACCACCGACCGACCGCACTAGCGGAAGCGCACCTTAAAAAATGAGTGCTCGGGGCGGGACTCGAACCCGCACGGAGTTAACCACACGCCCCTCAAACGTGCGCGTCTACCGATTCCGCCACCCGAGCAAATAAGATTTAGTAGAAGGAAGGATTCCACAAACCGAGGGGCCACAGCTTTAGGTGCGACCGGCATTTCCTGCAAGTAATTCTTTTGATCCTCTGGGGTGGTCTTTTGCCATGGCATTTCGGGCGGGCTGGGGTTGGTTGCGGGATGAAATCTGCCATCCCCTGTTTTCGCTCCGGCGCGGCTGCGGCTGTGATCCTCTTGTTTCCAGTGACCTCTCCGATGACGGCGGTCGCCGCTCCGGCGGCTGAGACGCTCATTCTCGACACCCGGAATTTCCCAGTGGTGGGCACGGTGCATCGTTTGGATCCCCGGCTAGATGAGTTGATTGCTCCGGGGGCGCAAATCGAGGTCATTGCCTCCGGTTTTGACTGGTGTGAAGGGCCGGTATGGGTGCCTGAAGCGGCGGATGCGACCAACGGCGGGCATCTGCTTTTTTCTGAAATTCCGTCCAATTCGGTGCGCCGATGGGATGAAGGCAAAGGATTGACCGTTTTTCTGCCGACCTCTGGTTACACCGGTCCGGGAGAGTACAGCCGGGAGCCGGGCTCGAACGGACTCGCTCTGGATTCGGCCGGGCGTTTGATTTCGTGTGAGCATGGCGACCGGCGTCTTTCCATCCTGACTGCCGGCGGAGGAAAACGCACACTGGTGGACCATTTCGAGGGAAAAAGGTTTAACAGCCCCAATGACCTGACCATTTCCCGGCGCGGCACCGTCTATTTCACGGATCCTCCTTATGGCTTACCTCAAGGCGCGGAGGACGCCACGCGCGAGACTGACTTTTGCGGTGTCTATCGCTACAACCCTGAAAATCAGCAGATTTCTGTGGTTTCGAGGAAGATGACACGTCCCAACGGCATTGCGTTATCACCGGATGAGCGCACCCTTTATGTCGCTCAAAGCGACGGCCAAGCCACACTATGGATGTCGTTTCCGGTCGCCCCTGATGGGTCGACGGGTGAAGGCGTTGTTTTTAAGGAAGTGACAGCGATGGGCAAGGAGCTGCCGGGCAGCTGCGATGGATTGAAGGTGGATGAGCGGGGCAATCTCTGGGCCACCGGTCCCGGAGGAGTTCATGTCATGGCCCCGGACGGCACATTGCTGGGCCGCATTGAGACCGGTCAGTTCACGAGCAACTGCACCTTTGGTGGCAAGGAAGGAACCACCTTATTTATGACGGCGGACATGTACGTCTGCCGGCTGACCACCAGGGTATCCGGTAAGAAATAGACCATTTTCATGGATATGAACCATTCTCTAGACGCGGCTGATTTTGATTTTGTGGTGTTGGGTGGCGGCAGTGCGGGCTATGCGGCGGCCCGCACGGCGGCCGCACTGGGATTGCGCACCGCGGTCATTGATGGTGCCGACGAGTTGGGGGGGCTGTGTATTTTGCGCGGATGCATGCCCAGTAAAAGTTTGATTGAGTCGGCGAATCGCGCCCTCAGCGTGCGACGGGCCGCTGAATTCGGAGTGCAGGCCAACCTGCAGGGGGTCGATCACCCGGCGGTTCGTGAACGGAAGCGGAGGCTCGTCGCCGACTTTGCCGGCTACCGACAGGATCAGCTGGCCGATGGCCGGTTTGAGTTAATCCGCGGCATGGCGCGGTTTCTCGATTCCCACCGGCTCGCCGTGACCCTGCGGGAACCGGGAGCCCCACGAGAAATCTCCTTTCGATCCTGCCTCATCGCCACTGGATCCACCATCAGCCAGCCGGCCGTGCCGGGTCTGGCCGAGGCGGGTTTTTGGACCAGTGACACCGTTCTCGATGCAGCCCACCTGCCCGCTTCATGGATCGTGCTGGGCGGGGGCGCCATCGCGCTGGAAATGGCCCATTACCTCGACGGCGTCGGGTGCACCGTCACCGTCATTCAGCGCAGTCCACACCTCCTCACCGGAATGGATCATGATGTCGGCGATGTCGTCGCCACCGCCTTTCAACATCGTGGCATGAGCGTCCATTGCGGCACCAAACTCATGCGGGTCGAAACCACCCCGGACGGTCAGAAACAAGTGGTTTTTCAGAAAAACGAGGTCGAACAGACGGTGACCGCCGCGGAAATCTTGGTCGCACTGGGAAGGCGTCCGGCTACAGCGACGCTCGGCCTCGACGCCGCCGCCGTGGAAATGGAAAACGGTCGAGTCATGAGCTTGGCCACCCAACAGACCAGCCAGCCCCATATTTTTGCCGCCGGGGATGTCTGTGGTCCGGTGGAGGTGGTGCATTTGGCCATTCAGCAGGGTGAGCTGGCCGCACGCAATGCGGCCGCCTGGCTGCGCGGTGAAAAAGCCAAGGAAAAGATGGACTATCGACTGGCGCTTTTCGGTGTTTTTACTCATCCGCAAGCGGCGCAAGTCGGTCTGACCGAGTGGGAGGCGGCCCGGGACGGCCGGGCGGTGCATGTCGCTCGTTATCCGTTTGGCGACCATGGCAAGTCCATGGTCATGGGTGAAACCGAAGGGTTTGTGAAGTTGATCGGAGATGCTATGACCGGGGAAATCCTCGGAGCCAGTGCCGTCGGACCCGAGGCCGTCGAAATCATTCACTCCATGGTCGTGGCCATGCACTTCCGCTGCACCGCCGCCGAGTTTTTGAAAATCCCCCTCTACCACCCCACGCTCAGCGAAATCTGGAGCTACCCGGCCGAAGAAATTGCCGAGGCCGTCGCCGCGGCGTGACCCGCCGCGATGAAAAGACCGTTCCCAGAGCGAAGCCCTGGGAAACGACTAAAAAAACCTGATCCCATTCAATCGGCAACCGCCCGGATCGTCGGCGCACGCTGCCCAAAAATGGCGCCCCCCACTCGGACGATGGTGGCCCCTTCCTCAATGGCGATTTCGTAATCATCACTCATGCCCATGCTCAAACCCGGTAGCGGCACGCCGGACGCCGCGGCTAGTTCATCGCGCAAGGCGCGCAGGGCGGCGAACGCCGGGCGATTCTTTTCAGGATCATCCACCAGCGCCGGGATGGTCATGAGTCCGAGCACGTTAACCCGGGTCAAGGTCAGCATCGCCTCCAGATCGCGCCGCACCGATTCACGGTTAAACCCGTATTTCGCCGTATCATCAGCGATGTTCACCTGCAGATACACGTCTGGCCGACGCCCTTCTTCCGCGGCGATTCGATCCAAATCCTGAGCCAGCTCGAGACTGTCGATGCTGTGCACGGCTTCGACCCAAGGAATAAGCTTTCGGATTTTGTTCTTTTGCAGGTGGCCGATGAAATGCCAGCGCAGCGCCGCCGGCAGCTCGGGCGCTTTGGCCAGCACCTCCTGCACCCGGCTCTCCCCAAACAAGGTGTGGGGCACACGCGCCACCTCCCTGATGACGTCCACCGGGTGGGTTTTGGAAACAGCAATCAATTCGACGGCGGCCGGAGCCCGGCCCGAGCGCACCGCCGCTGCGGCGATTCGCTCGCGGACAATTAAAAGATTCTCCTTGGGATTAGACATGATGTAACAGAAGTGTAGCCCCTCAGGCGCCAGGCAGCCGGCAGCCAGCCATCGAAGAAATCTCCCGGTCAGAGGAAACTCTAAACGCCGCTCCAGCGTTTACCCATACCACAGTCATGCACGTTTTGAATCTGAAAGTCTTTTGCGATCTCGTGGAAACGGGGAGTTTTTCCACGGCTGCGAGCCGAAACGAAATCACACAAAGCGCTGTGAGCCAGCAGATTAAAACGCTCGAGCAGCGATTTGGAGTGATTTTTTTCGAGCGTGGAAAAAAGAATTTTTCGATCACGCCTGAGGGCTCAGTCTTTCATGCGGCGGCGCTCCGGATTTTAGAAATTTACCGAAATATTGATGCCGATCTGCTGGCCGTCCGCAACGAAGTCGGCGGTCCACTGCGGCTAGCCACGGTGTACAGCCTCGGACTACACGAGCTGCCGCCCCTGCTGAAAGACTACCGGACACGCTTCCCGCAAGTCGAGCTGAAAGTCAGCTACCGGCGCAATCACGATGTCTACGACGAAGTATTCAACGATCATGCTGACCTTGGGGTGGTGGCGTATCCCAAACCGCGGCGCGGTCTGATTGTCGAGGTTTTTGCGCAAGACCGGATGGTGCTCATTTCAGCGCCCAGCCACCCCCTCGCTCGGCGCGACATCGTCCGCGTCAGAGACTTACAAGGCCAGTCGTTCATCTCGTTTGAGCCTGATCTCCCCACCCGCAAAGCCGTGGATCAGCTGCTCCGCGAACATGCCGTCGAAGTCCAGCAAACCATGGAACTCGACAACATTGAAACGGTCAAACGCGCGGTAGAAGTGGAGTCTGGCATTGCCTTGGTGCCGAGCAACAGCGTGGCCGAGGAAGTCGCCTCCGGCCAGTTGCGGGCCTTTCCCCTAAGCGACGCCCAAATGTGGCGCCCGATGGGCACCGTCCTGCGGCGCGGCCGCACCATTACCCCGGCGCTGCGAGAATTTGTCAGTTCGCTGCGCCTGCTCGGCGGCGTACGCAAAGACTCCACTCCATTGACCCCGAACGACGCGGCTGATCTTCATCCCACCCAGCCCCTTCACCCCAGTCCGACAGCAGCCCCCCTGCCCTCGCCCTGACGGGAATCCCCACCCACCGCCTAGGCCGGAATGATCGGACAGAAAGCCCCCCAGTCATTCCTCCCCTTCGGCGCCACTAACCGACGGAGTCGGATCGGTGCTCGACAGGGAAGTAGATTAACTTCCCCCTGGCCGGGTACGCCGGCCCCGGTTTCCACAACTGGCCCGGGAGCGCTGACGTCCTCGTCGGCGAGTACGAAACCGGTGATTCGCATTCCAAAAAAA
>CAJBME010000074.1 GCA_903954065.1 uncultured bacterium
ACGGGCGTTGCACCACCTAATAACATCAAACCAAGTCACAGTTTGCACAGGGTGATTACTCGCTTTGCCCTGATTAATCGTCCAATTGTCATACCCGCGAGGCACTCCCCATGCGAAGACCTCGTCCCATTCCGCCTTAGTTACCTCAGTTTTCCCAATGAAAAAGGCACTGAGATTCACCGAACGCACGGGCGCATCGCTCAATCCATCCAGCGCGTCCCCCATCTGGAACGGCCCCGCCGGGATCCAAGCAAACCCGACAGGTATGGCAGGCGTTGTTTTAAACGTAATATCGGCGCCGTAGCCAGTTCCGACCGTCGAAGTGGCATAAGCTCGAACGTAATAGGTAGTGTCGGGAGCCAGACCAGTCAGGGCGCTGGAGAAGGCTCCAGTACCTGTGCCAGTCGCTACACCAGTCGCAGAAGCATCCATCGCGGCGCCCAGAGTGGGAGTGGCTGTCAGCCCATAGACAATTCCGCGCCTCGTGACGGGCGTCCCCCCGTCGTTTGCTACCTCGCCACTGACGGTGAACGTATCAAACGTAGCTCCGGCTACTGCAACCCCGGTGACGACGACCGGAATGGATTCGGCGGTGGTGAAAACGACTTGTGAGCCGTAGGTGGTGCCGGCGGTGGTGGTGGCAAAGGCGCGGGCGTAGTAGGTGGTTTTCCCCTGCAGCGGGCTGAGCGGGGCAGCAAACGTGCCGGTGCCTGGGGTAATTGATACGGGTGTGCCGGTGAGGAGGGTGGGTTGGGCGGCCGGGCTAAAGACGACTCCACGGGAAGTAATGGCGGCTCCGCCGTCGCTGCTGACTGTGCCGGAGGCAAGGGCGGTCGATCCAGTCACATTCATGACCGGTCCGGTAGTGACGACAGCCGGCAGGGGCGAACGCACATTGAGAAAACGCGCGGCGCTGCGCGTCTGGCCCGCCGCATTGAGGGCCATCAGGGAATAAGATCCAGTCTGGTCGGCTGTGACCGCCGGCAGCTCGAGTGTCCGTCGGGTGGCTCCGGGAATGGCCACGTCGTTTTTATACCATTGATAGCTGATCGCATTGACAGCTTCCGGGCCGCTCAAACTGATGGCCTCACCCGGAGCGGCTTCACCCGTGGCAGGAGTCAGGGTCACGGGCGTGCCTGGATTAAATACGGGCGAGGCTTCAGCCTCGATCCGAACCGTGAACAGATCGATTTCTTCATAGCGATCGAGCAGTGGCAGCTCGAGTTGCAGTCGCTGATATCCTGCCGGCACCTGCGATTGATTGGGGGCGGCAGTGATAGGAAACGGCGCTGGCCCCCAGCGGACCAAATCCAGACTGGAATACGCTCCATACTGAACGTCCGGGCGCGCCAGCCAATCAATGATCGACGACGCCGCAGTGACGCGGAAGTCGCTCAGGGCCGGGGTCGATTGCCGTGGGATCGTGCCAAAAGAATATTCCTGCAGGTTGGTGAACCCGTCGCGATCTGGATCGGCGCTGGCTTCCGCGGCGCTACCGGTCAATCCTTGGGCAGTGGACCAGGCCTCGAACGCCCCCGGCTCAGGCGGCGGGCTCAACTGGGAATACAGCTGAAAAACATCGGCATCATTGAGGGCACGATTAAAGACGCGGACGTCGTTGACCCGGGCCCGCAGGCGCGTGGAATAGCGCAGGCCGCCATCGACCCACCAATGCCGTCCGATATAAAAATCTCCCATGGTGTCGACCGGATACGTCACTTGACCGCGGTAGGTTCCTTGGCGGTAGACCTTCATCACGCCGTCTCGCGCCACCAGCGTCCACGCGGTCCATGGCTCGTTCATGACCACGACCCCGTTGGCGTCGATGGTGGCCGCTCCGGGACGCCCGGGTTCCACCACATCGGTCATACTGCCGTAATAATCAGCGACGGCGTCACCGCCTCCGATCCAATAATGGCCGAGCACATCAGCGGAATCGAGCCCCTCGCCGAGAGTCAGAAAGGCTTCGCCATGACGGCTGCTGTATCCTTGTTCCTTGAGCCAGAAGGAGAAAGTAAAGGCCTCGCCTTCAGCCGAGACCGGACGCGGCAGGCGGATGTAACCGCCCGGCCCGACGGTGCCTGGTGCTTCAAAAGGAAAGGGAGGGATGGCAAAGCCCCGGCCCACCACTTCGACCACCCCCGCCTGCTCCGAGTCTGTGACCAATTGCGAGGCATTGATCAATTCAGCTGGACTGGCGGGACGCACGGCATCTGCGGAGGACGCATCAAAGGGGTAATAAGAAACCAGCCCCTGCCATGGGCCATAGGCTGCCCCGTTGATCCGCAAATTCGCGGTCTCACTGAGGATCGGCCCGGCCGACCCCGGCACCTGCACCGCATACTCACCACTGTGCCACGGCTGCGCCGGGGAAACAGTCAGCGTGGAGCCGGTAGCCCCAGTCAGCGCCACACCATTGCGAAACCATTGATACGCAGGCGCCGCGCCGTCGAATGTCCCCGCGACCGCGGAAAATGTCACTGGCTGACCGGCCGTCACCGTGCGTGACACCGGATGGGTGAGGAAATACGAATCACCGGTACCGCTGACCGGCAGGGAAAACACATTGAACCCGGGCGTACTGCTAACCACGGAGACAGTGGCTGATTTGGTCGCACTGGTCACTGGATTGAACGTGACCGTGAACGTCCCGCTCGCTCCCGGCAGGAGCACCGCCGGCAACTGCGTGCGATCGATTCGAAAACTCGACACATACAACCCGTCCAGCTGAATCGCCATCCCGCTCAACTCCCCCGCTCCTTGATTGCGAACGCGAAATTCGCGAACGACGGCGGTTCCGGGCGGCACCACTCCGAATGACTGGGTCGCATTCTCCGATACCGCCAGCCCGTTCGCGTCCTCTACCCCCAGCGTTTCGCGCATCGAAACCAGCTGCAACGACGGCGCCGCCCCCAGAGCTGTCGTCACCGATGGTCCTGGCCGCTGACCAAACAAAATCGTGGCCGTCGGATCAGAAATGTCCGCCGTTCGAGCGAATACCGGCGCATCCGCTTCAAACAACGACGCATGTCGGATGATGGCCAGCTCGCTGGACGTCGACAACGTGGCCGCATTGCCAATCAGCGTATAAATCGACTGCCCGACCAGCGGACTCGTCGCATTGAGCGGCACCGAAACGTCCACCCCATACAACCCAGAAAACGCCGCCCCCAGAGCTGTCGTCACCGATGGTCCTGGCCGCTGACCAAACAAAATCGTGGCCGTCGGATCAGAAATGTCC
>CAJBME010000075.1 GCA_903954065.1 uncultured bacterium
GGGACACGCTGCAGGCGGCCGGGCCGCGCATTCAGGCGGCGCCGCCGAGAATGCGCGGCGCCGTAGAGGCTGAGGCGTTGCGCCAAGGCTGGGTCAAAGGCCTGCAGTTGCTGCAGCGCATCGGGGCCAACGCGCGGTATTTCACCGATTCTGCGACCAAAGTCCCTCAGGATGTGGCGCAGGGAGTGGCCGCGGCCGGCATGTGCATCGATTTTTATGGACGCACGTGGAACGAACGATTGCTGGCCGACGACGGCACTTCGAGGGTGCGTTTCGTCACGCCAGTGGGAGGGACGTCGACTGGTGTGGATGCCATTGCCATGTTCCGCGGAGCCCCCCACCCCGCCGTCGCCCACGCCTTTTTAGAATACGTACTTTCTCCGGACGGTCAGGCCCTGTGGAACCAGCGCCCAGGCACTCCGAATGGCCCGCGCCGAAGGAGCCTGCGGCGGCTACCGGTGCGCAAAGACATGTACACTCCGGAAAAACTCCCGTATTTTGCTGACCCTGAAGTCCTTCCCTACGCACAAGCCGATGCGTTTACCTATACGCCCGCCTGGACAGCCAATCGCTTTGCCGCGCTTCGACTTGGAGTGCGCGTCATGTGCATCGACACCCATGATGAGTTAACCGCGGCATGGAAAGACCTGATTGCGGCAGATTTTCCACCCTTGGCGACCGAGCAGTTTGGCGCCATGGGGCAGCTGGCCGCCGATCCCGAAGGCATTACTACCCAGCTGGCCTCCAATGATAAGCTGATCCAAGTCAAACTCGCCCGCACACTCGGAGCCCAGTTCCGCCGGTCTTACGAGCTCTCGCGAGCCAAGGCCAAAAGTGCCCGGTAAAGACAACCGCTCCCACCTCGATCAGAATGCGCGATTTTCAGGATGCTTGGCTTGGGGGGACACACCGGTATCGGCAGTAAATCGAGCTAAAGCTTGTCATCCACTTCGAAATACGGGAGTCTCGACACAAATGAACCTCACAGACCTGACGTGGCGCACGGTGGCGGCGCTGCCGCCTGACACCCCAGTGGTCATTCCGGTGGCCGCACTGGAGCAACACGGTCACCACCTGCCAGTCTTCACCGATTCCATCCTGCTCGGCGAAATCATCCGCCGGGTAGAACCCCGGTTTGCCAACCGGATACTTTTTGCCCCGCTCATGTGGCTGGGCAATTCCGACCATCACCTCGATTTCCCCGGCACGCTGTCGGCCTCACCGCGCGTCTATCTCGATCTACTGAACGGACTGGCTGAAAATTTTTTGCAGCATGGATTCCGCCGGATTATTTTCCTGAATGGTCACGGCGGGAACGATGTTCCCGGCCGTCAGGCGGTTTTTGAGTTACGCCAGCGTCACCGGACCCGCGCTGATCTCTTGTTGTTGTTTGCCACCTACTGGAGTCTGGGCGACCGGGCGTTTTCGGGATTTATTCAGGATGAAATGGGTCATGCCTGCGAGTGGGAAACTTCCATGATGTTGCGGATCGACCCCTCGCTGGTGGGAGACATAACGGCCGCCGAGCCCGTGGAGCCGGGCCGACCGTTTCTCCCGGCGGCCCGGGGATGGATCACCAAAGACCGTAGCCAGCCGGGTCACATCGGCCATCCGCAGGCGGCATCGGCCGAAAAAGGCGAAACCCTGTTGAGCCGCTTCACCGATGACACCAGCGCGCTGTTGGAGCGTGTAACCCATTGGGATGGAATCTCATGGAACGGATGAATACCACCCAAACCGCATCCAGACGAGTGTGGATCGTCTGCGGGCTATTGCTGCTCGCATCGTCCATCAATTACATGGATCGCCAGACTCTGGCCAATGCCGCGGTCCGGATCACTCGCGAATTCTCGCTCAACCACGAGCAATACGGCAATCTCGAAGCCTGGTTCGGTTACGCTTTTGCCGCGGGCTCGCTCTTTTTCGGTTTCCTCGCCGACCGCCTGCCCTTGCGCTGGCTTTATGCCGCCGTGGTCGCTCTCTGGTCGATAGCCGGCTTCATGACTGGCACGGCGGAGTCGCATCAAGACCTACTTTTGTACCGCACCCTGCTCGGGTTTTGTGAGGGCGGTCACTGGCCGTGTGCGATCAAAGCGACACGAGTGCTGCTGGATGCCCGCGACCGGTCGCTGGGAAACAGCGTGCTGCAGAGCGGCACGTCCATAGGAGCCATCATCACGCCGCTATTGATGCAATCGCTCATGACCCCGGCCGTCGGCAGCTGGCGGGGCGCTTTTCAAGTCATCGCCCTGATTGGCGTCGTATGGATCGTCCTCTGGCTCTTCATTGTTCGAAAATCCGACCTCGTGCCCCGCGCAGAAGATGCCGTACCCGCAGCCAGCGACAGCATCAGCCTCTGGCGCCTCGTCCTGAGCCGACGCATGCTCGTGATCTTTGGCGTGATCGCCTGCATCAATACCACTTGGCAAATCATGCGCGCCTGGCTTCCCAAATTCCTGCAGGAAGGTCGAGGGTGGACGGAATCGGATGCCTTGTATTTTAATTCGGCGTGGTTTGTGGCCACGGACATCGGATGCCTCGGAGCGGGAGCAGCGGCCGTTTGGCTGGCGCGGCGCGGACTACCCGTGACCCGCGCTCGGCTGATTGTGTTCAGCGCATGCGGACTGCTGGTCCTCGCCTCCGCTCTGGCCCCATTCATCGAGCAGGGCGCCGCCCTCATGATTGTCTTGATGATCGCCGGCGCCGGCGCCCTCGGATTGTTTCCGATCTATCACGCCTTCACTCAGGATATTTCCGGCAGCCGCCAGGGACGCATCACTGGCATCGCCAGCGTGGCCGCCTGGATCCTGCCCGCCTGGGCTCAACGCGGGTTCGGATGGCTCGCCGATACCACCGGTTCATTCAACACCGGCTTCATCGCCGCCGCCTTTCTCCCACTCGTCGCCGCCTTCATCCTCGTCCTCGGATGGGGACGAGACACCCGCTCACCCTCACCCTCATTCTCATGACTCCGCCAGCCATCTCACGCCGTCACTTCATCAGCACCGTGGCCAGCACCGCCATGGCCAGCACCCTGCCCGCCACCACCCCAGCCTCAGGAACACGAAAAAAAATCGCCCTGCTCGGGACTGTGAATTTCACCCACTCCCACACCCAGCACTTTATCGATCGCTTCCTCCTCGGGTACGGCTGGCGCGGCGAATGGAGGAAACCAGCCGTCGATCTGGTCTCGCTCTACATCGACCAATTTCCAACGACTGATTTGACGCGGGCCCGGGCGAAGCAATACGAGGTCCCGATTTTTCCAAGCATCCGAGAGGCGCTTGGACGGGGTGGGCCGGGACTGGCGGTTGACGGAGTAGTCATTATTGGAGAGCACGGCGAATACCCCGTGAACGAGCGAGGACAGCGACTCTACCCGCGCCATGCCTGGTTTAAGGAGGTGGTCCGCGTTTTTGAGCAGGCCGGGCGCGCCGTACCCGTCTTTAATGACAAACACTTGTCCACCGACTGGGCCCAGTGCGAGGACATGGTCGCTGATTCCGTCCGTCTGGGATTTCCCCTGCTGGCCGGATCCTCCCTGCCGACGACATGGCGGCTGCCCGCCATCGACATCCCCCACGGCACCCCACTGAAAGAAAGCGTCTGCGCCTGCTATGGCGGGGTGGATTCTTATGACTTCCATGGACTGGAAACAGCGCAATGCATGTCCGAACGCCGTCAAGGAGGCGAAGTAGGAATTTCCTCCGTCCATGCCGTCAAAGGCGCCAAGGTCTGGGAAATGATGGCCGAACGCCCCGACACCCAGCGCCTGCTCGTCGCCGCCCTCTCTCGCAGTAACACGCTGCCGGTCGAAAACGGCTACCCGACCGGTCCGGTGACCTTTGACTGGGCCCGCACGGTTTTTCCTGAGCCTGTCGCTTATTTCATCGATCATCGTGACGGCTTTCGCACGACGATGTTTTTGCTGGCGATTCAAGACTTTAATTATGCAGGTCTGCGCGCGGACACGGGCGAAGTGATAGCTTGCCAGATGCATCTACCCATGCCTGGCAGCGGAGCGACGACGGCGGATTTTTTCAACCCCTTGGTCCGGTACATAGAAGACATGGTCATTGAAAACCGCGTCCCCTATCCGGTGCAGCGCACCCTACTGACGTCGGGCATGACGCTCGCGGCCGTGGAATCACTGCACCGCGGACAAATTCCCGTGGCTACCCCCGAAATGGCGGTGCGATATGAGGTGGGGGCCGCATCAACGTTCTGGCGCGATTAAGGCCTATGATCCACAGTGATTTCCCCTCCTCCACCAATCCTCTGACTTCCCGCCGACCGATCCACCGCCTGGCATGACCCGATCCAAGACCATCGCTTTATATGCGGCCGTATGGCTGTTTTTGGTCACGTTCATGATCTATCCGATTCTGCATGTGGTCAAAGAGGCCTTTGTCTCGGACCAGCACGGATTCACGTTGGCCTTCTTATGGGAGGTTTTTGCCAATCCGATTTATGTCGAAGGCTTGTGGAATTCACTCGTCATGGCGGTTTTCAGCACGCTGCTGGCCTTTACGATTGCCATGCCTCTGGCGTGGGTTTCCGACCGCTTCAAATTCCCGGGCAAGGCGGTGCTCAATTCCGCCGTCCTCGTCCCCTTGATCTTGCCTCCCTTTGTCGGCGCCATCGGCATCAAACATCTAATTAGTCCTGACGGCGCCATCAATGCCTTGCTGTCACATCTTGGATTGATGGACCCGGCGCACCCGATCGACTGGCTCGGCGAATCACGTTTGACGGGAGTGGTCCTACTCAACGCATTGCATTTGTATCCGATCCTCCTGCTCAACATTTCGGCCGCCCTGGCCAACATTGATCCAGCCATGGAAGAAGCGGCAGCCAATCTGGGATGCCCCGGATGGAAAAAGTTCCTCCGCATCACCTTTCCCCTCGCCATGCCGGGGATCTTTGCCGGAGGCACCGTGGTTTTTGTCTGGGCTTTTACAGAACTCGGCGTCCCATTGATTTTTGATTACCCGAGGGTGGTATCGATGCAGATCTGGGAGGGCTTAAAAGATTTGAGCGGTAACCCGTTTCCTTATGCGCTAGTCGTAGTGGTCTTGATTTTCAGCTCGCTGATTTTTATTCTCAGCAAGCGTTTCTTTGGCCGCAATGACTTTGCTTCGGCTGGCCGCGCGAGTACGGCGGTGAGTGCGCGCGAACCAGACCGTCCGTGGCAGCGCTGGGCTTGCACGGGATTGTTTGCCGGCGTCACCGCGGTCGCCCTGCTGCCACATCTCGGCGTGCTACTGGTCAGTTTCTCCCAAGACTGGTACCAATCCGTCATTCCATCGTCTTTCACACTGCAAAACTACACAGATGCCTTGGGTGACCCGCGCACGGTGGGATCGATCGCTAACAGCCTGAAATACGCCTCGCTCTCGACCCTTGTTGATCTCGTGCTGGGGGTCAGCATCGCCTGGCTCGTCTGCCGCAGCAATATGCCCGGGCGCCAATGGCTGGATTCGCTGGCCATGATGCCACTCGCCGTTCCCGGACTGGTCATGGCTTTCGGATACCTCGCCATGACCCGCGAAGGCCGGCCGTTTCACTTCCTGATGCCCGACGATAATCCCGTCATCATCCTCGTCATCGCCTACAGCGTGCGACGGCTGCCGTATATCGTGCGAAGCGCGATCGCCGGATTCCAGCAGACCAGCGTCACACTGGAAGAAGCCGCCATGAATCTCGGCTGCCCGCCCGCCCGCACCTTCTGGCGGGTCACCGCCCCCCTCATCACCGCCAATCTCGTGGCCGGCGGATTACTGGCGTTCGCCTTCGCCATGCTGGAAGTCAGCGACTCGCTCGTCCTCGCCCAAAAACAAGAACACTTCGCCATCACCACCGCCATTTATGATCTCTTCGGCGCACTGGGCAGCGGCGAAGGCATGGCCTCCGCCCTCGGCGTCTGGAGTATGATTTTCCTCGCCCTCACCATCATCGGCGCCAGCGTCGTCCTCGGGAAAAAACTGGGCGCCCTCTTCCGGGTGTAAGCAAAAACTCCGACTTCCCTGCTTCCTCAAGCCCCGACTGATTCCCCAGCTCGCCAGAGAATGAGTCACCCCGTGAGCGCCAATGAAGGCATCCGCCTCATCGTACGGGAATCGTCAGCAGCGGCGCCTCGGCAGGCGGCGCCGCCTGAATGCGATACAGCTGCATCAATAAGGCTAAGGTGTCCTTCGACTCGATATCATCATGACTGATGCTGTAAAAGTGGCCGTTGTGACGGACCCAGACCATGGAATCCCGCAAACGGAAGTCTGAAACCCGGATTTTAAGCTTCCCGTTGGCCGCGCTATTTCTGGCCCGCCGTTCCTGTCCCGGCGGGGTGGGCGTATTATGCGAGGCGGCAAACATCACATCGAAAAGCGACCGAAACTGGCACGCCTGCAGCGGAAATTCTTCTTCTCCGATTTTCAAGGCATACCCGGTCGGAGCCGCGACCACGGTCAGCTGGTACTGCGTCTGAGCGGCCTTCAGTTTGGCGACAAATTCTTGAAATTTCGCGGCGCTGGGGGCTTCGGCATGATTGACGAGAACCGCCCCGCCCGGCAGAGTGACTCTTTCGATCAACAAACTGGCCAGTGGTTCCACCGGCCATCCGGCCCGCAAAAGCAGGCAAAACGTTTGCGGGGAAATCTCGGTCAGCAGCTGTTGCACATAGTTTTTCCCTTCCACCGTCGAATAGCTCACGGTAGGTTTGGTCGAGAACGCATAATCAAATTCAGTCTCCGATCCAGAAAGCACCAGCTGCTCGCGATTGAGGCCGACATTCGCTCCCACCCGGCTTTCATACGCGGCCGTCAACGAACCCGCCTGCAGGAACATCGGCGATTCCCGAAAATGCATGCGCACCACATTGAGCAGCATCTGCTGCGTCTGATTAAACTGCAGCGTCGTGTTGAATTCGGTGAAGTCCGAACGAATCGCCCGGTTGGCGACCGAGCAGCCCCCGAGAAACAGACTCAACCCTGTCCAGGCAGCCACTGCCACAAGAGAGCCGTAAAATGACGAATGCTTCATGAGGTGATAGTAGTTTCCTGCAGGCCTCGGCCAATCCGCAGCTGGTGATTTTGGGCTATAATCATGAGATCGATCAACAGCGAGTTTCTTGCTGCGATTTCCGCGCTATCGGAACGAACATCAACGTATGTTCTGAGGGCCATAGTGATGCCGTCCTTGCTAATATTGTGGACTCCAATGGTGGTGTCACTCAACACGAATGCGGCGTCTTCGGCAATACGCTCACGCACGGCCGTAAAGTAAGCGTTCAGTCGCTCCGGAGTCGCTCCCTCGGTAATAAGGAGTTCCAGAGCGATGAGGCGGTGTCGCCGCGCCCCAAGGTTCAGGATGGGCATGTCTGAGATTTTACCGTTCGGAATGATGGCCACGCTGTCATCCGCAGTGCGGACGCGGGTCGAGCGGATACCGACGCTCTCGACAGTACCCTGAACCGTACCGACATTAATCCAGTCACCCGTTCGAAAGGGACGATCGGTCACAATGGTGCCGGCGCCAAAGAAGTTGGCCAACGTTTCGCGGGCGGCGATGGCGAAGGCCAACCCCCCGATGCCCAAACCCGCGAGGATTTGGGTCGATGGAATGGACAACAAATAAGCAATCGAGAGCATGGTGCCGACAACGATAGCGATCCGGCCCCCAGTAATGACAAGATTGACAATGATGTCATCCAAGCGGCCCACTGTCCTCTGGGCGCGCTGCCTCAGGCTTACAGCGAGTATCGAAAGAAAATGCCAAGCTACGAACCCCGCCGAAAGGAACAGAATCGTACCAGCGATAGGAACCAGATAACGACGCGATCGTTCAGGAATACCAATCAGATACGGAATCTGTTTCAAAAGCCCTCCGGTGAGGAGCACGGTCAACGCCCAGACAAATCCATTCGGCTGGCCTGCGCCGCTGGAAGGAAAGCGCTTGATCACCCGCGAAGTCACGCCCGCTGTGGTCCGGGCAATGACCAAACCAAGTGGAACCAACAACGCTAAAATTAACGCCTGCCAGAGTTCGAGCCGATTGACCCGCCGGAGCAACGCCGGCATTTTCTCTTTAACCTTTTCACGTAAAACAAAATATGGAATATCAGGAATGAATCCTACCGGCACCGCACGGGGTACTGGTAGCTGATCCATCGCAAAATAAAGCTCCGAAATATCATCCATCGTGGCCGACGTAAACCGCCATGGGGCACCCGGCTCGGAACTGCTGGGCGCGATCACAATTGACCCTAAACTGTGGGAAAAATGGACATACGGATCGCGACGACTACGGTCGTCAGGAATCGATTGCACCCCCTCCATGCCGATCTGCTGCAGCGTGCGCCGTAGATACTGCGCCAGCAGCGCCCCGTCAGTGTTCCGAATAATTTCCGGGATACGGCTGAGGTCGAGGGTCGAAAAAACCAGCGCTCGTCCGGCGCCATTCCAATCATCCATTCCTTCCAAAAACGCTCGCATAGTGTCCCGGGGACTCTGCAGTCGGAGATAAGACTGTGCGGACGGCCGATCCTTCCCGTAAACTTCGAGCAACGCCGCCCGCGATGCTTCGATTTCTTCCACGCCCGGAATGACCAGCCTCCACGAGCCCGCGGAATCACGGTTCATTTTTACCATGACTAATTTGCCCGACGAAGGCTGCTCTAGACGCAAGACCACGCTATCGCCCTCAACCTCAACTGGCAGCGCCTGCCAATTGATAGTGGTCAGATCAATCAATTCAAAATACCGACGCAGGGCCTCCATCAACTGCACCGGCGTGACCGTCTCCTCACGGGGGGCCAAAACCACCGCCTGAGCCGCCCGGTCCCACGCCTCCTCCCTCCCCGAACGAGCGAGAGTCGCCGCCGACAAAAATCCTGCCAACGCCTCCCGCGGCGACCGCAAAACGAGTGCCTCGACGCCACCGCTGACAGACGAACGCCTTCCGGTCCACCAACTCAGTTCATCCGTGCGGCCGACGAAAGTGTGCCCCCCACGCCCCATCTCAAGAACAATGGGGCCAGATTGATCCCCCTCGATCCAGCGGCCCTCTAATCGACGTCCCGTGACCGTGGCTTCGATCCTTCCTTGCTGCGGCGCGTAACTGCCGGTCACCACCGCACCCCGCTGCTCCAACACAAGTCGCCCCCCTCCTCCACTCCACGAAATATCCCATTCACTCGTCCAATCGCGTTCCGACGCTCCTGCGGCCGACGCGAGCCACACCATGAGCCACCCACAGTTTAACAAACCCAGCCTGAATCTACGCCCTGTCAATCCCCGCACTCCCGTCGATCCCCAGGACCACACCCTGAAAAACCTCCACATCCAAAGAGCTTGGAAAAAACGACCCGCCGCTTCAGTTGCCATAAAATTGAAGAAAGGACATGAATGAAAATAAGATACCTGACCCGCAAATCACCCCTCAAAAGCGCCTGCGCAAGCCCGAACTGGCCCCAGCCGCCCGCTGGGGGGCGGCGTGACCTTGGGTATAATCAACATAAAATGGGTCATTAACCTCGCTGCATGGCGAGAAAAATCCGAGCACACGTCAAATCGCCAGCTCGACGAGAAATTTTTCCCTCTCGCCTTGGCTTGAAGGCTGATTCCCTTCTGGTTTTGAGTTTTGGGAGTTCTTGGGGATTTTACGAAGACGCCGAGCTGGGGCTCGGCGTTCCCGAGAGGCGCCCCCTGACATCCAGCCCCTCACGCCATCACCACGCCATCAAAGCCTAACTGACCAGTCGCGGTTCAGCTTCTTTATTGTGGCCTTGGGCTTCCACCACCATGGCCAGCACCCCGTTGATCAAGTCACGTGAAAAGATGACATCGCGCACATTTTCCAGGGCCACTTCTTCATCCACTGTGGCCGTTGTGGCACAAAGCGCGCGCGCTTCGCCACAAAAGGCATCGATCGCCATCTCGGCGATGACGCGCGCTTCCGCCATCCGGCCGAGCATGAGAAAAGCCGCGACCTCCACCGCCAACACATCAGCGCGCTGACGTTCGCTGGGAAAAAGTGTCTCCAGACGGTCGAGCGCCTCCAGCGGTCGACCTCGATCCAGACACGCCAGAGCTGTGACGACGCACAGCATGGGTCTGGAAAAGCCGTAGAAGAAGGAGGAGGCAGTGGCCATGGACAAGATCATCTCTAAATGTCATCCGCATGACCAGAAAAAAGTGCAGAAAAGGCACCTTTCTGACCCGCGCCCGCTCGCCAAAGCAAGCGGATCCGGAAGCGAATCTGTGACCGAGCCTTGACCCGCGCCGTCACACCAGCCCCCGAATCGGCTCGCCCCGGGTGACGGCATCGATCACGCGCGGCGGAATGCCTGACATGAGCCGAACCTGTCCGATATCCATCAACGTATGCATGATGGTAGCCATAAGGTCCTGCATGGTAACCGGTTGAGAAGCCGGTTCGCCACCGTCTCGCGATGACTGGCCAATGACCTGTCCCATTTTAAGCCCCCCTCCATACAAGAGCAGTGGCGCGAGATTACCCCAATGGTCACGCCCTCCATCTTTATTGATGGCCGGAGTGCGTCCCATCTCCCCGCAACAGACGAGCAAGATAGAATCACGCAGTCCCCGGGCCTCGACATCTTCGATGAAGGCGGACACAGCGTGATCGAACGGGGCACCGACGTAATCCATGCCGGTCGTCAGAGGGGCATTATTCACGTCGGCATGCATATCCCATACGAAGCTGGTGGTGACTGTGACAAATCCGGCGCCCCGTTCGCATAACCGGCGGGCGAGGAGTAATTGTTTCCCCAAAGTGAGCGCGTTCGTGGCGTAATGGTCGCGATTGTTCCATTTTGGGCTGATACGATCGCGCGGAAGAAGCGGAGCGGTGTCATAACGTGACACCACGCGTTGATCTTCGCGGGAAAGATCAAAGGCGTCGAACACGCCGCGATGCAACGCCTCAAATGCCTGCTGCTGAGAGGCATCAAAGCCCCGGACCTCCTCGCTGCCGTCGGCCCAGTGTTTCCATTGATCCAGAACTCCGAGCAGCGCTCGCCGATTATGGAACCGGCCTTCGGGAAGATTCAGGCGCATGTCCTGCTGCAGGTCCGCCCCCGCCCCTGGAACGAAAGGAGCAAAAGCCCGGCTGAGTTCACCCGTGCCTTCAAAATTTCCAAAGTCCGTGACAGCCGCCTGAGCGCTGGCCTCCACCGAACGCGGAAACAAGGTCACATTCGTCGGCATAGCCGTGCCAGCCCTCGAAGAGCCGGCAATACTGGAATAAAGCGATCCCATGTTCGCCCGCAGCGTATCCGCACCCAGCACAGGTTTAATGTCATGGTTGCCGTCTCCCGTGACAAACGAGCGCACCAGACTGAACTTGTGCGCCAGGCGGGCCAGACGAGGGAAATGACTGCCAAAGGTAATGCCAGGCAACGTGGTCTTGATCTCGCCGGTCGTACTGCGAATCGAGGAAGACGCCTCCATTTTAGGATCGAATGTCTCGAACTGCGACGGCCCCCCGTGCATAAACAAAAAAATGACAGATTTGTCTTTCAGCGGGCTCAGAGCACCAGCCGCCGCCTGCACCGCGAAGCGGTCAGCCAATGTCAACCCACCCAGCCCCAGCGCCCCAGCCCGCAGAAACTGGCGACGCTGCCACCGCCCAGCCTGCCTAAAATGGTCTTGGAAAGTCAGCATGACGCTCACTTATGACAGAAACGCAGCCCAGAAGTCGAGTCTTTCCGCAGGGGAAGAATAAGAGCTGAGGGCTGAGGACTGGGGGTGAGGCCGGGGGAACACTGCGACCGGGACTTGCATGGAGGGCAAGGCCGGGCTACGCCTCGCGGCGATGAAACTGACGCTACGACCTGCGGACACCTGCACTTTCGACTGCCTGGCTTTGGGAGAAATCATGCTGCGAATGGATCCGGGCGAGAGCCGGGTGCGGGTGGCGCGTCACTTTTCTGTTTGGGAAGGCGGTGGTGAGTACAACGTGGCCCGCGGCTTGCGCCGGTGTTTCGGGCTGCGCACGGCGGTAGCCACGGCCTTTGCGGACAACCCGGTGGGCCGACTGCTGGAGGATTTCATTTTGCAGGGCGGGGTGGACACCCGGTTGATCAAGTGGGTACCCTACGACGGCATTGGCCGCACCGTCCGCAATGGACTCAATTTCACGGAGCGAGGCTTCGGCGTGCGCGGCGCCGTCGGGGTACCTGACCGCGGCCACACCGCCGCTTCGCAACTGAAGCCGGGAGACTTCGACTGGGACCACATTTTCGGCACCCTCGGAGTGCGATGGCTGCACACGGGCGGGATTTTTGCCGCACTCAGCGCCACCACTCCAGAACTGGTCATTGAAGCCGTGGAGTCCGCCCGCCGCCATGGCACCATCGTCAGTTATGACCTCAATTACCGCCCCAGCCTCTGGAAAAGCATTGGTGGCCAAGCCCGCGCCCGCGAGGTCAACCGGCGCATCGCGCGGTCGGTCGATGTCATGATCGGCAATGAAGAAGATTTTACGGCCAGTTTGGGCCTGAAAGTGGAGGGATTGGACGAAAACATCACCCATCTTGAGACGGAAAGTTTCAAAGCGATGATCCACGAAGCGGTGGCTGAATTCGGATTCAAGGCGGTGGCCACCACGTTGCGCACGGTCAAATCGGCCACCATCAATGACTGGGGGGCGCTGTGTTATTATGACGGCCAAATGCATGAATCCATCCATCGCCCTGATCTGGAAATTCTGGACCGCGTCGGCGGCGGGGACAGTTTTGCCTCGGGTTTGATCTACGGCTTCCTCACCAGCGGGGATGCCGCCCGGGCGGTCGACTATGGTGCGGCCCACGGCGCGCTGGCCATGACGACTCCGGGCGACACCTCCATGGCCACCCTTGAGGAAGTCGAGAAATTGATGAATGGCGGCTCGGCCCGGGTCGAACGGTGAAGCCCCCCATCCCCCGCCCCCAGGCGCGCGGTGGGTGTTTTCGAACTAGCCGAATGCCGACCCCGATGGCATGAAGTGGGATGAGTGCTTCACTTTTTGATCTCCGGGGCCGCGTTGCGGTCGTGATTGGCGGCACCGGCGAACTGTGCGGGGCCATGGCAGAAGGACTGGCGGCAGCCGGAGCAGAAGTAGTCCTAGCAGGACGCAGCGAGGAAAAAGCCGCCGCCCGCCTCGCTTCTATTTCGGCGGCAGGCGGTCGTGGGTATTTTATCCCGGTCGACGCCGAAAAAAAAGCCAGCGTGACGGCGCTGTTGGACCATGTCCTCGACCGGTCTGGACACGTCGACATCCTCATTAATGGCGCAGGCGTCAACTCGCCCACCCCGTTTTTGGAAATCACCGAGGACGAATACGACCGCATCATGACCGTCAACACCAAGGCCACCTTTCTGGCCTGTCAGGTCTTTGGAGCCCACTGGCTGCACACCGCGCAGCCCGCCTCCATCATCAACCTCGGCTCAATGGCTGGCCTGACTCCGCTCAGCCGCGTCTTCACCTACTCCATGAGCAAGGCCGCCGTTCACAACCTGACCAAAAACCTCGCCCGCGAATGGGCCCCACATCACATCCGCGTCAATACCCTCGTGCCCGGCTTCTTTCCCGCCGAACAAAATAAAAAAGTGCTCAATCCTGATCGCGTCGCCTCCATCCTCAACGGCACACCCATGGGCCGGTTCGGCGAAGCCCGTGAACTCGTCGGCGCTACCCTGCTGCTCGCCTCGCCCGCCGCCGGCAGCTTCATCACCGGTACTGAAATGGTCGTCGATGGCGGATTCCAAGCGATGAGCCTGTAAAAAAGCTCACCCGCTGGCCCCACCTACCCTCCCATCGGCGTCCCACCCACTCAACTCAGAAATCGACGAAATTCGAGCTCGAGGCATTTTTCCCGCTTGATCCATGCTCATCCGAGAGTTATAGGTCTGCTGTTGACGAATTTTTCTGCAAATAGCAAAGAGGAAAGCACCATGCCCCGTTGCCCATGGGCGGCACTAGAGCGGCTGAGTGAGAGGGTTGAAGTTGTGCCGCATCGGCTGATGGCATGGAGTTAGTGATCTGCAGAGACTGTTTTGGGATCGGGCGCGTGGTCACACGCCCAGCCCGCCCCTGCCCTGACCACCCAACGGAGGATACCCGCCATTAGCAGCAAGCCCAACCAACGATTCCAGCCCCGTCGCGACTTCGGTCCGCGCGTAAACGATCGCATTCGTGCCCCGAAAATCCGGGTTATTGACGGCGCATCCGGGGCCCAACTCGGCGTCATGTCGTCCTACGACGCGCTCCAACTGGCCCGCCAGAAGGGACTCGATCTGGTCGAAATCGCCGCCAATGCTCAGCCGCCAGTCTGCAAAATCATTGATTTTGGCAAATGGAAATACGAGCAGGCCAAGCACGAAAAAGAAAAGCACAAAGCCAAGGCCAGCAAAGTCAAGGAAGTGAAGCTGCGCGTCGGCATTGACCCTCACGACTACAAGATCAAACTGACCCGGGCTGAAGACTTTCTGATGCACAACGACAAGTTGCGCGTCGTGCTGCAGTTCAAAGGGCGCCAAATGGCGCACCCAGAAATCGGTATGCAGTTGATGCACAAAGTGATCGAGGACCTAGGTGGTTCCGGTCACCCGGACATGATGCCCCGCCAAGCCGGGAAAATGATCACGATGGCGATGAGCCCCCACCCAACGCATCAGCGCGTGCGTAAATTCCGGGCTCAGGACGCCGTGGTCGATATGTCCCAGCACGAGGACGAAGACGAAGATCACGAAGACGACGAGGACGAGGATGACGTCAATGACGCCGAAGCAACGGGCGAGGCGCCGGCAGGTGATCAGAAAGGCAAGCATCCAGACAAACCCGTGACCAAAGTCAAGGTTTTCGACGTGGAAGCCCTCGATGCTGAAAAATCCCTTTCATCCCGGCCGGCTTCGCCCCGCGTGCATTAAGCGCACGGGAACGGGCAGGGAGAGGCGATCCCGCGGACCACGCGGATCGGGGGGCGATATCGCGCCCCATGGAAGCAACAGATCGACCGCCCCCGCGACGCAGGGGCGTCAGCGTTCTTTAAGACTGTGGGGGGAAGTCCACTCGGGCTCGGCATGCCCGTTTTCCTCCCATTTCCCTCCCCCCATCCATCTATCCCATTGATCCCATGAGCCATGATCCCACCGCCCTGTGGAAGGGCCTCACCTCCGAGGCTACTAGCCGCCTGCAAACCCGCAGCTATGCTCGCCCTAGTCTGGCCGAGCGCCTCGCCACGACTGGCGCCGAGGCCGGCGAATTGACCAGCCCGGAGGCGCGGACTCAGCTCGAGGACGTCTGGATCCCCGGGGTGGAAATTTTCCATCGACCGGTCTACCAGCAGCGCCACCGCGGATGGTTCGGTGAATTTGCCCGGCAGCATGATCCTGGCAGCGTACTCAAGCGCATTGGGATGTGGCCGCAGCAATGGGCCACCGCCCTGATGTTTGCTGGTACCGCCAAAGGTTTCCACATTCACCCCCCCGCCATCCCGGAAGGCATCGCCCCGGAAACATGGTTCCGTCGCCTGTTTGTAGAGGAAAAAGACACTGTCTCGCTGCGTCCTTACGATCGCGAGCAATGGGACGCCATGTTCTTCGTTCAGGGAACCTGTGAAATGTTTCTGCTCGAGGAACGTCCCGGCCTGCCCCGCCGCCGAATGCGCTTCATCATCGAGGGCGATAGCCGACCCGGCCCAGGCAATGTTGGCGTGGTCATCCCCGCCGGAGTAGCCCATGCCCTCCGCTGCGCCAGCTCCCAAGACCTCATCATGGTCTACGGCACCAGTACCCAATTCATCCCCCAGAATGAAGGCCGGATCGCCAGTGAGGTCGAAAACCCCGACCTCCCAGAAGTGTGGCAGAATTACTTCTTTTCCTAAGTCATTCCCCTAGGATTACGTTTTTTAACATTAACGCGTAACAAACGCCCAGCGTTTACGAATAACTGTGTGGCGGGGGATTGATTTGAGCCCAGTGCGCAGCCTCCCTGTGTGCCTGGCCTCCCACTGGGCGCAAAACAGACCCTTCCCCTCCCTCCCGGGCCGGAGTGCATAAGCACACCGGCCCGCGCTGTAGGCAAGATAAGCTAGCAAACGAGAAATCATTATACAAGCGGAC
>CAJBME010000076.1 GCA_903954065.1 uncultured bacterium
CGACCCACGGCTACAGAAAACCCGAATACGAACCAACCACGCGGCGGCCAATCCGCCACTGTAGCTGGGGTCGCCGGCCCCGGTTTTCACACTTGGCCCTAGGCCACATCCCTCAAGACACGGATCCGAATCCGCTTTTACGCATCCGGTCCACGGCTCAAAAAGGCGTTCGGAGAGACGTTCGGCGCCGCGACCGGGGTCAGCGACCCACGGCTACAGAAAACCCGAATACGAACCCACCGCGGAGCGCGCCTAGAGGCGCCTCCCCGGTGAATCGGGCCGCCCGCGTTACCGGGGACGTTTGATTTTGTCGAACGGACTGGCTCCGCCCATGCCGCCGAAGGCACCGGCGAGCGATCCAAACGAATCCTGCGATTTGCCGCCGGTCTCGCTGCGTCCGCGGGGTGGGCCATCGCCGCGCCGACCGCCGTCGCTGCGTTCGCGCCGTTCGCCGCGAGGCACCGAGGGATCGGGAATTTCCGGCTTCGATTTCAACGAGAGGGAAATCCGTTTACGGACGAGATCGATTTCCAAAACCGTAGCCATGACGCGTTGTCCCACTTTGAGGAACTCGGCCGGATTTTTGACAAATTCATCGGAGACTTGGCTGATGTGAACCAGCCCGTCTTGGTGCACGCCGATATCGACGAACGCCCCGAAGGCAGCCACGTTGGTCACGATGCCAGGCAGTTTCAGGCCGGGTGTGAGTTGCTCCGGTTTCTCGACCCCGTCGGCAAAGCTGAAGGCTTCAAATTGCGAGCGTGGATCGCGCCCGGGCTTGGACAACTCCGTCAGGATGTCGGTCAGGGTCGGTAGCCCCACTTCGTCGGTAACGTATTTCTGACGATCGATCCGCGTCCGTTTGGCGTCATCACTGATGAGCTCGACCACGCTGCATCCGAGATCAGCGGCCATGCGTTCGACCAAGCTATAGCGTTCCGGATGGACGCCTGAGGCGTCGAGCGGGTTTTGGGCATCGCGGATGCGGAGGAAGCCGGCGGCCTGCTCGTAGGCCTTGGGTCCGAGTCCGGAAACTTTCAAGAGTTCGGCGCGGGTCTGAAAGGCACCGTGTTCATCGCGATGAGCGACGATATTGCCAGCGGTGCGGCTGTTCAGTCCGGCGACGTAACTCAGCAATTGTTTGGAAGCGGTATTGAGTTCCACGCCCACGCGGTTGACGCACGAGACCACGGTGTCATCGAGCGATTTTTTCAAGGCGGTCTGTTCGACGTCGTGCTGATACTGGCCGACCCCGATGCTTTTGGGGTCGATTTTGACCAATTCGGCAAGTGGATCCATCAGGCGGCGGCCGATGCTGACGGCACCGCGCACGGTGATGTCTTGGGTGGGAAACTCTTCGCGGGCTACCTCGCTGGCGGAATAAATAGAGGCCCCGCTTTCGTTGACCATCACGGTGACGATCGACTTCGGCAGACCCAGCGCCCGGATGAAGGTTTCGGTCTCACGACCGGCCGTGCCATTGCCAATGGCGATCGCCTCCACCTTGAATTTACTCACGAGTGCCTTGACAGCCTGAGCGGCTTCGGCGGCTTTGGCCGCGCCCTGCTCGGGATAGACCACCCCGTTGATGAGCAGTTTCCCTTGGGGGTCCAACACGACACATTTGCAGCCGGTGCGGAAACCGGGATCGATGGCCAACACCGTCTTTCGTCCGAGCGGTGAGGCCAGCAACAATTCGCGCACGTTGTCGGCAAAAACCCGGATGGCTTCGGCATCGGCCTTTTTCTTAAAAAACAGGCGGGCTTCAGCCTCCATCGAGAACCCGAGCAGCCGTTTGTAGCAATCGACGGAGGCTTCCTTGACCTGGGCCGCACACGCCCCCCCGTCAGGCTTTACAAACAACTTCTCCAAAATGGCCGTCGCTTCGCTTTCCTCCGGCTGGACCCGCACCATCAAAAACCCTTCTTTTTCGCCCCGACGCATGGCCAGAATCCGGTGACTTGGCGCCGATACCACCGGCTCCGACCAGTCATGATAATCTTTGAACTTTTCACCTTCCGCTTCCTTCCCCGAAATGACCTTCGATTTAAACACGGCGCGGTGAAGATACAGATCGCGCACCTGCTGACGGGCGACCGCATCATCCGACATGCGCTCGGCTATGATATCGCGCGCGCCGGCCAACGCCTCCGCCGCAGAGGCAATGCTACCGGGCGTCTTGTTGTCGTCATCCAGTACAAAAGCATGGCCAATCCACCCAGACGCCTCTTTCTCAAGGTTCGTCCCCGGCAACTGGGCCCATACCACTTCCGCCAGCGGCTCCAATCCCTTCTCCTTCGCAATCGTAGCCCGAGTCCGCTTCTTCGGACGAAAGGGCGCATACAAATCTTCCAGTCGCGACAACGTCTCCGCCGCCTCAATCTTCGCCGCCAAGTCAGCCGTTAATAAACGGCGCTCCTGGAGTGAATTGACAATCGACTCACGACGCGCATCCAGCTCGCCCAGTCGCTCCAGCCCATCGCGAATATTTTGAATAGCCACCTCGTCCAGCTCCCCCGTCTTTTCCTTCCGATAGCGGGCAATAAATGGCACGGTACCGCCCTCGGCCAACAAGGCCGCCGTGGCCGCCACCGACCGGATGTTTAAGTCTAGGGTCTGCGAGAGTTTGAGAATGTGCTTTTCGTTCAGCTGGGGTTCGCTCATGTGAAATCAGGTCGGGGCAGGGGTTGGGTCGGCAAAAAATGGGGAGCCTGACGAAAGACCGCACCCGGCGCGCGTCAATGCGCGGGACGGAATTTCACAAAAGTGGCAAGTCCAGAACCTCCCACCCACCCGCCCTGCTTCAGCCCACCGGGGCATGGAATAATCCTTGCTTTTAGGCCGGTTGCCTTCATGCTTGGGCTGTTAGTCGCAGTGCCTGTCAGTATTTTCAGTGTCAGGGAAAGTCGTCCGTTGATTCAATCTCAGTGGTGATTTGCAACCCGCAGTTGGGGACCAGCTCAGAAAAGGCAGTCAGTTTCGGCAACACCACAAGCAATGAACAACAAACTCTACATCGGAAATCTTTCCTTCGATGCCACTGAACAAGACATCAGTGATCTCCTCTCGCAGCACGGCCAAGTGAGCGAAGTCCTCGTTATGATGGACAAAATGACCGGCCGCCCACGCGGTTTCGCGTTCGCCACCATGGCCGATTGGCAGGGTGCTGACGCCGTCATCAAGGCTCTCCACGGCCAAGATTTCATGGGCCGTCCGTTGACCATCAACGAAGCCCGCCCACGTGAAGAACGCCCAGCTTACGGTGGTGGCGGCGGCGGCGGTGGCGGTGGCGGCGGTTACCGTGGCGGCGGCGGCGGCGGCAGCCGTGGCGGTTACGGTGGTGGTGGTGGCGGCGGCGGCGGTGGCCGCGGCGGTTACGGTGGCGGCGGCGGTGGCGGTGGCCGCGACCGTGGCGGTTACGGTGGCGATCGCGAGCGTCGCTACTAAGCAACCATAAGTCCCGGGCCCCGGCCACGAGACACCCAATGATTCCATAAGCGGGTCGCCCTGACGGGCGACCCGCTTTTTTTGCGCCCCGCCACTGTAGCCGGGGTCGCTGAC
>CAJBME010000077.1 GCA_903954065.1 uncultured bacterium
GCTGGTTTTGATTCCGAGTCGACTGTGGGTGTGGGCTCGGCTGGCTCAGCCGGTTTGGCGGGCGTGGCGGGTTCGACGCGTTCGGGACGTTTTGGACGTTCCTTAGGTTTATCGACTGGCGGTTGAGTGGTGGCTGGGGGTTGCGGTGTGGGGGCGGTGGTTTCCGTCGGGGGCGTGGTTGGTTTCGATTCCGAGTCGACCGTGGGTGTGGGTTCGGCTGGCTCAGCCCGTTGAGTGGGCGTGGCGGGCTCGATGCGTTCGGTGCGTTGTTCGCGTTGGCCTCGGATGGTTTCGAGTTCTTGATGGCGGGCGGCGAGGCGGCGCACCGGTTCTTTTTCGAGTTCGGTGGTGGCGCGTTCGCGGCGGGCGGCGCGTTCTTGGCGGTATGTGGTTTCGAGCTCTTGGCGGAACGATTCCTGACGGCGCACGGGGGCGGCTCTTTCTAGAGTGGCTTGCACTCGGGACGGACGCAGGCCGTCGTTCCATGCGTTGCGCACGCGTGGGGCGTAGCATGTCAGCTCGTCGTTTTCGATGTGTGGGCGGTAATCGAATTCTTCCTGCCATTCGCGATTGCGGTGGAGGCGGTGGCGGGTCATCGGTTGAGCGATGTGCCGGTTGATCCAGCGGCGGTCGGGACCGTTACAAACGACCTTGTCGGTGCGGATGACGATGCGGGTCACGCCCACGGTGGCTGAGAAGAAGAGCTGGTTTTCTGAAACTGGGCGGCAATGAGAAATCACCGGCTCATTAAATGACTGGACATGAACAAAGGTGTAAGAGTCAGGGCTTAGGCCGTAGTCATCATCGATACTGGGGCCGTAATCGACATCTTCATCGTAGACGGTTTCGGGTGGGAGCGGAGTCCAGCCGACGACATCGTCATTACTGCGCCAGGCGACCCAGGAGGGGGCCCAGGTGTCACCTGGCACCCAGATCCATCCGTGATTTTGGAGCAGGGCCCATCGGCCGTAGTGGTAAGTGGCCCAGCCGAATGGTTCATCGGACATCCACGTCCATCCTTGATCGGAATCCGCCCATCGTCCGAGCGCATACGGGCGCCAGTTGAGGTCGCGGACGGCGAACGGCTGCCAGACGAACCCGTACTCTCTGGTTTCCATCCAGCGGCCATGGGGATTGAGCCCTTCATAGAACATCTGGTAATCGCGATCCCCAGTCGTCGCGGTCCGTGGCGCACGGGCGGGTTTGTTTTCCGGCTTCTCCGCTGTGGCGGCGGGCTTGCGGGTGGGCGAGGTGGATTCCTTCTCGGTCAGAGCGGCTTTTTCGCGATCAAACCCAGCTTTTTCGCGTTCGAAATCGGCTTTTTGCCATGCCAGTTCGTCCTGTTGGATTTGCAGGCGGAGGGTGGCTTCACGAATTTTCAGTTCGTCAATTTCCTTGATCAGGGCGGCTTGATCGGCGGCGGCCAAGCGGGTTGGGTCATCCGTCTCGGAGGCGGTGTCCGGAGTCGCTGTGGGGGGGCGGGCGACGGTCGCGGTGCGATCGCAACTGGCGATGAACACAGCGGCGGTGGCCAGAAGCGGAGCGAGAAGTGAGCGTTTCATGGAAAATGCAGGATGACGTGCCCTTATGTGACGCGTGGCGCGTCGGAATATTCATCCGGCATGGGGGCTTGGCCAAATGAGCGGCGCCGGCCCCGCAGGCGCTCGGGCAAGGGAGGGGGGAGGAAGTCGGGCTCTCTTACAATTCCTCGCGGAGGCGACGGCCGACTTCGATCACATTGGCTCGGCTGTTGAAGGCGCTGATGCGGAAGAACCCTTCTCCTGCGGCGCCAAATCCGGCGCCCGGGGTGACGACGACATTCAATTTGTGGAGCATGACATCGAAGAATTCCCAGCTGCCGAGGTTATTTGGAGTTTTGACCCAGATGTACGGGGCATTCACTCCTCCGAAGCTGGTCAATCCCGCGTCCTGTGCGGCCTCGCGCAGGACCGCCGCATTACCCAGATAATGAGCAATCAGGGCGTTGACCTCGGATTTTCCTGCCTCGGAAAAAAGGGCGGCAGCGCCTTTTTGGACGATGTAACTGGCTCCATTGAACTTGGTTGTCATCCGGCGCGACCACAGTGGGTGGAGCGGCATTTTGCGACCATCCCGAGTGCTGCCCAAGAGAGTTTTGGGGACGACGGTGAAGGCGCAGCGGACCCCGGTGAATCCGCCGTGTTTGGAAAAGCTGCGGAATTCGATGGCGCATTCACGGGCGCCCGGGATTTCGTAAATGGATTTGGGGATGGCCGGATCGGTGATGAACGCTTCGTAGGCGGCGTCGAAGAGGATGACGGCCCCGTGTTGCCGGGCGTAATCGACCCACGCTTGGAGTTTTTCGCGTGTTGCGGCGGCTCCGGTTGGGTTATTGGGCGAGCAGAGATAGATGAGGTCGAGGGGTGCCTCTTCACTGGACGGAACGTCCGGCATAAAACCATTAGCCTCTGTGCACGGCAAGTAGTGGATGCCTTCGTAGGCGCCGGTGCTGTCGGCGTCGCCGGTATTGCCGGCCATGACGTTGGTATCGACATAGACCGGATACACGGGGTCAGGAATGCCGAGCCGGTTGCCTTGGCCGAAAATATCGAGGATGTTGCCAGTGTCGCATTTGGAGCCGTCAGAGACAAAAATCTCGTCAGCCGCCACGTCTAGGCCGCGCGCTTGGAACATGTTTTCCGCGATGGCAACGCGAAGAAAATCATACCCCTGCTCCGGTCCATATCCCTTGAAAGTGGTGCGGTCGCCCAGTTCATCGATGGCGGCGCGCATGGCGTCGCGGGCGGCTGCTGGCAGGGCTTCTGTGACGTCTCCGATGCCGCAGCGGATCAGGCGTGAAGCGGCTTCAGGGTGAGCGGAGGTGAAGGCAGCGACGCGGCGGCCGATTTCCGGGAACAGGTAACCTGCTTTGAGTTTGAGGTAGTTTTCGTTGAGGTAGGCCATGAGTGGGATGTAAAAAGCGGAATGGGGCGGGGTGGCGGGGCTCTCTTGCTGGGCTGGGTGGGTGGGGAGAGCGGGAGCGATGGGAATTTACGAACCGGTTGATTCCTTGGTTTGTCCGTAGTAGGCGTCGGGGCCGTGTTTCCGGAGGTGGTGTTTTTCCAGCAGATGGGGAGGCAAGGGTGGGCGGGTCGGGTTGAGGGCCAGAGTCTGCAGGGCCATGTCGGCGCATGTTTCCAGTGCAATGGCGTTTTCCACGGCCTTATCGGCATGGGGGCCCCAAGTGAAAGGGGCGTGATAGGCTTGGAGGACGGCCGGCATGGCCACTGGATTCAGGTGATGCTGGTGAAAGTGACTGACGATGGCGGCGCCAGTCAGGCCTTCATAATCTTCTGCGACCTCGGCGGCGGTTAGGTCGCGGCACACTGGCACGGGACCGAAAAAGTGGTCGGCATGAGTGGTACCGAAACACGGTAGTTCACGACCGGCCTGAGCGAAGGCGGTCGCGCGCACGCTGTGGGTGTGGCAGATGCCGCCGACTCCGAGGTTTCCCCAGGCTCGATAGAGTGCGAGGTGGGTGGGTGTATCGGAGGACGGGCGCAGGTGGCCATCGACGACGGCCCCGTCTGTGACGCGGATGCCGACGAGGTCGGTGACCTGAAGCTTGGCGTAGTCGATGCCGCTGGGTTTAATGTAGAAGACGCCCCGGTCTCGATCCAAGCCACTGACATTGCCCCAGGTGAGGTGAACGAGGCCGCTGGCGGCCAGTCGTAGGTTGGCTGCTAGGACGGCCTCTTGGATGGACGAAATCATGCGCGGATTCGTATCACACGATGGCGGCGACCGCTGGTGGGCGGCGTCGGCTAGGGGCTAGGTTGCTAGAGGGTTAGAGTGCGAGCGTTTCCACCCAACCGATCTCGATGAAGCTGTCCATGTAAATGGTCACTTGTTGAGCGGTATAGATGCGATTGGCGGAGTCCAGCCATTCCTGAGCGGCTGCCTTGTCACCCTTATTAAACTCGATGGCGGCATGTCCGAGATAATAGATCGGCTCGTCATCGATATAGCTGAAGGCGCTGACGCTTTTCTGGGCGGTTTCCGACTGCCCTTGTTGGAGCTGGCAGATGACCACTTTGAATTCCATGAGCTTCTTGGTGCCCTCGTCGGTTTTGTCCTTGATGAGGGATTCAAACTGTTTTTGGGCGGAAGCGAAGAGCCCTTTGGCTCCATCGGTGTCGCCGGCGCGCACTTTGCTGGCGGCCTCGACAAACTCGATCTCGGCGAGGTTGAACTTTGGATGGAAACTTCCGGGATTCAGCTGTCCGGCCTGCTTGAAAGAGGTGCGGGCGTCATCGAAAAGCCGCATCTTGGTGTAGACCGCTCCCTTCAGGTTGTGCACCATAAAAAGGTCGGGCACAATGGCTTCTGCTTCCGCTAGACTCTGCAAGGCTTCCTGCAAGCGGATGCCACCGACGAAGTTCGAGGCATCATTGATCGCTTTTTTAACTTTCTCCAAATCCTCGGGTTTTAAATTCTTCAGTTTGGCGAGGGTTGGATCATTATCGGAGGCCAAGGCGGCCGGGGCTGGGCGCGTGGCCGGAGCTGGGTCGGCTGCCGTTTCTGGAGGTAATCCGGCTTGATCCTGCGCCGCCGCCAGAACAGGCAGTGCGGCCAGGCTCAACACAAAGGTAAAGAGGGTTGGCTTCATGAAAAAAAAAGGCAGGTGGACGAGTCGAGGGACCTATAGATACGCTGGGGCCCGGCCTGAAGTCAATGCAGAGCTCATCATCCCATCATCCAATGATTCACTCTCGTCGAGTCTGCCTTTTTGGCGGATCTTTTGATCCTGTGCACCTCGGCCACACCGCGCTGGCCGAGACGGTTTGGGAGCATTGTGGTCTGGAAAAAGTCATTTTTATACCGGCCTGGCAGTCGCCCCACAAGCCGGATGACGCACCGGCGCCGGCGGCGGACCGGCTGGCCATGCTTGAACTGGCGTTAAAGGGGCGCGCTTGGGCTGAAATTAGCCGGTGGGAAATCGAACAGCCGACGCCGTCCTACTCGTGGCAAACCGCGGAATATTTTGCCGGCTCCTTCGGCTCGGGAGTGGAGCTTTGCTGGCTTCTAGGTGCTGATCAATGGAAGCAGCTGCGGACGTGGGCGCATCCGGAAAAACTGGCCTCCTTGCTGACATTTTTGGTTTTCCCGAGGGATGGTATTGAGATTGGTCCGCAGCCGGGCCTGCGCTACGAATTGATTGATTTTCGTGCGCCGCACCCGGCCTCTTCCTCTGCGGTGCGGACGATCGTTCGTGCGGGCGGTGCGCTGGACGGGTGGGTCGATCCGGCTGTTGCTGATTATATCACGAGCCGTCGGCTGTATCGGTAGTGGCGAGGGCCCAAGCCCCAACGGTGCGCCATGCGAAAGCCCGGGCATCGCCCTGAGAATATTTCGTGAATGCATACCCCATTTTTAGGATATAAAAAAACCCGCGCCGGTTGGGCGCGGGTTTGATGAAAGCGTGGGATCTGAGGGCGGAAACTGGGCTGGGCGGCCCGGCGTCTGCTCCTACGACCCGGAGCGGCGGCGGCGCCAAACGGCGGCCAAGCCACCCAGTCCCAAGAGAGTAACCATGGTGGGTTCAGGGACGGTGGTGATGTTCAAGTTGTCGATCAGCACGGTTTCGGTGGCACCGCCGGTGCGGGCGCCGAAGCCGAAAAGGTAATCGTCACCGCCGGTGAATCCGCTGATGGCGCGATTGGTGACGAACTGAGTGTCTCCGATCGACAGGCTCATACCATTCGCTGGGCTCCAGGAGAATTTATCAGGGGGTGAGGACGCCGGCTTTGGCGAGCAAGTAGACGAGGCCAAAGGCGAGGCCGCCGGTGGCGGGCAGGGTCAGGACCCAGGCCCACAGGATGCGTTCGACGACGCCGAGTTTGAGGGCGCTGAAGCGTTTGGCGCAGCCGACGCCCATGATACTGGTGGTGATGGCGTGGGTGGTGGAGACGGGCATGCCGAGGGTGCCGGTGATGTAGAGGACGGTGGCGGCGGTTGTTTCAGCGGCGAAGCCATTGACAGGCTGAAGTTTGACCATTTTGTGGCCCATAGTTTTGATGATTTTCCAGCCCCCGGCGGCGGTACCGGCGGCCATGGTAATGGCACAGATAAAAACGACCCATGGGGGAACGCCTGGGGAGCGGGTGTCGACGGGATCGGGCATGTAGCCGAACTGCAGCCAATTGGGCAGCCAGCTGATGGCGTGAGCGATGGGGGAGAGGTGCGTGGGGTCGGCGTTGGGGGAGACTTGGAGCCAAGGCATATGGGCGAGCTGGCCGTCGCCAGTGGCAGCGACGAGGGCGAGGGTGATGATGCCCATGGTTTTGGTGGCGTCATTCATGCCGTGGCTCCAGCCCATGTAACCGGCGCTGACGATCTGCAATTTCCCGAAGAGGCGGTTGACCATGACCGGGCGGGCCCATCGGAAGAGGACGAAGAGCACCCCCATGACGAAGAAACCGCCGACAAAGCCGACCACGGGAGAGAAGACCATGGGAATGATGACTTTAGGCAACACACCGACCCGGTCGCCGTCTTTGATTTTTGTTTCGGCGACCTCGCGGGTTCGTCCTTCATAGGTGACAACGGTCACTTTGGTATCGCCGACCTTGACCACGTGGGTGCCGTCATAAAGTGGTTCTTGGGCGAGGGCCGCCAGTGTGGCAGGTGTGGGATCGACCAGTTTTTTCGAAGATTTGTCTTTAGGGGAGTCCCAGATGATGGTTTTCCACACTGATTCCAGTGGTTTTTTATTTTTATCGACCAGTCGATTTTCTTGATGGAGGAAGAGGCCGACGGCGAGGACGGAGCCGACGAGGCCGCCGACGAGGGCGTGGGTGGAGCTTGATGGCAGGCCGAGCCACCAGGTGAGCAGGTTCCACACGATACCGGCGAAAAGCGCGCAGACCAGAGTCCCTTGGGTGACGAATTCTGCGCCGACGAGACCGGAGGAGATGGTTTTGGCGACGGCGATGCCGGTGAAGGCGCCGAGCAGGTTGGTTGTTGCGGCCAGAACGATGGCCTGACGCGGAGTGAGGACCTTGGTTCCTACCACGGTGGCGATGGAGTTGGCCGTATCGTGAAAGCCGTTGATATATTCAAATATCAAGGCAATGGCGATGACAAGAAAGACGACGGTCATGCGGTCAAATCGGGGGAAATCAGGACTGGTGGAGGGTCAGGAATTTTTCAAGAGCACCCGGGCCATGGTTCCGCCGAGGGATCCGCAATGGCCGATGCCGGCGCCTAAAATCTCGAAGATTTCGGTGGCGATAATGGTGCGCAGCGGCGGCTGGCCGGGCTGGTAAAGATGGCGGGCGCTATCCAGCAAAATATGGCTGGCATCATCATCAATTTGGCTGATGCGCGCTTCGAGCGCTTTGATCTCGCTTAACGATCCAAGGCGGCTCAAGGCACTCGTCATTTCTACGACGACTTCGGTGGCATGCATGAGCATCCGGGAGCCTAGGCTGAAATCAATGTCCTTGACCTTTTCCCAGCTCAACTCGTGGCGCTCCGCGCATTTTTCCACGGCCTTGGGAATGCCGTATAGCCCCTGGGCGACGGCCTCGAGATCTTCCCGCTCGATGGGGGTGATGAAGTGCTGGACGAGACTTTCGCGAAATTCGCCGATGACGGCTTTGCTGGCGCGGCGGGCCTCAGCCACGCCTTGAAGCGAGGGGGCGTGGTCGGGTCGGGAGAGTTGACGATGCAGCTCGGTGGCGGCGACGTGTCCGAGGCGGGCGCTTTCGGTCAGGAGCCCGAAAAAATGTTGGGGGCGGCCCAGGGAGCGTTGCAGTGAGATCATGGCTCGTCGCGTGGTGGTGGGTGCCTTTAAGAATTTTTCAGCACGATGTGAGTGACGACGTTGCCGGCGTCGCGGCAGCGGTCGACGATCTTTTCCAATAGGTCATAAAGATCGCGGAGGACGAGCACGCTCATAACCTCATGGCGGCCGCTGTACAGGTCGCGGAGCCGGGCCAGATGCAGCGTATCAGCATCACCTTCAATTTGTTGAAGCAAAGAATTAAGCTCTTTGGCCTGAACGATCTTGCCGGCACCGAGAGTCGGAAGCATTTTTACCAGCGAGACGACTTGGTTGGTCGCCGCATCCAGCAGACGAATATAGTCGGAAAAATCTACGCCCTTTACCAGCGCTGCGCTCATATGATGGTGCTCGGCAAATTTTTCGACTGTTTTCGGGATTCTGTAGAGAGCGGCACTGAGGACCTCGATGTCTTCGCGTTCCAGCTGGGTGGCAAAGCTGGCCACCAGCGCCTCGTTGATTTGTTCGGTTATCCGTTTGTCTGCCTCTTTTGATTTGCGGAAATCTTCCAAGCTGTCGGCGGTGCCCGGGTCTGAGAGCAGACGATTCAGTGAGTGAATACTGGACCGGCCCACCTCGGCGGAGGCCTCGAGCAGGCGGAAGAATGTGTCGTCTTTGCCGAAGAGTTTGTGAAGCGAGATCATGAACCGGGGGTGCGCGGGTTGCTGTCGAGTCGGTTCTTATGTGACGTTTTCGTCACATGCAAGTCATCAGGTTGACTGTTTGTGTGACAAAAATGTCACATTGATGCGACATGCCCTCTGTGGCAAGGCAGTTGATTCAGGCTTGGCGGGCGTCGGCAGGCGGCCGCCGGATGGGGAGGGTGTGGAGGGAGGCTGGCGTTCGGCTGTTCAGTCGGCTGTGTGCGGGCGGGTGCCGAGCACCCATTCTTGGGCATTTGTGTGGCCGTCGCCATCGGGGTCTCCCTGCGGGCCGTCTGCTCCCGAGGGGCTATTGGGATCGAGATTTTCTTTGATTTCCCATCCATCGGGTAGGGAGTCGCCGTCGGTGTCGGGGTTGAACGGATTGGTGCGGGTGGCGGCGCTTTCGACAAAATCGGAAACGGCATCGCGGTCGGTATCGCGCTGGCCTGGGGTCGCCAGCAGGGAGGCGAGGCCATTGGGGGTACCATCGGCATTGGCATCGGCGCGGCCGTTGGCGGGATCGGTGGGTGCGGAGTCGACGCCGTCGAGCAGGCCATCGTTGTCGGTATCTGGGGTGACGGCGGCGGCGGCTGTTTCGGTGGCGTCGAGGAGGCCATCGGCGTCGCTATCGGCGATTTCTGGCAGGGTGAACCGGGCGTATTCTTGGGTGTTGGTCAGGCTATCGGCATCGGGATTGTCGCTGGCGGCGGCGGTGGTGCCGGCGGTCAGGCTACGGCGTTCCCACCAATCGGGCAGGCTGTCGGCATCGCGGTCGACCTGTGGCAGGCGGCGGTGGGCGGCGAGGGTATCTTCGGCGTTGCGTCGTGATTCGTCATTGAGGGCCTCGCTGGCGATGATGAGATCGCCGACCATGCCGGCGAATCCATTGGTGGCATTGGTCAGGGCGCCGATGGAGCGAAAGCCGGTGGCCGTGCCACCTGCGGGTGGCAGGGAAGAGACTGGGGATGAGCCGTTGGTGTAAAAGACGGCCTGACCATTGGTGATGATGACGCTGGTGAGGTGCGAGGGCGGGGGGGTGGCTGGGGTGGTGCGGGAGCCGAGGGCGGGGGCGAATGTTTGGGCCAGTTGAAAATAACCTGCTGAGTTGGTTCCCAGCGAGATACCATGGCCGACATTGCCGATCAAGCCGGGTTGGAGTTCGTATTTTTCTGGGATAGCCGGGGTGTAGCCTCGGGCCTCGTAATAGATTTCACGAAAGTCTTCCACGGGCGGGTTACCGGCCCGGCGGGCGTAGGTGGCGAGTTCTTCCGACTCCCATTCGTAGGTGGTGGGCAGCCCACGGCGGCTGGGGAAATCTTCCATGACTGTGGAGACGGAGGCTCCTACGAGCAGCGGGCAGGATGGGACGGCTGGATTGAGTCGATACGTCCGGCCCCGTACGCGCCGGGCTGGGCCGGGATCAGGGAGGGCGCCGGGGGTGATGTCGTAGCGAAAGGAGGGCACGTAGGCCACGGGCAGGGCTGGTGGCAGTTGGCCAAACGAGTAGGAGATGTCCCGGCAATTGTAGCCGCGAAACCCGTTGATGGGGTCGGTGGTGAAGGAGAGTGCGGTATAGCGTGAAAAGTACTGGACGGTCTTAAGTTGGCGCGGAACGGAGGCCGTATAGCTCCAAGGAGAGGCGCCGGTGGCAACCTCACCGGCCAAGAGATACCGCTGGGACGAGAGCCCGGGAGTCCGGTTTTTGGGATCGCCTGAACTCAGAGGGGGCTGACTGCGGGTGGCGGTTGGCTGCGCCACAAAAATGGCGGAAAGTGTGGGACCGCCTAGGGTGGAGTTGAGGGCTAGACGCTGAGTGCCATTGAACTCGATCATCGGGAGCGGACCACTGGTGTTCAGCAGCGGACGTTGCGCGTCGGTGGCGGTGGCGGTGATTTGCCTGATGGGGTCCGCCCACGAGGTGACTCTGGCGTCGGTTTCGGTGGTGACTCCAGCGTCGGCCCGGAGCCAGGCCAGCACCGAGCGATCGGCCGGCGGCAGTGCCCGGAGGGTATAGGCGAGGAAATGGGTGCCTTGAAACTCTTGATTGCGACCGCTCCAGGCGTGGATCTGGCTGACGGGCGCGCCTAACCCCCCAGCTCTCCAGGCTAGGGAAATCCGGCCGTTTCCGTCCGTGCGGGCCGTCAGGATAGGCGTGGCAGCCGGTCCGGCCAAGGGACGGCCCCAGAGCGCTAGTTCGCCCGCACTCGCCGTCACCGTGACCGGAGCCATGGCTAGCGGCGTGCCAGCAGGGGAACGAACTTCCAGTACCAGCGGCTCATCCAGCCACTCGCCGGGGCCGGTGAAGGGAATGGTGCCCCATCGTGAGGGCAGTCGAACCAGAACCGGGCGGACGCCATTAAAGAAATCGGTCGGAAGTGAGCCGGCGGCCACTTCGGCCCCGTCCGTGGCCCCATCGTCGTCGCTGTCCGTCATCAGCGGATTGGTGGCGGTAAGGTGCCATTCATTGAAATCCGAAAGCCCGTCGCGGTCGGCGTCGCGCTCCAAGCGGCGCAATCGCCAGAATCGAGTGCCCCCCAACGGTCCGGCTTCAGCATTTCCTCTGACGGCGGTGGCAGCGGTACTGGTTTGCAGTCGGGGATAAGCCTCGGTGAGCGCGGCCACGGCAGCGTTGATGGTGGGGTCGGTTTCGGGAATTTCCGACGGGATGTCGGCCTGAGGGTAATCGGCGAGTTGGGTGCGTGTGACGACGGTGGCGGTGCCGGTGACAGCGCTGGCGAGGCGAGGGACCTGTCGAAAATCCAAAGCGACGGGCCGGTGGACCAGGGTGCCGTCCGATTGTTGCCACTGGGCCAGCGAAGTGCCATCAGCGTACGCCAGCAGCGTGAAGTCGAGACGCGGGGGAAATGATGGCGGTGGGCCGTCGAAATCTGGGCGTTGCCCGAGATAAAACGATTGGCGTCCCCCGGTGCCCTCGGCTGGTGCTCCTGCTACAGGGATCCAGTTCGCGGCCGCCAGAGTGGGCGACCATTCGACCTGATACGCGCGGCCGACATCGGTCAAGGCGCTGAGGAAAACCAAGCCACTTCCTTCCTCGGTGATGAACGCCTCCAACGGCGCCTCGATCGGTGCGGCGACGGTAGTTTTTGCGAGCAGGGCGGACCAGCACACCAAGGGGATGAATCTCATGAATCAGGCGGGCGCCATGATGGGCCCAGTTCTGAAAGTACGCGCGCGGGCGGCTTCAACCAAGCGCGACCTGCGAAATTTTCGGCCGCCTCAGGCCGTGATCAGGTCGATACGAGGGAAAAGCGCAGTCCATCGGCGCCGCTACGGGGGCGTAGATTCGAGGTCAATTCCGGTGGAAATTTTGGCGGCGCGGCCCACTCTACAGTCTCCATGAACGATATCCGCATTTTGATGAAAACGAGCAAGGGCGACATCGCCCTGACGCTTCTGGCTTCCCGTACGCCTGTAACCGTGGCTAACTTCTTGAATCTCACCCAGCGGGGATATTACAACGGACTGAAATTCCACCGGGTGATTGATAATTTCATGGTGCAGGGCGGGTGTCCGCTGGGCACTGGCACGGGTGATCCCGGCTATAAATTTGACGACGAGTGTTTCTCCGACTTGAAATTTGATCGCCCGGGTTTGCTGGCGATGGCCAATGCCGGCATTCGCAATGGCATGGGCACCAATGGTAGCCAGTTTTTTATCACGCACGTTCCAACCGACTGGCTCAATGGCAAACATACGATTTTCGGTGCCGTGACCGCTGGTCAGGACGTCGTGAATGCCATTCGTCAGAACGACACTATTACGAGCATTGAGGTTCTCGATCCCACGGACGACCTGCTGACCGCGCAGGCCAGCCGGATTGCTGAATGGAATAAAAAGCTGGCCTGATCTTGTCAGCGCCGGTTGGTGGCAGCCGGCGCGGGTGCGCGCCAGTGATGAATGTTCCTCTGTCGCCGGGGTCGCTGACCCCGGTCGCGGCGCCGAACGTCTCGCCGAACGATTTCGAGCCGTGGACCGGCTGCGTAAAAGCGGTTCCGGAGCCATTGTCTTGAGGGATGTGGCCTAGGGGCCAAGTGTGGAAACCGGGGCCAGCGTACCCGGCTACAGCGGCGGCTTTGCCGCCTGGGTTGTTGTTTCGTATTCGGATCTTCTGTCGCCGCGGGTCGCTGACCCCGGTCGCGGCGCCGAACGTTTCTCCGAACGATTTTGAGCAGCGGACAGGAAGCGTGGCAGCGGATTCGCCGCGAGTGTCTTAATGGGAGCAGCCTGATCGGTGTGCAGGAATCGACTGCTTCTCCCCAGATTCGGTATTTCCATCAACCACTCAGAGCCACGTTCCATCAATCAACGAGACCCAGAGGAGAGCGCCTGAGGCACTTACAATATCCTCTGTTGCTGGACGGACCAGCTTGGTGATGACTCAAGCGCTCTTGCTTGTTAAATGAAGCGCTCTTGCTTGCTAGAGCAAGCCCTATCGCTTGTTTAACCAAGCGCTCTTGTCTGAAACGAGCTCGAACTAAGCTTTCACGGCCGCGGCTTTCGCGTTGGCGGCTTTAGCCAGACGGCTCTGGAGCCGACTGACGGCATTTTTATGAATGATATTGCTCTTGGCTGCGCGGCTAGCCACGGAAATGGCAGTGCGAAGCTCGGTTTGAGCGGCGGCGGCGTCACCGCTAGCAATCGCGCTCAAAGCGGCTTTGCGGGCGGTCTTCAGACGGGATTTGGCCGCACGATTACGGGCGGTGCGGGTGGCGGTCTGACGGACGCGCTTCAGTGCGGATGCGGTATTGGCCATGGCTAAAGTGAAATCAAAGAAAACGGGTCGGAGGGTAAACCCTGAATTGGGGTTGTCAACCGCAGGCTGTATTTTCTGATAAATCGTTGAAACGGTTGGTCAGGGGGCGGGCGGGCTGAAATGAGAATGGGCGATGATGGGGCCTTGAGCCTGAGCCATTGGTTTGGGGATGGACGCGACGATGGGTGGCGCGGGCGTTTTCCCAGCGGCCGGGGCGGAGGAGCGTCCTTGGCGGCGGGCCCACAGTCTGGCGGAGCTGGGCAGACGGCTTTTGGTAATGTGGACTTGGGTGCCGCTTGGGATTCGGTTGTAGAGGTCGACGACGTCTTGCGACGTCATGCGGACGCACCCGAAACTGGCAGGGCGGCCGATGGTGGATTCTTCAGGGGTGCCGTGGATGTAGATGTTGCGGGCGAAGGCGCGCGCGTTGCTGTGTTCCTGTCCCGTCAGTCGCAGGATGCGGGTCACAATCGGATCCCGTCCCGGAGCATTGGGTGGAAGAATCTCGCCCGTCGGCTGCCGGTTCTTGAAGACCGCCCCCATCGGCGCATGCGACCCGATCTTTTGCGCGACTTTTAACCGGCCCAGCGGCGTGCCGTAACTACCCGGAGTATCGCCTAAACAGAACTTCGAGGTCGATACCGGATACACCGCCACCGGTTGCCCCGACTCCATCAAGGCCAGCTTCTGGTCCTCGACGCTGATGACAATTTCGCGTGGAGCGGTCGAAACCGACTCTGGTTCCTTGGTGGATGCGCACGATACCAACCCACTGGCCATTAAACACACCAGAAAAATTTGTCCTCCATGAAGGATCGCTGCCTTCGCGTCCGCGCTTGTTCTTGATTTTGACTCCGCGTCCGCAACCGCGTTCGCACCCGCCATCATGGGAAAATGATTCGCTAATCGAGAAGCCATAAAAAGACAGATTATCTGGTGGCTATGATAGTTTAATTTTATAAACAATCCAAGATTTTTATAAAAAATGTCGAGAAAGTCTTGAAGCGAGAGTGGAGCGACTGCTGTGCGGGGCCGTGGTGGCGGTACTGGCCTCTTTGGTGGGGAGGCTGGGGAGGGGGCCTGCTAGGCGGAGGCTGGGCTGATGGGATCCTTGTCTTGTTCTGAGCCGAAGAGGTTGGCGGGCAGGGATTGGACGATGGTTCCGAGGGCGGCGTACCAGAAGCCGGAGGCGAACATCATCATGAAGGGGACGGACATCCAGAAGTGGAGACGGACGGCTTCCCAGACGGCAAAGGAGAAGTAGATGGCGAAGAGGATCTCGAAGATGAAAGCGAGGGATTTGCCGGCGGAGTAGCGGGCGGTGCGCCATGACTGGCCTTTGCGTTCGATACCGTATTTCGGGGTGCGCACGAAGGCGGAGTCTTGACCCATGAGGGCTTCGAGGACGGCCTTGGTGTTGGTGATGGACATGCCGACGCCGAGGGCGAGCAGGGCCGGCAGGAAGAAAATTTCTTGCCACCATTTTTTCGGGTGCACGGCGCGTTGGGCGACCAGGTAGAAGGCACCGACGGAGACGGAGGTAGCGATGAAGACGGGCAAGTCGAGGACCCAAGGTCTCCAGCCGCCGAGGTCGACGGCCATGCCGGCGCCCGGGAAAATCAAAATGCAGAGGAAGATGAGCAGGAGGTAGGCGAAGTTGGTGCACAGGTGCACAGTTCCCTCGATTTTGATCAGCAGGGGTTGATTGCTGCGCCAGAGTGGGCCGAGCAATTTTTTGCATGTTTGGATGCTGCCTTTGGTCCATCGATGCTGTTGCGACTTGAAGCCGTTCATATCGACGGGCAATTCGGCGGGGGTGACCACGTCGTTGAGGAAGTGGAAGCGCCATCCTTTCATTTGGGCGCGGTAGCTGAGGTCGAGGTCCTCGGTGAGGGTGTCGTGCTCCCATCCTCCGGCGTCGACGATGCAGGATTTGCGCCAGATACCGGCGGTTCCATTAAAATTGATGAACCGGCCGGCGCGGCTGCGGGCGGTTTGTTCGACCATGAGGTGGCCGTCGAGGAACATGGCCTGAATGCGGGTGAGCAGGCTGTAGTCGCGGTTCAGGTGGCCCCAGCGGGTCTGGATCATCCCGATTTTCGGATCGGTGAAGAAGTGGATCATCCGGTGGAGGATTTCTGGTGGCGGGATGAAGTCGGCATCCAGAATGAAGATATAATCACCTTTGGCGGAGAGCAGTCCGTTTTCTAGGGCGCCGGCTTTGTATCCGGTGCGGTCGGTCCGGTGGATGAATTCGGCGTCGAATCCTGCGGCGACCAGTTCGGCGACTTTCCCTCGGCTGATGTCCACGGTTTCGTCGGTGGAGTCGTCCAGCATTTGGATTTGCAGCCGGTGGCGCGGGTAATCGAGGCGGGCGACGGCATCGACGAGACGTGCGACGACATGTTGTTCGTTGAAAACGGGCAGCTGGATGGTGACCAGCGGCAAATCTTCAAAGTGACCGGATGGCTCAGGCTTGCGGCGTGAGTTTTTCAGGAAGAGATAGACCATCGCGTACCTGTGGATACCGAAGGCCGAAAGCCCCAGCACCACAAAAACGTAACTGATGAGCCAGACGTAATCAGCCCCAGACATAGACAAATACAGAAATGGGGAGCACGGATGGCAACCCGACGAACCCGCACCATCTCAAAAACGAATAAATCGTCAAGCTGCATTGCACGGGGAAATCTCTCATGCGTCGAGCCGTACCTGTACCGGCTTGCAAGTCGGTTGATTTAGCGCCACTTTCCTTGAATAACCGGTTGGTTGGCACCGTCCACTGCAGGTGGAAGCCAGCTTGGTTCCATTGACCTGCTTCCCATTCATTTTTCCATGAGACTGTCACCTCTCACATTTGTCTTTTCTGTTTGTCTGATTCTTGCGTCGTCCGGGAGTCGTGGGTTTGCCCAGAAGCCGGAGCCGGTTGAGATTGATGCGCCGGCGGAGTTGCCGCGCGACACCGCGGCTCCGGTTGATTCTGAGGTTGGGGTACCGGAGGACTTGCTGCAGGACGAGCATCTTCGGGAAGAATTTGGTGTGAATACGTTCACGGCGCCGTCGATTAAGAAGCTTTTTGGGGATTTGGCGGAGCTTGGTGTTTTGCCCTATGAAAAAGTGCGGCGCGATTTGCCGAAGGATGCGCCGCGGGACCGGACGCAGGTGGCGTTGTCGCTGGGGATGTTGATTGCGGACGGTTTTCTCATGGTTACGACCGAGAAGATATCGGAATTTGAGCAGGTGGGGCGCGGAGTGTTGAAGCACGCCAAGGCTTTGGGGGCGGGCGATCGAATCTCGCGGCACACTAAAACCATTGTCGAGAATTCTGTCGGGGGTGACTGGGATGTGTTGAAAGAGGAACTGGCTAAAACGCAAGTTGATGTGGAAGCGGAACTGGTTCTCCTGCGCGACCATGAAGTGGCGCAGTTGATCAGTCTGGGCGGATGGATCCGCGGGCTGGAAATTGCCGCTGCGGCCGCGAGCCAGCCGTTTTCGCCTCAGAAGGCCGCGGTGCTGGCCCGTGCGGACTTGATCGAGTTTTTCCAGTACAGCCTGCTTGATCTGCCGGAAAAAGTCCGGGCTCGTGATCCGCTCAAGAGTGTGTTGACGGCATTGGACGAGATTCATTTGCTGGTGAACAAGCCGGACAAGGCGGGATTGACGGCTGAAGACGTCGAATTCCTTCGCACCACCGGCCAGTCGCTGGCCAAGCTGATCGGGGCTAGCCCGTCGAAGAAATAACTGATGACTCTGCGCCTATGAAGCTGTTCGCGATTCTTTGTGTAGCCTCGCTGGCGGCCTTGGCGCCGCGGGTTTTGGCGGCTGACCGGCGGCTGGACCCGCCGAAGGATTTGGATGGATTTTTCCCGTGGGCGCCTCCGGCGTCGCCGGAGGCGTGGACGGCGCGAAAATCTCGGGTGCGCGAGCAGACGCAGGCGAGCCTTGGTTTATGGCCGTTGCCAGCGCGCACTCCGCTTCGTGCGGTCATCCATGGATTAGTCGAGCGCGACGACTACACGGTGGAGCGGGTTTTTTTTGAATCGGCACCTGGCTTTTATGTGACTGGCAGCCTTTATCGACCGAAGTCGGGCGTCGGTGGAGTGGGTGTGACGGGGCGGCGGGCTGGGGTGTTGTCTCCTCATGGTCACTGGCCGGGCGGACGGTTTATGGAGGAAGGGGAGGCTGGGGTCAAACGCGAGCTGGAGACGGGGGCGGAGGTGTTTGCGGAGGCGGCCCGCAGTCCGTTGCAGGCGCGTTGTGTGCATCTCGCGCGCATGGGGTGCGTAGTCTTTCATTACGACATGCTTGGGTACGCTGACAGCGTGCAGATTGGCATGGAGGTCGCGCATTTGTTCAAGTCGCAGCGTCCCGGGCTCAATGGTCCTGACGATTGGGGGTTATTTTCCCCTCGTGCGGAAGGCTGGTTTCAGAGTGTGATGGGGCTGCAGACGTGGAATTCCATCCGTGCGCTGGATTTTCTTTCCTCTCTGCCCGAGGTGGATGCCCGCCGCATCGGGGTGACGGGGGCCAGCGGTGGCGGGACACAAACATTTTTGCTGGGGGCGGTGGACGACCGGCCCGCCGCGTTGGCTCCGGCGGTCATGGTTTCGACGGCGATGCAGGGTGGGTGCACGTGTGAAAACGCGAGTGGCCTGCGGGTGGGTACGGGTAATATCGAGCTGGCGGCGCTTTGGGCCCCCAAGCCAATGCTGCTGACGTCGGCGAATGACTGGACGCGTGAGATTTCATCGAAGGGGTTTCCTGAGCTTCGCGGGCATTGGGAGAGGCAGGGAGGGCCGGGCCGGATTGCGCTGCATGACCGCACGGAGTTTGGCCACAACTTTAACGCGCCGAGTCGGGCCGCGATGTATGCGTGGTTTAACCAGCATCTTGGTTTAAACTTGCCGGTGCATACTTTGGTGGAGAAGGACTTCCGTCGTTTGAGCCAGGCTGAGATGACGGTGTGGACGGGTGAGTATCCGCCGCCATCGGGTGAGGCGGTTGGCCTCCCACTGGAAAAGCGGGTGCTGAAGTGGTGGCGAGAGGATGCGGAAACCCAGTTGGCCGGGCAGCCGGAAGTGGCGGCCGCTGGCTGGCGGGTGGTGCTTGGGCGCACGGTGGAAGAAACAGGTCGGAATTTCGGATGGGAGGCGGCGGCGGTGACGAAAGTGGACCATGGTGATTACACGGAACATCGTGGTCCCGTTGTGAACCTGAGCCACGGCGAGGAAGTGCCATGCACGTTCCTGTACCCTAAAAACTGGAATGGCGACGTGGTCGTCTGGCTGGACGGCTCCGGGATGCCCTCACCCGGCGCGCTGGCCGAAGTCCGGGCCGGACGCGCCGTCGCTCTCTCCCCGCTCTTCGCTCCCGGGATCGATCGGAATCCGCTGGTGCAAAACCCCCGGGAATCCGCCGCCTACACCTATGGGTATAACCATTCGCTCTTCGCCCGGCGCGTGCATGATGCTTTGACTCTTATTGAGTTCTGTCGAACACGTGACCAGTATCCGGCGGCTTCCGTGCGGCTGATAGCCCGCGGTCCACACGCCGCCGTCGGCGTCGCCACGGCCTTTCTGGCGCGGGACGTACTGGCTGGGGCGGACGTTGAACCGACAGATTTTCTTTTTGCTGAGGCGGTGGATTTCCAGGACATCCGGTTCCTGCCGGGTGCCATAAAATACGGTGATTTGCCCGTCTTGCGGCGGTTGGCAGGGCTGCCTTGAACGGGCTGGGCTCTGCTTACGGCAGGCTGGAGGGGGCGGTCCCCTGTGGGCGGGGGCGCCCGCGTTGGACATAGATCCAGAGCACGGCGCCGGTCAGCGCCAGCACGGCGAGTGGTACGAGGCCGCTTTTGAGGGTCTCGCCGATCCATGGCAGGTATTCGTCCCGGCGCACCGCCCGGCTCGCCCGCGTGAATCCCGCATACATCCCGATCCCAAAAATCCAGCCGGCATGCAGACCGATCGGTAGCCAGAGCGACCGCGTCCGCAATCGAGCCGCCCCCAAAACCCAGCCGGCCAGCCAGAGCGTGGCACATTCTGCCAAGAGGAAGTTGGCATTGCCGAAAACCGTGAGAATTTCCCCCACGAGCCAGAATCCAGTGCCCGCCTGAATGCCGTCGCGAATGACCAACTCGGGCGGAGCCTGCAGGAAATGAACCGCCGCAAAGACCGTGCTGACAAAAATGAGCGCCGCCCGCGGCGGCCAGACACGCAGGACCAATCCGAGCAACGCACCGCGAAAAAATAATTCTTCCATGATGCCGGCCCCGGCTGCCCGCATCAGCGAATCCTGGATCACCCCGCCGACATCGACGTTTTTCCGCCACGTAAAAATGCCGGTGGACACGTACCCGCCGCCCATCGCCAGCAACAGGCCGGCGCCCAGAGCGAAGCCGATGGCCACATCGCGCGCCCGCACGGGATTGGACTCGAGCCCGAGGGCGCCGCGTTTGAGCCGCAACAATCGCATGGCCGGCCATAAACAGAGTAAGGCCGCCACCAGCATCGCTCGGTTAAAAACGCGGGTGAAATCGGCGCGTTGAATGCTGTCGTGCCAGGATCCAATCACGGGCGTCCGTTCCAGTCCGGATTCCGCGGTCCAAGCGGCAAATCCCCTCGCTGCCTGCCAAAGCCATGGGGCTAAAGCGGCTCCCAGCACCAGGGTGGCCACGAAGTATCCGGCGATGATCCATGGCGCCGAAAGCCGTGCCTTGTCAGAGTGTGGGGTGTCGAGTGGAGCGGTGGGCATAATACGGGAATCTGACGGCGGCCGGACGGAGGCCGGCCGAACGGCCTTTGGACCCATCGATGACATGATCTCGATCGCAAACGACAAATCGATGTGGACGGCGGCCGACTGGCAATTGGGCAATGACAAACGGGACGGGCGGCCCTACTGCAGTGGGGAGGCGGTGCGGGTTACGGCCGTTTTGCTTCTATTTTTGTCGGCATGAGTTGTTTTCGTGTTCTTTATTTTGTGATTGCTGCTGTCTGCGCGCTGCCCTTGGGCGCGGCCGGGCCGAATTTCCTTGTTTTGGTGGCGGACGATATGCGGGCGGATGCGATTCATGGGCATGGGGGAGCGGCGGCCCTCACGCCGGTACTGGACCGTCTGGCGGCTACTGGTTTCTCATTTCGCGAAGCGCATTGTATGGGATCCAACTCTGGGGCCGTCTGCATCCCTAGCCGCGCGATGATGCTGAGCGGACGGTCGCTTTTTGCGGTGAAGAACGACCTTGCGGGTGAGACGACGTTGCCTGAGGAGCTGGGAGCGAATGGTTATGAGACGTTTATAGCCGGCAAGTGGCACAATGGCAAAAGTTCGTGCGAGCGCAGTTTTGCTTCGGGCGAGGCGGTTTTTCTGGGCGGCATGACGGATCAATTTCATCCGCTGTTGGCCCCGCTCAAAGATCATCGGCTGGGGACGGCGAGTCGGAGTGAGAGCTTCTCGACCGATGCCATTGCCCGCGCGGCGGTGGAATTTCTTTCCGATCGGGACCGTGATCAGCCGTTTTTTGCCTGGATTAGCTTCACGGTGCCGCATGATCCGCGCACTCCTCCGACCTCGGTTGATCCCGGACCGTCCGTGGCCGCGGTCCCTGCGGGGGCGCCCCCCAGCCGGTGGCAGCCGCGCTATGACCGCCCGTTCGCAAGCCTGCACGACCCGGCCACCCTGCCGCTTCCGGAAAATTTTCTGCCGCAACATCCTTTCGATAACGGATGGCTGATGGTTCGGGACGAGCAGCTGCTCGCTTGGCCGCGCGAGCCGCAGGCGGTGCAGCGCGAGCTGGCGGCCTATCACGGACTCATGACGCATTTGGACGCCCGCATCGGCGACATCCTGGCTGCGCTGGATACTTCCGGGGAGTCAGAGGAGACGTACGTGATTTTTCTCTCGGATCATGGCCTCGCTCTCGGCAGCCATGGCCTACTGGGAAAACAAAACCTTTATGAGCACTCGATGCGCGCTCCTTTGATCATTCGTGGTCCCGGGGTGCCGGCGGGCAAGGAGTCGGCGGCTCTGGTCTATCTCCATGATTTGAAGCCGACCATCGAGGAACTCGCGGGCCGTCCGGTCGCCCCGCTTTCTCCGGACGAAACCGCAAGCCGGAGTTTGGTGCCGTGGTGGCGGGAGCCGACGGCCGCGGCCGCGCGGAGTTGCCTGCTGCTCGCCTTCACCGACACCATGCGCGCCGTCCGCACTAGCCGCTGGAAACTGATCCGCTACCCGCAGACGGATCAATCCCAGTTGTTTGACCTCGCCGCCGATCCGCACGAGCGTCACAATCTCGCTGCTCGGCAGCCGGACGAGCTCGCCTCCCTGCGCCAGCAGCTGGAAAATGCCCAGCGCGCCGCTGGAGATTCGCTCGGCTGGACCGCTGATACCGTGCGCCCTGCCTTTCTCGATCTCACCGGTCATGCCCTCGATCCCTTTGCCGGGCGTCCGTGGGATGCTCCGCCCCGCTGACCCACACTTTATTACTATGACCGAATACGAATGGCGCGAACGCACCGATCAAGGAGCACGATTTTTTTGGGCCGGTAGGTTTGCCCGCCAATGGAAAATTGAGACCCGGCTCAAGGACGAACTTGTCTGGACTACCCTGAGCCCGCCCTATGAACCGTCTGTGCTGCAAGCCTTACGCGACGTGCTCTGGGCGAAATACCAGCGACGCAAACTGCCATTCGAGGTCGTGCATGAGATCGATTGCCAGCTCCCTGAAGAAGTCCGCCTGACCACCGACCAAAAGGGCGGGGGCCTAACAAAATCACGGCGCGCCGACGCCGAGTGAATCCCGGTCATGACCACGGCAGAACTGCAGCTTCTCGATCAAACGCACCTCTGGCATCCCTTTACGCCGATGGCGGAATGGTGCGCGCCCGGTTACCAGCCGCTCGTGCTGGAACGTGGCCAAGGCGTGTGGCTCTACGACACGGAAGGACGGCGTTATTTCGATGGTAATTCCTCGATTTGGACCAACCTCCACGGTCACGGCCACCCGGTTCTCACCGCCGCCATCCGCGAGCAGCTCGACCGGGTGGCTCATGTGTCATTTCTGGGTGCCACGCATGAACCGGCCGTCCGGCTGGCCGCTGAGCTGGTCCGCCTCTTTCCTTCCGGCACGCTGACGCGCGTCTTTTTTTCGGACGACGGTTCGACGGCTGTCGAGTGTGCTTTGCGCCAGGCGTGGCAGTATTGGGAGTGGATGGGCCAGCCGCACCGGCGCACGGTGGCTGCTTTTGCCCAGGCTTACCATGGGGACACTCTGGGGGCGGCCTCACTGGGAGGGATTCCCGCCTTCTCCGGGACCGCCGCCCGTCTGGGGCTTCCGGTACTTCGTCTGCATGATATTGATGAACTCGAAGCGCTACCGGCGGCCGACACCGAAGCGCTGTCGGCCATCATCATCGAGCCCTTGATTCAGGGGGCTGCGGGTTTGCGGCTCTGGCCAGCGGGCATGCTGCGCACCTTGCGCGACTGGTGCGACCGCCATGAAGTGCTGCTGATTTTTGACGAAGTCATGACCGGCTTCGGTCGAACGGGGAAAATGTTCGCTGGCGAGCACGAGGCCGTGACTCCGGATTTCCTCTGCCTGGCCAAAGGCCTGACCGGTGGGTACTCCCCCCTCGCGGCTACGCTGACCACGGCCCGCATCTTTGAAGCCTTTCTCGGCGCCCCCGAAGAACGGCGGACGTTTTTCTACGGTCACAGTTATTCCGGCCACCCCCTCGGATGCGCGGCCGCCCTCGCCAGCCTGTCGATTTTTCGGGATGAAGACGTGCTCGGCCGCCTTGGCCCGAAGATGGCCGCGCTGAGCCAAGGCCTTGAGCACTTGCGCCAGAAACATTCGCGCCACGTGCGCGCGGTGCGCCAGTGTGGTTTTGTCGCCGGCCTTGAGGTCGGGGCCGAACTCAGGGCGTCCGAGGTTCCTCAACGATGGGGAAACGCCGTCTGCACGGCGGCCCGCTCCTTCGGGCTGCTGACGCGCCCGATCGGCAATACCGTCGTCCTCATGCCCCCGCTTTGTACAACCGACGTCGAATTGCAAA
>CAJBME010000078.1 GCA_903954065.1 uncultured bacterium
TGGTACCATCGTCGCCCGGCAGCGAGCGGGCCCAGGCCATGGCTTCGGCTGGCGACGATTTGGCCCAAGCTTGCGCAATGTCACCGATGACGCGGCGGCGCGCGCCGCCCGCGTCCTCGTCCAGTTGCGTTGCGAGCGAGGCTGCGCGGCCCGGGTCGGTGCCGACCAGAGTGCCGAGTACCCCGACGAGAGCGCCGCTTCGTTGGGCGTCAGGCAGGTTTGCTGCCCAGGCCATGGCGGCAGCTGGATCCTGTCGGACCCATTCCTTGCCAATGCTGCCAGCCAGAATCTGGCCCATCACGGGAAAATCGACGAGCCGGTTCTCCGGATCCGTGAGCCATGCAGCGGCCCGTTGTGGGTCGGCAGCCGCCAAGCCGGACAGCAAGGTGGAGGCTTCTTCGCCTTTCTTGATGTCCATCGTCTTGAGGCTGGCCAAGGCCGCGTCCGGGTTTTCGCGGGCCCAGCGGGTGAGTAGCACGCGCATGAGCATCTTGGCGTCCGGATCCCACTCAGGCGTGCTCTTTCGCAATTCTTCGACGACGGCGGCGATGTCGCCAGTGGGCACGGTGTCAGCGAATTCCAGCAAGGCGCGAATGCGGCCCATGGAATCGCTTTGAGCCAGGATTTCCCGAAGAGTGGCGGGCGATCGCGGGGCGGCGGTGGGCTCAGCGGTGCCTTCCTGCTCGAGGTTGGTCCGGTTGTCGGCTGACAAAGGCAGTGAGGACAGCGGCGCGGCGAGGGCGTTGGCTCGGTCGCGCAGACCGGCGGCTTCCGCGCGGAGCCGCCGGTTGTCTGAATATTGCAGTACGATGATGGGCAGGGCGATGGCGATGGCGGCGGCGGTGGCCGCGTGGCTTTTGGTCATGATGGCGGTGGCAGTGGTCAGGGTGGTGGCTTCAATGGCGGCCGTGCCGATGGCGGCGCTGCTGATGCTGGCGGCCAGCGCCGCGGGGGCGGCGCTGATCGCATGGGTGGGCAGGGTGGCGGCCAGAGCGGCGGCCGTGGTGGTCACCCCGCGGCGGGCCAGTAGCTCCCGCAGTTTTTCCAGCGCGCGTTGGACTCTCATACGCGCGGCATCTTCGTTCACTCCTAAATGTCGGCCAACGCCCGCGTGGGTGTGCTTTTGATAAAATCGCAATAAAATGGCGTCGCGGTCTGGCGCCGGCAGCGCCTCTACCGCTTCATCAAGAGAGGATTCCAGTGCGGACCAATTTGCAGCATCGGGTGGGTTCATGATGGAGCCATGGGAAAATTCTTGTTCACGCCGCCGGCGCGCCACTTCGGCTCTCACCAGATCGATGGCCAGTGACCGCGTGTTCATATGAAGCCAAGCGGCTAGGGAAAGTCCGGCCGGCAGGTGGCGATGCCGCTCCGCCAGTCGTACAAAAACGAGTTGAGCCACATCCGCCGCCAGATCATGGCTCCGCGTCACCCGCCACGCCACCGAATGAACGTGATCCAGATGCCGGTCAACCAGCGCGCGGAAAGCAGCCTCCGACCGCGACCGGGCGAAGACTCCCAGTAAATCCGCATCAGATCGATCCATCATCCTACTCTATTCGGAACGCGGTGAGCAAAGCGAACAAAGATTTTCACGATGATCTGGATTTCGCTTCCCGGTGTGACGCGATCAAGGTTTTGACGGCCGGTGTGCCGATCGTCACCGTCGATCGTCACCGTCGTTTGTGCTGGCGGGCGGCAACTTTTTGACGAATTCGCGCGTTATGATGTTCAATTCGGGGTAAGTTGCGGTTAAAAACTACGTATTCATGACATTGGACAACCCTTGGTTTATTTTCCTGCTCGTTTCCGTCACTGGCCTTTTCCTGCTGGAGGTGGTTTCTGTTCTATTGAACGTCAAGCATTTGCGTCAGCCCTTGCCTGTTGATTTCGAGGATGTTTTTGATGCTGAGACCTTTGCGCGGAGCCAGGCTTACAGTCGAGAGAGTGCGCGTCATCAGGTGGTGGCGGCGGGTGTGCGGCTGGCGGTTTTTCTTGGGTTTTGGCTGGCGGGAGGGTTTGTCTGGTTGGAGGGGTGGGTGAGCGGGCTGGTGGTTTCTCCGATTGGGCAGGGGTTGTTGGGGTTGAGCCTGTTGCATGTGGCGGGTACGCTGTTGAGCCTGCCCTTTGACTGGCATGACACCTTTAAAATTGAGGCGAAGTATGGATTTAACAAGACGACGCCATCGGTCTTTCTGGCTGATTTGGTGAAGGGGCTGGCGTTGGGGGCGTTGATTGGTTTGCCGGTGTTGGCGATCTTATTGTGGTTATTTGGCACTTTTCCCGGGGCGTGGTTGTGGGCTTGGCTGGTGGTGACGGTGTTGGTGTTGGTTTTGCAGTATGTGGCGCCGCGGTATTTGATGCCGTTGTTTAACACGTTTACTCCCTTGGCGGACGGGGCCTTGAAGTCGGCTATTTACGGATTGTCGGAGCGCTGTGCTTTTCCGGTCAAAGAGGTTTTTGTGATTGATGGGAGTCGTCGTTCGACCAAGGGTAATGCTTTTTTCGCGGGATTTGGCCGGAACAAGCGCATTGCTCTCTATGACACGTTGATTGAGAAGCACTCGCAACCCGAGTTATTGGCGGTGCTGGCTCATGAAATTGGCCATTGCAAGCGTGGTCACATTGTCCAGCGGTTGGTGGTTTCGGTGGTACAACTGGCCTTGATTTTTTTGATGATGGGTACGGTGCTCGGTCATCCTGAGCTGCATGCGGCCTTCGGCTTAAGCCAGCCTGTGTTGTGGCTTGGTTTTGTTTTCTTTTCGATTCTTTTCGAGCCGGCGCAGACGGTGATGGGGATTCTGAGTGGGCTGTGGAGCCGGAAGCATGAGTATGAGGCGGACGCGTATGCGGCTGGCGCCACGGGAGGTCCGGCGGACATGACGGCGGCCTTGAAGCGGTTGGCCCGCGACTCGCTGTCTAATTTGACCCCTCATCCGTTGACGGTGTTCCTGCATTATTCGCATCCGCCCATGATCCAGCGGCTGGCCGCCCTGCGTGCGCTCCGCTGACGAGGTTTTTGGCGGGAGGGAATCGATCGGCTTGCCACCGTTGAATCTGTCGCCAATGTTTGCACTGGCTAAAATTTGTCTCATACTGCCTTATTACTTTCATGTTCCAGCTGCCACCCCGCCTTGTGACCCTGCTTCTGGCCTCCTTTGCCGGTGGCAGTCTGGTTTCCTGCACATCCGATTCGTCGCCGGATGGGAATATTTTCCTGACCAATCCGCCGCCGCGTTACGGTCATGGCGGCACCAACACCCCGCGTTACAAATACGGGGCGACGGAGGTGCTGGAAGACCCGCGTCGTGGCGAGACCCAATACTTGGCGGAGCGCACGCCGCTCGAGCCGGTGGCTCCTGGGGAAGTTCGTGACGACCGGCCTGTGACCAGCGATCCGGCGCCCGTTCGAGACCCCGCCGGTGATCCCCGGCCTTGGAGAGAGCCGGCCGTCGATCCTGCAGCCAGCGCCGTGACGGAGGCTCCGCCCCGCAACGTGCCCCCGCCGGTTGTGGCGGAAGCGCCTGCGCCTGCGCCCGCGCCAAAACCCGCCCCCGCGCCCAAACCGGCGCCGACCGAAGAGATTCCGTATGCCACCCCGGTGCCAGGGCAGCCTGGAAAAGTCTACAGTCCATTTCATAACGGTGGTTACGTGGAAGTGAGTGGCATGCCATCAGGCTCGAAGGCGCGCTGCCCCTACACCAAGAAGATCTTCCGCGTTCCGTGATGACCGTCGCGCCCGGCTGGAGGGCCTGGGTCATGGCTGGTCCGCTGAGGCGCCGCGATGGCTGGGGTCGACCGCCGGCCAGTCCGGTGGCCTGAGGTCGTGCTTTTTCAGAATTTTTTCATGTCGATGGATCCATTGGTTTCCACACTTGCCATTCTTGGGCCTGGGTTGCTGGGCGGTTCACTTGCGGGCGCGGTGCGTCGTGCGGGGGTGGCGCGGGAGGTTCGGGTTTGGGCGCGGCGCGAGGAGTCGGCGCAGCAGGTGGTGGACCGCGGGTGGGCGGATTTTGCTTCGGCTGAGGTCGAGGCGGTGGTGACTGGGGCTGATTTGATTGTGTTGGCCACGCCGGTTGGGGTGATGCCTGAGTTGGCCCGGCGGATTGTGGCGGTCGGTGAGCGACTGGCGGCCGGGGTGACGATCACGGATGTTGGCAGTGTGAAGGGGTATGTGGCTGCGGAAGTGGCTCCTATTTTTGAGGCGGCGGGATTGACTTTTGTGGGCAGTCACCCGATGGCGGGGGCGGAGACGGCGGGTTTTGGGGCGGCGCGCGATGATTTATTTGATCGGGCGGCGTGTATTTTGACGCCGCAGGCGGCTACGGTGGCGGGGTTACGGGAATTTTGGGAGCGGCTTGGGTGTCGACTTTTTACGATGACGCCGGCGGAGCACGACGCCATGGTGGCGCGCGTCAGTCATTTACCGCATGTGGCGGCCTCGGCGGTGGTGCTGGCGGCGTTAGGCGGGGTGGGGGATGGGGCGGGGGTGGCGGGCCGTGGGTTTCGCGACACGACGCGTATTGCTTCGGGAGACCCGGATTTGTGGACCGAGATCTTGGTGGAAAACCGCCTGGCATTGGAGGCACCGCTGCAGGATCTGATCGACCGTTTGGGTGAGGTGCTTGATTTTGTGCGGCGCTCGGACGATGAGAAACTCAGGCATTTTCTGGCCGAGGCCAAATCCCTTCGAGACCAAGCCCTTCTTTCTGTTTCTTAACGTTTTCCTATGGCCGAATTCCGCGTCCGTCCCGCTCATCCTGTCGTTTGCTCGATCACTGTCCCCGGTGATAAAAGCATTTCGCATCGCTCCGTCATGATTGCTTCCCTGGCTGACGGAGTCAGTACCATTGACGGGTTTCTAGCCAGCGAAGATTGTCTTTCGACGATGCAGGCGTTCCGCTCGATGGGCGTGCGCATTGACATTCCAGATGAGGCCTCGCTGCACGGGCCCGGGGCGCCGGGGGTTATTACGATTACCATTCATGGTGCCAGCGGTGGGCTGACGGCGCCGGCGGGGCCGCTGGATTGCGGAAACTCGGGGACGACCATGCGATTGATGAGCGGCATTTTGGCGGCTCAGCCGTTTCACACTGAATTATTTGGTGATGCTTCACTGTCGAAGCGACCGATGAAGCGAGTCATTGCGCCGCTGACGGCGATGGGGGCGCGGATTTCCGGGCAGGGTGACGAGGGGCGGCCGCCGCTGGCGATTGATGGTCAGGCGTTGCATCCCATTCGTTACCGGCTGCCGGTGGCCAGCGCGCAAGTGAAGAGTGCGGTGCTGTTGGCGGGGCTTTTTTGTGAGGGTGAGACGGTGGTGACCGAGCCAGTGCCCACGCGTGATCATACGGAGAGGATGTTTCAGGCGTTTGGCATTCAGTTGCGGCGCGAGGGGGATGACATTCTTTTGGCGGGCGGCCAGCGGCCGGTGGCGCGTGATTTCACGGTGCCGGGGGATATTTCCAGTGCGGCGTTCTGGTTGGTGGCGGCGGCGGCGCAGCCTGGCAGCGAGCTTGAAGTTCGGAATGTCGGACTGAATCCGACGCGGACTGGAATCCTCAAAGTGTTGACGCGCATGGGGGCCCGGGTGGAGGAGATTGTGGAGACCGAGGGGCCGGGTGAGCCGGCTGGGCGGCTGTTGATTAAAGGGACGCGGCTGCAGGCGACCGTCATCGGCGGCGCTGAGATCCCCAATGTCATTGACGAACTGCCGATTCTGGCGGTGGCGGCGGCTCTGGCCGAAGGCACGACGATCATTCGCGACGCCCATGAATTGAGAGTGAAAGAGACGGATCGCATTGCCGCCATGGCCGGCACGTTGCGGGCGATGGGAGTCACCGTTCGCGAGTTCGATGACGGCATGGAAATCGATGGCCAAGCGCGGCTGCAAGCGCCGTCAGATCCCTTACCGACCTTTGGTGATCATAGAATTGCGATGGCCGGAGCTATCGCGGGCTTATTTGCCGAAGGCGAGACCGTGATTGCCGGGGCGGAGTGCGTGGATACCAGTTATCCTGGATTTGCCGGGGAACTAGCCCGCTGGCAGCGCGGCGGGGCGACGAATGCCGCGACCTCGGCGGATGCGCCTGCGTCGCCAGTGGTGGTCAAGCCCGGTCAGCCGGCGACGGGGGTGGTCGTGGCCATTGATGGGCCGGCCGCTTCTGGCAAGAGCAGCGTGGCGCGGGAGTTGGCTCGCCAGCTGGGATTTGTCCATATCAATTCCGGGGCCATTTATCGCACTGTGACGTGGGCGGTGCTGGCGGCCGGCATTGATCCTGTCGATCAAGCGGCTGTCGTGGCGGCGCTGCCCCAACTGCAGATTGCCTGCGGCGTGCGGGACGGAGCGGGCACGGTGACCATCAACGGGCATGACCCTTCCGATCAGCTGAATAGCTCGGAGGTGAATGCAGCCGTTTCCGCGGTGGCCCGGGTTCCAGAAGTGCGGGCTACACTCTTTCCATTACAACAGGGGTATGCCGCCATGGCGAATTTGGTCATGGAGGGGCGCGATATTGGTTCGACGATTTTCCCTTCGACGCCCTACAAGTATTATGTGGATGCCTCGCCTGAGGTGCGGGCGCAGCGCCGGGCGGCGCAGGGGTTTGCCGACTCGGTGGCGGCGCGCGACCTGCAGGACAGTACCCGCGAGGTGGCGCCTCTTCGGCTGGCCGAGGGAGCGGTTTTGATTGATTCCTCGGATCTGACGGTAGCGATGGTGGTGGCCCGCATCGTCGATGATCTCCGCTGCAAAGGGCTAGTGGGGTGAAAACATCCATGACTGCCTGCGGCCGCTGACGGTGGTCGGGGTACTTTTTTTCTCCTCGATTTTTGATTGTCGCCGCTGCCATGAATCCGACTTATCTCATTTGCCACAGCCTCGCCCGAGTGATCGGCCGGGTTGTTTTTGATCATGAAGTCATTCATCGTGAACGTCTTATTGAGGACGGTCCCGCGTTGATTGTATGCAATCATGTCAGCTATCTTGACCCGCCGATGGTGGGTATTGCCTTCCGCAAAGATATTTGGTTCCTGGCCCGAAAGTCCTTGTTTACGGGATTTGGGGCTTGGCTGTATCCGCGGCTCAACGTCATCCCGGTGGATCAGGATCAGCCGGACATGACGGGGTTGAAAAATATCATACGGCTGCTGCAGCGGGGGGAACGGGTTCTGCTTTTTCCCGAGGGATCCCGGAGCTGGGATGGCACTTTGGACAAGGGTGAGCCGGGAGTGGGGCTGGTGCTGGCTAAAACCGGAGTGCCGGTTCAACCGCTGAGGATTTTTGGGGCTCACGAAGCGATGGCTCGCGGAGCCACTCTGCCCAAGCCGTCGAAGATTCGCGTTGTTGTGGGGGAGCCGCTCATTTTCACTCCGGAAGAGCGTGCGGTGAAAGGCAAGGAGGGATACACCCAGTTGAGTGCAAAAATGATGCAAGCCATCGCCGCACTGGAACTGCCACCGGGTTAGCGTAACTTTTGATCGATTTGACATGAGCCAGGATTCCATTCCCATGATGCCCGCCGACGACAGTGCCTCCGTGTTGGAGGTGCGTTGTTATTTTGTGCGCGAGCGCAATGCCTTGCTCGTCCGAGCGGACTTTGGGCCGTTGTATGTCGACTATTATTTGCACCAAGGATCTCTTGGGGTGCAGCATTCGCCTTATCACGACGGGCTTTTCAAGGAGGCACTGGCGGCCCTCACCCTGCATTGCGCCTCCCGTCCCAGAAACGAAGCGGCGGCGTGGACTGTGCATTTTCAGCAGCCTCGTCTCAATTTGTTTGTGACCGGTGACAATACGACTGGCACGGTGGTGGGCCAGCTTTTCACTGAAAACGTGAAGGATGTCGGGCGAAATTTGTTTTTGTGCGACCAGACGCGCGACGGGCAGCCGGTGCGCCGCAGCAGTGTGGATTTCGACAGCCTTGAGCCATTTAAGGCGGCGGAACGGTATTATGAACAAAGTGAACAACGGCCGGCGCGATTCTTTGCGCATGCGGAAGAGGACTTTGTCATGGTTTCCGCGCAGCCGCAGTGTGACCTTTCCTGGCTCCGGTCGCTGGATGATGAAGCCATTCGCGTGTTGGATCGGACCGAGCAACTGAGTCTGCTGGAAATTCGGACTTATCGATGGCATTGCGGGTGCACGCAGGCGCGCATGATGGCCGCCCTGAGGCCGGTCATGATGTCCGATCCCGACGGCCTCTTCGGCGATGAGGCCACTCTGCGCATGCGCTGTCCCCGTTGCGGTCAGAAATTCGTGATTACGCGCGAATCGATGGAGGCCTGCCTCGAGCCGTAAATATCGTCAGAGCGCTGGCTCCGAGAGAGGTCTCCTCTCTCAGTGTGCGTCACTTGAGAGAGGCGAGGAATCGGGCGGCTGCCTCGCGATGAACCGACTGTTTTTCTGGCGCCATTTTTTCCCATGATCGGGCCATCATGGAGAGTCGTGGGTTTTTCAGGAAAAACGGTGTGTGATCGGCGATGAAGGACCAGAAAAGCCCGTCCCAGATCGGGCCCCAGTCGCCCTTTTCTTCATCGGACATTTTAAGAATATAGTTCGATCCCGAGATGTACGGTTTGGTGGTGAACGACCCGCCGTCGGCAAACTGGGACATGCCATAGACATTTGGCACCATGACCCAGTCATAGGAATCGACGAACATTTCCATAAACCAGCGGTAGACGTCGTCGGGACGGATCCGGCAGAGCAGCATGAAATTGCCCAGAACCATGAGACGTTCGATGTGGTGGCAGTAGCCGTCCTCTAGCAGCTGGCGGATGATGCGGTCGATGGGCGGAATGCCGGTGCTGCCGTCATAGAACGAGGCGGGCAGTGGTCGTGTAAAGTTCCAAAAATTACCACGGCGGATGGGGGTGCCATGATGTTGGTAGAGGCCGTGCATGAACTCGCGCCAGCCGATAACTTGGCGGATGAATCCTTCCAGTGAATTCAGGGGGATGTTATCCGAGGTGGCGGCCTTGGCTAGCACCTGGTCCACGACGTCCTGAGGATCAAGCAGTCCGATGTTTAATGCGGGCGTGATGACGGCATGGTAGATTGAGGCGTGCCGGGTGGATATGGCATCTTCGTAGAGGCCGAAATGAACGAGACGTTCGTTGATGAAGGTTTCGAGCCACGTCTCTGCGTCGGCACGGGTCACGGGCCAGCGGAAATTTTTTGTTGATCCCGGGCGGTCGGGAAAATGGCGGGAGACGTACTCTATGGCCTCGGCGGTGAAGGCATTTTCTTGAGCGCACGGGGCGCGTGGCACTTGGTGGGACTTGGGCAGTTTGGAACGGTTTTCGGTATCGAATGACCACTGACCGCCGAACGGGGAGAGGTCATCATGAACGAGGATTCCCATGCGTTTGCGCTGGGCCTCGTAAAATGCGGCCATGAAGGGTTTTTTCCGCCCGGCGAGGCGGGATTGGAGAAAGTCGGGCGGGCTGAGAAAGTTGGGCGATGGATACTTCTGGAGCGCGACCCCGCGCCTTTCGGCAAAGCGCTTTACTCGTTTGAGCAGGATGCCGTCGGCTGGATCGGCGAAGTGGATTTCCCGTACTTCAGGAGGAAGTGAGGACTCCAAAATCTCCACTGTGCTAGAGCCTTGCGCCGCCGCCGCCTCGATATAATGCACACCGTGCCCCGCCGCTTCGAGTTCGGCCGCGTACGCCTTCATCGAGGCCCGGTGCAGAACCAGTTTTTGGACATGCATCTGCAGCGGCCAGTGGGTATCGCTGCCGAAATAGAGAGGGTCTTCGATGAGCCAGATGTCGCGGCCGCTGCGGATTGCCGGGTGCTTGGCAAAGAGCTGGTGCGGGAAAACGAGGGTGATTTCCATATGAATCTGGAGCGAAAAGCCCTCACGGCCTGCCCTGAGGGGCGCTGCGGCGGAAGTGCCAGCAGCCGTGTGTCATGAAGGAGGCCCGGCGAATGCGGGCGGGTCTGGGCGTCGGTGGCCTGGGTGCTGGCGGGCGATTAGATGGTACGGTCGTTGCCGCCGTCCACGGGGATTTGAGCGCCGGTGGTTTTGGCAAAGGCTGGACCGGCCATGCTGGCGACCATCAGGCCGATGTCTCGGCTGGTGATCTCGCATTTCATCAGATTGCGTTTTTTGTATTGTTCGACGGTTAGGCCGTAGCGTTCGGCGCTGCGCTGGAGGGCTTCGGGGGTCCAGAGTTTGGTGTCGAAGACGGCGTCGGGGTGGATGATATTGACGCGGACGTTATGGGGGGCGAGTTCCAGTGCGGCCACGCGGGTGAGCTGAGTGACGCCGGCTTTGGCGCACGAGTAGCTGGCGGCGCCGGCGCCGGGAGCGCGCACATTGCGGCTACCGACGAAGATGGCGGTGGCGTCGATTCCTTTTTTTAGGAATGGGATGCAATGTTTGAGGAGTTGCTCGTGGCTGGTGAGATTGAGCAGCAGTGAGCGGGACCAGTTGGAGTCGTCGAGGTCCTCGATGTTGGCCCCGGCGGTGAAGATGCCGGCGTTACTGACGAGGATGTCCAGTCCGCCGAACCGGCGAACGGTTTCGATGATGGCATTTTTGACGGCTTCTTGATTGGTCAGGTCGACGACGAGACCGAGTTGATCGGGTCCTTGAAAGGCGGCGACGACATCGGGATTGATGTCGAGGGCGACGACGGCGGCGCCTTGCTCGTGGAGCACTTTGCCGATGGCGAGGCCGATGCCGGCGGCGGCACCGGAGACGAGGGCGACTTTCCCTTGGAGGGTGGGTTTGGCACCGGTCTGCTGTCTTAACTTGGCTTGTTCCAGCTCCCAATATTCAATGGCAAAGATGTCTGCTTCGGGCAGCGCCTGCCATCCGCCGAGGGCTTCGGCGATCTGGATGGTGGCGGCGGTATGACTGGCGATGTCAGCGACGATCCCGGCCTCTTTGACGGTCGGGCCGAACGAGACGATACCCCGGCCAGGCCAGACGGACCAGTTGGGGGCAGGGAACAACTGGGTGTGGTCGGGGCCGGCATGCCGGAGGAAATACGCTTCGTACTCGGCCGCGTAGGCATGGACCGAGGCGTCGATGGCGTCTCCGATGACGGCTGGAATGCGTTTGGTGCGGATGCTGTGATCGGGAGTGAGTGGCCCTTGGGTGGCGAGGCGCTCCACGTCGGGACGGTTGGAAAATCCCACCGCGGCCGGTGAGGCGTCCAGAGTGGCGAGCACAGGGACGCCGCGCACTTGAGAAACTGACTGGCGCAACGTGGCCAGACCTAGCCAGTCATCGATAGGCGGGGCTTCCGGGGCCGCGAGGGCGGGCGCGGCCTGTTCGGCTTCGGTGACGAGCTGAATCATTCTTTCGTAGCTCTCGCGGGCCGATGAGCCCCAAGTAAAGAGACCGTGGTGCATCAAGACCAGCCCCTCCACTCCCTCCAGACTTTTTTCCTTGATCAAATCGGCCACGGCCTTGGCCAGCTCGAATCCCGGCATGATGTACGGAACCACGAGCACGCGGGAGCCAAAGGTTTTTTGCACCAACTCGGCGCCATGCGGGTTGTTGGTGAGGGCGACGATGGCATTGGCGTGGGTATGATCGACAAAAGTCGCGGGCAGAACAGCGTGGAGGATGGCCTCGATGCTGGGCGTAGGGGCGTGCGGGTTGGTCATGGCGGCCCGCAGCTGGGTGACCATGTCGGTGTCCGAAAGTACATCAAAGGCCGATAAGCGAAGCAATGGCTCCATACGGGTCGGGGCAAACCCCTCGATCTTGATGGTGGCCAGATCCCAGCCGCTCCCTTTGATGTAGATGAGATTCTGTTCGTGACCGAAAAAGTCGGCTTCGCGAATCTTCACCGACGTGTTGCCTCCACCGTGCAGCACCAGCTGCGGGTCACGCCCGAGGAGTCGCGAAGTATAGACTCGCAGCCCCAGTTCTCCCTGCGCAGCATACGAGCGCGCCTCATCGTCATTCCAAAGACTTTGCATGCCCAAGATCTAAGAGAGACGAGGGCAGATTGCAACCCGGGCCACGACTCAGACCACGACTCAGACGATCATCTGCCGCCGGGAGGAAAAGGCCTGGGGTCGAGCTGTCACGCCTCACTGCGATCGCGCTAGGGGCGCGGTGGCCGGCACCGATTTTTTATTCATTGGTGGGCACGTAGACCCATGTCATGCCGGCGGCCTCGGCGGCGCGCAGACCGTGGTGGCCGTCTTCGAAGACGAGGCATGCCGGCGGGGCGACGCCCAAGTCGGCGGCCGCGCGGAGAAATAGATCGGGGGCCGGTTTGCTGCGGGCCACGTCGCACGCGGTGATGACAACTGGAAAAAGGTCAATCAAGCCGAGGTGCGTCAGTTCTCGGATGACAATATTGCGGTCGCTGCCGCTGGCCACAGCCATCGGTTTTTTTCCGGCCTGCGATCGGGCAAAGTCAACGACGGGGTCGACCACGCGCAATTCATCCAAGTGAGAGAAAAAGTATTCGGTGCGCGCGGCTTCGATGCGCTGGGGTTCGATCGAGCAGCCGAAGCGGGTGTTGCAGATGGCGACTGTTTCCGGGATGCTTTGGCCGGCGAAGGCGTGGTGCATTTCCTCGGTGAATTCGAACGGAGCGTTTTGTTCCTCGAGGGCGACCCGCCATGCGTGCCAGTGGAGTGGCATGGAGTCGATGAGCGTGCCGTCGCAGTCAAAGATGAATGCGTCGAAATCGCCGGGGGGAAGAATCAGGGGGAAAGTCCAGAGTTTCAAGGGATGGCGGGAAAGAGCCGTGGTGGATCGGCTGTGATGGATCGGCTGTTATGAATTAGGCGGCTGGTTTGGTGCCGGGCTCGGGCGGGTTTGGAGGTTGTGGTTGGGCGGCAGTTTCGGCGGCGGCTTCGGCTTGCGCGGAGTCGAGCAGTTTGAGTGAGGCGTTGCCGAAGAGGCGGTTGAAGAATCTTTTGGGCAGGCTTTTGCCCATTTCTTCTTGGGCGACCTCGTCTGCGGACTCGGATTTTGCGGCTTCCCAGGCTGGGGCGAAGCCAGGGGCGCGAAGGATCATGCGTTTTTCGGCCCGGGCGAGGATTTCCAAGTCACGGCCGATTTTGGCATCCGGTTTTTCTGCGAGCAGGCCGATTTTGAGGCGGAGGTTTTCGTTTTCTTTGAGCAGCGATTCCTTTTCTTTTTTGAGCGTCTCCAGCTGGGCGGCGTCTAGGTCGAGTTTATCGCTTAGGTGTTTGCGGTAGCGTCGGAATTCGTTGGTGGTTTTGAAGTGTCCCCAGGCGGAGAGCACGAAGAAGAGGAGGCCGAGGGCGAGGCCCCAGGTAAAGGGAGATTTGGCGATCGCGATCCAGTCCATAGAGGTCGTAGAGGGTGTCATAAGCTGGCTGTTTGTCGTCGAAAAAGACCTATTCGCCAGTTATTATCAGGTTTTAAACGCAATTATCCAATAGAGTTGCTTTTTTTGTAAAAATTAGACTTTTCTTTTCGGTCGACTGTGGCGATGATGGCGGACGACGCATTTTCGCGTTCTTGACTCGTGAGTATGAGAAACCCTTTCGCAGATGACATTTTTGTGAGTCCACCGAGTGGGGCTGGGCTGGAGGCTGGGGATGCTGGTGAGGCATTTCAGGTGGAGGCTTTGGGGGTCTTGGGACGGGCTGTTCCTGAGGATGGGGGTGGGGTGATGGGACCATCGTTGGTGGTGACGGCGCCGCGTGCGGGATTTGGCAAGACGCATTTGATTGCCAAGTTTACGCGTGGGCTGGCGGGTCGGGCGCTGGTGGTTCCGTTGGTATTTGATTTGGAGTCGCCGCCGCGGTGGGCGGGGGTGTTGTGGGAAGTGGTACGAACGTTGCATGCGGAGCGGAGTCATCGGGCGGGGTTGACGATGATGGACGAGGTCTCGCGATTTTTGTTTGCGTGTGGCAACCGGCGTTTGATTGAGGCGGGGGTGATTCCGTGTCCTCATCCGGTTGAGGTCCTGGCCTCATTGGAGCGCAATTATTTGGAAATGTTTGACTTTGGCGCGGTAAAGCAGCCGGTGGCGCGGTGGTTTGGCGAGCAATTTGAGGGATTAGCGCCGGCGATGGCGGAGAGATTGGCGGGCGATGTGGGGGTGGATCCGGGCGGGGTGTCGCATTGGTTGCGGGTTTTGTTGGCCTATGCGCAGGGGGTGGGGGAGGCTTCGGGGCCGCGGCTGGAGGCGTTGCGGTGGGCGGTCAGCATGAATGCCGGAGGGTCGATGGGGGCGGCCGGTGGTTCGTTTATCATTCAGGAGAGCGGGTCACCCGAGGCGGTCGCGAAAGAAAAGCTGGCGACCTTGGGACGATTGATGGGGATGTATCGTCCGATTGTTTTTGTCATTGATCATCTGGATGTTTTCTACCGTGACGGGGCTGCTGGATTGCGGATTGCCTACTTTGTCAGTGAGTTGCGTCGATTGTTGCCGCGCAGCTTGAGTGTGGTGTCGGTGAACCAGGATCTTTGGCAGACCTCGTTTCAGGGGCAGTTGCCGAGTGCGTTGGAGGATCGTCTGAGCGGGGAGATGGTCGCTTTGCGTGGGTTGACGCGTGACCAGGCGCATCAGTTGTTGGCTGACCGACTGGCGGCGGCCGGGGTGGAGGCCGCAGAGCGGGCGGACTTTTGGGTGCGGGTGGGACTGGATGAATTTTTTGCGGGTGCGGGCGGGCGGATGATGGCACCGCGTGCGGTGTTGCGGCATGCGGCTGGTTGTTGGGCGGCTGGCCGCCGGGCGTCAGGCGGAGCGGTTTCGGCCCCGATGGTGCTGGTGCCCGATCAGGGTGGGCCGGGAGCGGAAGGCTCGGTGGTCCGCTCGATTCCGGTGGCGGCGGCGGGCGCGAGTGCGGCGACGAGTGCGGCGGCGAGCTCGGTGGTGGGAGATGAAACACTGGATTCCATTAGTGCGGCGTTGCAGGCGATGGTGGCCAGCGACCCGGTGGCGGCGGTTGCGCTGCCGGCGGGCCGGGCGGCCGGGTCATTTCAGCGACTTAAGGAGAAGCTAGATCGATTGCGGCCGACGGCGGGCGAGCGGCGGGTGGCGGCCGGGGTTCCGGTGCGGACTGGCGGTGGCGGTGGGGTAGGGTCGGCCCCTGCGCCGTCCGGCGCGCTGGCGCGGGCGTACGCGGATCAGCTCAAGCGGCGGACGGAATCGCCGGTGGCACCCGCGCTTGATTTAGAGCGATTGGGCCAATTATTTCGCTTTGCGGGCGGACATTTTCCCGTGGTGCAGGCGGCTGAGCTTGGGGTGCCGGGGACGAGTGGTACCGCCATGCAGTGGCTTTCTCCAGATGCAGAAATTCTGATTGGATTGGAGTCATCGACTCGACCTATTTTCTGGAGTGCCTTGACGGCGCATGCGGCGGCGCGGGCGCGGATGAATGGCGGACTCCCGGTGAAAGTGGTGGCCTTTTCCGAGCAGGAGGGCGGGATGCATCCGGCGCAGCAGGGTCGACCTGCGGGCCAGTATTCGATCGACATCATTGTCCCTGGAGCCACGGATCTTTGTGAACTCGGGGCGGCAGGAGACATCCTCGTGGAGGTGGAGGCGGGGCGGCTGCAGGTGGACGATCAAGATCTGGCCACCTTGTTGGCGCAGGAACTTGAGTCGTTCTGGGGCCGGGTAACCCGATTGGCGGCTGGTGATGAAGAAAAGCTGAAAGTTGAAAGCTGAAAGTTGAGGGAAAAAGACAGGAGAGACAAAGAGGGAATGAAAGCGGCTGGCGGGGTCGGAGGTTGAGGCCTGCGGCGATGCGGCGTTTCTTTGGAACGCGAGTCTGTTTTTGCGGGTGAATTCCCAGGGTTGGCACCCTGGGCGGGTATGCGATGCCCCTTCAGCGCCGACGTCCCCGTCGGCCGCTCTTGAACGCCACCTCACCGCCACATTCTTCAAGACAATAGCTGCGAAAACCGTTGATTCGTCCCCCCAGGCCTCGGCCTCACCGGATCTGGCGCGCGCGCCAATGTTTCACAAACGGATTGACCGTTTGAGCCCCATTGATCGACTCGCATCCGGCCCCACGCCAAAAAGACGTTCGGAGAAGCGTTCGGCTCCGCCGCTGTAGCCGGGCACGCTGGCCCCGGTTTTCACAATTGGCCTTCGGGCCACATCCCTCAAGACAATGGCTCCGAAACCGCTTCTTCGCATCCGGCCGCCTGCCAAA